>CAYTFM010000331.1:0-9548 GCA_964436735.1 uncultured Victivallales bacterium | reverse complement strand
GGAGAGTAATCCTTCCCTGGGGCGCCGCGGCATCCGTTTTCTCCGGCACTTTCCTGACTTGCTTCACACCCAGGTGGAAGCCGTGTTGAAGCTTTCCGCCGACTTTGACCTCAGCGTTCTCGTGCCGATGGTGACACTTCCTGAAGACATGGCCGCGGTCAGAAGCGTCATGACCGAAAGCGCGTCCAAATGCCAGTTGTCCTCGCTGCCTAAACTTGGAGCTCTGATTGAGACGCCGGCGGCGGCATTGTCAGCCATCGCCCTTGCTTCAGACTGCGATTTCTTCAGCATCGGCACAAACGACCTGACCCAGTATGCGTTTGCGGCAGACAGGGAGAACGCCGCGGTGGACGCCTACTTCGACGATGCGCATGATGTCGTTTTCCGGTTGATCAAAGCGATTCGCGATGATGCGCCAAACATCCCCCTTTCCGTCTGCGGCGAACTCGCCGGCCGACACCAACATGCCGAACGCCTACTGCAGTGTGGAGTCCGGAGTCTCAGCGTGGCGCCACATCTTGTCCCGACGGTAAAACAGGCGGTGAGAGAGGCGAGGTGCGCTTTGGAAGAGTGAAACTGTACCTGCTGGACAGCAACGACGCAGTACCCCTACTCATCGAGGGATCACCAGCGGACGAAGTGCCCGTCGGCCACGTGACCAACGGAGTCCACATACCAAACAGGGACTCGGCGCGGTTGACGATCATGGTTGATTGACGGTAATGTCTTCCTATTGCAGTAGGCAAGGTTGTGATTTAGGCGAAACATGAAAGCAAAACGGTCACAGCATGATAAATATACTCAATGAGGGTGAAAATTTTAAATATTGGCGAATCAGATTGCGGATTGGATTGGCACGCAAATTGTGGCGACCTTGATAGCGGCTTATGGGCTATTTATGACGCCTCTCGGCTGGGGATGGACACTGTTCGTTTAGGATTATGCGCTGGCGTGGTTCCTCTTGAATGACCGCATCAAGTAAGTATCCTCCGGCAGAGCCGGAGGATACTTACTCACCCCCCATTCCTTTATTTTCTGAAAAATCTCGATTGCGCAGGTAAGTTATTTTTTACCAAGGACATACAATAGTATTCATAAATGATCCTGGGAAGTTAAAAAAAACGGGGGGTATTTTAATGAGCATGTTGGTGCCGTGCGCTTTACACATATTTCCGTAAGAGAGTGGGTACAATTATTCCAGAATACCCCACGAGTAACTTCTGCTCACGGCCTTTTCAGGAAGAGCAGGCTGAGCCACGGTATGTAGGTGACGGCGAGCAGCACGAAAAGCAGCAGGATGATGAACGGCAGGGATGCCCTGTAGAGTTTGATGACGGGCTCGCGGAAAAGCATGTTGGCGATGAAGAGGTTCAATCCGAGTGGCGGTGTCACGTAGCCAATACCCAGATTGACGATGAACATAATACCGAGGTGGACGGGGTCGACGTCGAACTTCTCAGCGATAGGCATGATGAGGGGGACGATGAGGACAGTGGCTGCGTAGATGTCGATCATGCAGCCGACGATGAGGAGGAAGATGTTCAAAGCCAGTAGGAACGCAACCTTGGTCGTCATGTAGCCGCTCGCAAGTTCGAACAATTTGCCGGGGATCTCAGCGTCGATCATATAGTTTGTGGCGGCGAGGGCCATGCCGAGGATGATCAAAATGCCTCCGGAGAGGATTGCGCTCTCGCGGCTGACGCTCCCAAAGTCGCGAAGTCCGACCTCGTGGTGGACGATCATTTCGGCCACCAGCACATAGACGACGGCGATGACCGCGATTTCGCTGACGGCGAACATGCCCGTGTAGATGCCGCCTATCACCAGGAAGGGGAGAGGCAACTCGTATTTCGCCTCCCACATCGCTCCCGCAACCTCACGGGACGTGAACTGTCTCCTGGGGACGCCGAGCCTAAGACCCCGCCAGAATGCGTAGGCCGCCACCGCAAGCATCATGAGAATACCCGGAATGATGCCAGCGATGAACAGATCGTCGATGCGAGTGTTGCTTATCACTCCATACAAGATCACCGGGAGGCTGGGGGGGAACAGCAGCCCGAGGCTGCCGCTGGCGGTGATCACCCCCAGGCTGAAGGTGCGGTCGTACCGGTTCTCGATAAGGGCCGGCAGCAGCAACCCCCCCAGCGCGACGATCGTGATGCCCGACGCGCCGGTGAAGGCGGTGAGCAGCGAGCAGGAGACCACCGCCACGACTGCCAGACCGCCGGGAAGCCACCCGAGGAGGGCGTTGGACAGGCGCAGCAGGCGGTGCGGCGCCTTGCTGCGTCCCAGCACGCAACCGGCGAACGAGAAGAGGAACAACGCCTCCAGCATGGGCTTCGAGGCGAGTTGGTAGAACTCGATGATGACCGCCTGCGGACTGATGCCAGCGAGCGTGAAGTTGACCAGCGCTGAACCGCCCATAAGGGCGAAGAGCGGTGTGCCGATGAGTGCCAGCACCCCTATGACGAGGAGGATAAGCGCCGTCACGCTCTACCTCCGCTGGAGGTGTCACTCCATTTGAATGCGGCGCGGATATCCTCCCCTGCGGCAAGAAGAAGACGGATAGTCAGGAGGGAGAACCCTATCGGCAGAATAAGGGTTAGGCACCACTCGGGGATCACGATGGCGGCAAACAGGATCTCCTCCATGCGCTTGACGAATCGGTCGATGGGCCCGTCTTCAACCCTACCCCCGCGCTTTCTGGACGCATCGACGCCAGCGGCTGGCTCCGCCGGCATGCCTTTCTCAGGTTCTTTGCCGAGCCCAGCGATATGGGAAAGATGCCATCTCATGAATGTACTCCTTGTTTAAACAAGGTTCCCGTTGCCCAGCATGCGCGATGCGCCATGCCTATGTAGGGGCACCGCTTTCGATGACCCCCGCCGCTATGGCGTAGCGGGTAAGGCTGGCAATATCGTGAAGGTCGAGTTTCTCCATCAGGTTGCGCCGGTGTTTCTCGACCGTCTTAATGCTGATGCCCAGCACTTCCGCCACCTGCTTGTTAGCGTTCCCCTCGACGACCAATTGAAGAATCTCCGCCTCACGTGATGTCAGGTAGGGCGTCCGCTTCACCGGCACCATTCCTCGGTCGAACGGTTTTCTGACCTGCGCGGCAGGGTTCCGCTTGGCGACAGAGGAATGGAAAAACGTGTTCCCCTTGAAGACTTCTCTGATTGCCTTTGCCAAAGCCTGGAAAGAAGATCGCTTCACCAGGTATCCGGCGGCACCAACCTCCCGCACCTGTTCGATATACACGTCATCTCTGTGGGCGGATAGCACGAGAACTTTCACACCAGGAACTGATTGAATGATCTGGCGGGTGGCCTCCAGCCCGTTGAGCAGCGGCATCGAGATGTCCATGACGACTACGTCCGGACGAAGCGTCCTTGCCAGTTCCACCGCCTCACGGCCCGTCGCGGCCTCTCCGACGACCTCGATATCCTTCTCGGACTTCAGCAGTGACCGAAGCCCTTCTCTGAATATCATGTGATCCTCCGCCAGCAAGACTGTAATGGGGCTCATGAACAGACTCCTTGGTTAATAACCGCACACCGCCTCGACCAGTTTCGAGGACGGTCCGGCTTTGTCGAGGCACGCTTCAGCCCCCGCCTCGCGCATGGCTGCCACATGTTCCTTTTCAACGTACATGGACAACCCGATCACGCGCGTCCCGGGAGTTGTGGCCTTTATCACCTTTGTGGCCTCGATGCCGTTGAGGCGGGGCATGTTGATATCGATGACCGCCACGTCGGGACGAAGCGCGCGAACCAGTTTGACGGCCTCCGCGCCGTTTGACGCCACTCCCACCACCGTAATGTTCCCTTGTCCCTCCAACAGCTTCGTCAAGCCATCGCGCATGATTTCGTGGTCATCCGCCAACAAAACTCGGATTTTATCCTTAATTGCCGGCGAAACTTTCTTACGTGGTCTTTCTGGATGCAGGGGTTCTACGCGCACGGGTGCCACACGCATGGGGGCAACTTGCCCCTCACACTTGCCCTCAGGTACGACTATGGTGAATCGGCTCCCCTCCCGGGGAGCGGTCTCCACTTCGAACCTGCCACCGAGCAGTTCCACGCGCTCCCGCAGACTGAACAGGCCGAAACCACCCGTCAACCCTTGGGTGGGATGCGCTTTCGCGGGGTCAAAACCAACGCCATGGTCACTTACCACGATGTTGATCCACCCGCTCGAATCCCGACGCATTTGGATACGCGCGGCTCTCACCTTCGCATGCTTGACCACGTTGAACAGCAGTTCCCGCACGGATTGAAAGAGGGCGATACGGATCTCCTCGTTCTCGACGACGAGTTCCTGATCCACTGCCACCGTCACGGAAAGGCCGTGCTTCTCCTTGCACCATCTGCCCAACCACTTGAAAGCTTTTGCCAACCCGGCGTCGTAGAGAATGGATGGGCTGAGCTCGGCGGTCAGTGAATGCGACAAGTCAAGCCCTTCATCCAGCATGTCCCGCGTTTTGTCGATTATTCCTGCCGACTCCGCAGGGGCGGTTGCGCGCCGCAGATTTTCCAGGTTGAACTGGACGCCCAGCAGCAGTGGCTGGAGATGGTCGTGCAGTACTTGGGAAAGACGGCGCCGCTCCCGTTGTTCCGCCCTGGTCAGCTCGGAGGCAAGAGCGCGGAGCTGGCCGGTCTTTCGATTGAGCTCCCTCATGAACACATCCCTCTCCGTCCGAGCTCGCAGCGACGTGATGCCATAGGCCAGATTGTCGGCCAACTCACGCAACAGGTTGACGATATGCGGGTCGAATGCTGCGGGTTCGTTCGCCTCGAGGGTGAGCGCGCCAAAAACGTGCTCGCCGCCACACAGAGGCAATGATATCATGGAGCCAACGCCTCGGCGCGCCGCTTCAGCGCGCCACGTTCCCGAGTCATTTCTGACGCCGACATCATCGACCAGGCTTGGGCACCCGGTGCGTATGGCTGTTCCGACCGGGCAACGCCCTCCCCCCCCCCAACTGGCGTGGAAACGTTTGAAGTATCCTTCTTCGAAGCCGGCGGAAGCCACAGGGAGGACCGTTTTCGCCTTATCACGCTCCGCGAGACCGACCCATGCTCTGGGATATCCGGCGAAATGGATCACCTGGCAGATGGCTTGCATAAGCTGCGTCTCGTCGGTCGAGCGCGCCAGGGCGAGGTTACATTCCGAAAGCATGCGCAGCATCTGGTTCGCCCTGAGCAGCTCCGCCGTGCGCTCCTGGACCTTCTGCTCCAGTTCGTCATGCGCCTTGCGGAGGGCCTCCCTCATCCGCTCGCGGTCGGTGATGTTCAGACCATACACGCGAACACGCTGGTCGTTGAATGGGCGACTCACCACCTGCTGATAGAGGTTTTGGCCTACCCGAACCTCGCGCTGCAGGCTCGCAGCCTTGCCAGGCCGCAGTTTTTCCGCCATCGTCTTCAGCCCGGTCAGCCATGGGTGACACACCCCTTGACTGAGCATATCCGGAAAGAGTTGCCGGGCAGCCGGATTGACGTACAGGATACTGTCACCACCAAAATCGACTTCCACGACGGGGTTGGGGTTCCGCTCGGGGAACGAGGCGAGGCGGGACTGCTTGTCCTCGCTAAGCTTGCGTTCGGTGATGTCGTCGAAAATCGTGTACACATGGTAGGGCTTGACTTCCCCCTGCTTGAACAGCGGCACGGCCGTGACGCTGATCCATCGAACGCTCTTCTTTTGGGGATTGTAGACTTCCAGTATCGCGTCCTTCACCTCCCTCCCTGTGCGAAGAGCCACCATGGAGGGATGCTCAAGGCGAGAATACGACAAGACGCCTTTACGCTGGTGGCGACCAACAGCGGCAAAGGAGGACTGCCCCCATCGTTCTTTCAGGTCGCCTCCGAGGATTGCTTCGGCGGCGGGGTTTGTCGAGACAACCTTCCCGTCGGCATCCTGGTAGACGACGCCTTGCAGCATCGTCTCGAAGAGAAGGCGATGCCGCCGCTCAGACTGTTGAAGAGCCTCCTCGATCCGCTTGCGACCGGTGATGTCGTTGTTCGCCTCCAGGATGGCGACCGGTTGTCCCTTGTCGTCGCGGTGCAGCACCCAATGGCTGGCGACCGTTATGCGTTCACCGTCCTTCCGGGTGTGGATAAGTTCCCCTTCCCATGATCCTTTACGAAACAACTTCGCTTTAATTTTCTCCAATGGCTCGGGATAGACAGTTTGAAGGAGCTTATGAGAGGCGAACCCCAGCGCCTCGGCCTTCGTCCACCCGTAGAGTCTCTCGGCGCCCCGATTCCAGAAGATGATCCTGTCATCGACGCCGCACGCCAACAAATGGGCGAGCTCAAGCAGTTCCGCCTGCTCGCGCAACTTGGCGATCTGCTGCTCAAGCTGCCTCACCGTCTGCGCTAAGCGGGACTTCCCGCCTTGATGGGGCGCCATGTCCGGTTCACGACTATTTGTCAGCTTCTTCCCCACGTATTTCCTCGGTTCGGGTGATGGCTTCCAAAGGTGTCCAGCAGGGTGAATATAGAAGCGGCCCGATGCCTGCGCAACCCTCGTGCCGGATTTGCGGCGGCACAGATTCGCCTGGCTACGCTTTTCAGGAAACGGCACAGCAATACTACGGTAGGGCAAGACCCCATGCCATGGTAGGGTTGGAGCGTATACAAAAAGAGCGATAGCTGGGGTAGGAGTGATAGTGGGAGGGGATTATGGAGGAGCGAGCGGCTGACAAACCGCAACCGTATCAGGGAAAGGAGATGGCGATGACTCGAAGAAGACACCAAAAGAAAATGCGGCAGACATTCATATGGCCGCTCGTTAAAGACGCAAGGGAGGTGTGCATTGCCGGAGATTTCAACGCATGGACGCCCCTCCCCATGACGCGACTGTACGACTGCTTCCAGACTGTCGTGGATCTGGCACCCGGTGAATACCAGTACAAGTTCATCGTCGACGGAGAATGGAAACTGGATCCGTCAACCGAGGAGGAGATTCACAACGAACTGGGAGCCGCGAACAGCATCATTCGAGTTCGATAGCAACAAAGAACACTACAGGAGCAAGCGTAGAAAACAGGAGGAACGACAATGGAAATCTGCATGACACACTACGCGTTCTACCCGACCACCGGGGGAGTCGAGTCGCATCTTCTCGATCTGTGCAAAGGGCTGGTCAAGCAGGGGCAGGGGGTGCATGTCCTAGTTGGTTCTCTGCTGGGGCATCCCGACGAGGAGATCATCGAAGGGATCAAGGTCTACAGGAGCGACCTGATGAACCCCGAGTGGGTGCGCGACGAGAAAGCCAAGAAGAACATAGCCGCGGACGAGGAGGATCCATCTGTGACGGCGGCCATCAGGAAGATGTACGAGCAGTTCATCGCAGACCATAAAATCGACGTGGTGCATGGGCACAACTTCCACCACTTCGTCCCCGAGCACGCGCTGGCGTTGACGCAGTTGTGGGAAAAGGGAGTTCCCAACGTGTTGACTGTTCATGAGGTGTGGAGCGAGTTCATCTGCGAGGACTTGCTCAAACGGGCAAAATGGGACACGATCATCACGTTCTGCAATCACGTCACCAAAGGCATCCGTGAGCAGGCGCCGCATCTTGAGAACATCGAGGTCATCTACCCTGGAATAGACGTGAAACAGTTCTCCCCGGACAACATCGACAGCAAATGGTCCGACGAACTGGGGCTCGAAGGGCGTCCGGTGATCATCCATCCCGCGCGGATGCTCCCGTGGAAGGGCGTGATCTACAGCGTGAAGGCGATGCAGTTGATCCTCAAGCAAGTCCCCGACGCCCTTCTCATCATCACCGACACCGAGGACATCGTCGACTGGATACGGGAACTTCAAGGATACAAGGAGGAGGTGCTGCAACTCATCCGTTCGCTCGGATTGTCGAAGAGCATCATCACGCAGCCATTCCCCTATCTGGAGCTTCCCTGGGTCTACAACTGCTGCGACGTGGTCGTCTATCCCACGATTGGCGAGGAGCCGTTCGGCCTCGTCCCGGTGGAGGGGATGGCCTGCGCCAAACCCGTTGTGGTCACGCCAAGCGGCGGAATGACCGAGTCCGTCGCCGCGGACGAGACAGGCTTCTTCGTCGAGAAACGAAATGCGCAGCAACTCGCCGACAAGATCGTCCTTCTGCTCAAGGACAAAAAACTGGCGCTGCACATGGGCATGAAGGGGCGGATGCGGGCTGTGGATATGTTCTCTCTGGAGAGGATGACCCATGACACCGTCGGCGTGTATGAGAGGGCGATCCGGAAGCATAAGCAAACGGCAGACGCACAGAACAACACGAAGGGAGGAGCCTCATGAAACTCAGCATCGCTTGTTTTCTAACCTGCGCGCTGTCGTTCTCGCTGGCCGCGAGGGATACTGATTTTCTGATGCTGGAAAAGCAAAAGACGGTGATGGTTGTCAACAAGGATAAAGGAGGAATCGGAGAGGATCAACTGTCGGAACACAAGGGAATCAAGACGGAAGGCTATACATTCGCCCGGGTGTTCTACCAGGTCAGTTCAAAAGACCCGCACAACGAAAATGACGGCAAGCTGACGGGCAATAATTTTGCGGAACTCTCATGGTGCCATGAGTTCCCCGGAGGCTCTTATGAGATTGACAGCAAGAAGACGTATTCAAGAAGCACCACGCACATCTATGTGACAGCGGAGTTTCCCGTCTACGGCAATGAGACCAAAATGACTGCGGTGGGAGCACTGCCTGACGGAACGTATGAAATAACATGCACCGTTTACTTGATTAAATAAATGGCATTCTGCGAAAAGGGAGGAGGCAACATGTCAATCAGACCGAAGATCCAGACGATCCATATGCCCATCTCGCCGCAGGGATGGGGGCTTGAGTTCGCCGGTGTTCGCGACTCGCCACTCCTCGCGAAACTGGGCCTTGCCAAAGAGGATTTGGAAAACCGGGCGAGAAACAACACCTACTACTGGCTGTGCCGACAGTTCAACAATGATGTTGGTGCGTTCCATGGGTTCTACGACGCGAGATCGCGCAACCTCACGCCGCCGCAAAACGTCAATCTTATTGCCCCGTTCCAATGCCTGGCCGCCTTCGACCGGTATCAGGACGAGATGCTGCTCGATATGGGCCGGCGGGCCGCCGACTGGCTCGACGCCAATTTAGCGGAAACCCATCCGATGAGTCTGGTGTTAGGCGGCATACTCGACAACATCAAACGTGATCAGTTATGGACAAAATACACGGCGGACTACGTGGTGCTGAACCTCGGTCTGTGGGAAAGACTTCAAAAGGAGGTTTACCTCCACCGGGCGGAACAGAGCAGCAGATTCCTGCTGCAGTCGCAGAATCACAACTTCGCGCCAAAATACGACCACTGGCGCGAGGAGTGGTTCCAGCGCGGTTGGCAATCCTTCGGCCGCGTGGTAACCGCCATGATATCTCTGCATGAGTTCACAGGAGACAAGATGTGGCTCGACAGGGCGGAGGTTTGGTCGGGATACGGGCTCACCCTGCAGGCCCCCAACGGATGTTGCTGTGTGAGCAACGACGCCTGTTGCAGCAGCGCCATCG
>CAYTFM010000330.1:8320-9556 GCA_964436735.1 uncultured Victivallales bacterium | reverse complement strand
CAGATGCGCGTCGAGCGTGTTCATGCCGAACTTGGCGCCGGTCTGGATGTCGGAAGTGATGCGGAAGGTTTTGCCTTCGCGTATGAGCGACTGGATGGACGGAGTGCAAACCATGATCTCGAAGGCGGCGATACGGCCGGGGCGGTCGCTGCGGGGCATGAGAACCTGCGAGATGACGGCGACGAGGGATGAGGCGAGCTGGGTACGAATCTGCTCCTGCTGGTCAGTCGGGAAGGCGTCGACGATACGGTCGACCGTCCTCGCCGCACCTGTGGTGTGGAGGGTGCCGAACACCAGATGCCCCGTCTCGGCCGCCGTCACCGCGGCCTCCATCGTCTCGAGATCGCGCATCTCACCCACGAGGATGACGTCAGGATCCTGTCGGAGTGCCCTTCGCAGGGCCTCCTTGAACGACGGGACGTCGGTGCCCACCTCGCGCTGGATGACGACGCTCTTCTTATGGTTGTGGTAGAACTCGATGGGGTCCTCGATGGTGATGATGTGGCAGTCGCGCTGCTCGTTGATGATGTTGATCATCGAAGCCAGCGTCGTGCTCTTGCCGCTTCCAGTCGGACCGGTGACGAGGATAAGCCCCCGGGGCCGGTAGAGCAGATCCTTGATCGACGGGGGAAGGCCGATCTGCTCAAGGGTCAACAGCGTGCTGGGAATCTGCCGCAGCACCGTCCCATAGCATCCTTTCTGCTTCAGGCCGCTCACTCGGAAGCGCGCCTTGTCGCTGAAGGCGAAGCCGAAGTCGACCGTGCCGTCCTGGCGAAGCTTCTGCTGCTGCGCCTCCGACGTGATCGAATTGACCATGCGCTCGGTGTCCTCGGGAGAGAGCACGGGCGAGTCGAGCGGCGTCAACGAACCATGGAGCCTCACCATGGGGGGCGCGCCCACCTCAATATGAAGATCGCTCACGCCCTCGTCGACAACCAATTGCAACAGATCACTCATCTCAACAGCCATGCGTAACCCTCCAAAGATAAAATATGCGAAGAAATAAGTTCACCCTCTTTACGTGTACTTCATGACCTCCTCGATGGTGGTCTCGCCATTGAGGATGGAGCGGACGCCGTCCTCTCGCATCGTCACCATGCCAAGCTCCCGCGCCTTGTCGCGTATGACAACGGTCGGGGATTTCTTGTAGATGAGATCGCGGATCGGGTTGGTGATGACGAGAAGCTCGGTGATGGACTTTCGTTCGGGATTGTCTTGGTCAGGCACAAATCCGTA
>CAYTFM010000330.1:0-8310 GCA_964436735.1 uncultured Victivallales bacterium | reverse complement strand
TGCCCCAGCACGGCGACAAGGGAGGAGGTGATGTGGAACGGCTCGACGCCCATGTCGATAAGACGGGTGATGGCGCCGGCGGAGTCATTCGTGTGCAGTGTGCTAAAGACGAAGTGCCCCGTGAGCGAGGCCTCGATCGCCATCTGGGCGGTCTCGAAGTCGCGCATCTCACCAATCATGATGATGTCGGGATCCTGCCGCAGGAAGGCGCGGAGGGCGCGGCCGAAGGTCATGCCGATCGCCTCGTTGACCGGCAACTGGATGATGCCTTCGATATCGTATTCGACGGGATCCTCGGCGGTCAGGATCTTCGAATCGATCTTGTTGATCTCCTTGAGGGCGGAGTAGAGGGTGGTGGTCTTGCCCGAGCCGGTGGGGCCGGTGACCACGAAGATGCCGTTGGGCATGTGGATGATGTCGCGGATCTTCTGGAGGGTTTCCTGGCCGATGCCAAGGACGTCAAGGTCGAGATTCACCACGGAGCGGTCGAGGACGCGGAGCACGACCGACTCGCCATGCTGGGTGGGGAGAGTGGAGACGCGGAGGTCGACGGGCCGCCCCGCGATCTTCAGCTGGATGCGCCCGTCCTGGGGAAGCCGACGTTCGGCGATGTTGAGCCCGCTCATGATCTTGACGCGGCTGATCACCGGTATCGCCAGATTCTTCGGCGGCGGCGCCATCTCGTACAGTGCGCCGTCGATACGGTAACGGATCTTGAACTCTTTGTCGAACGGCTCGAAGTGGACGTCGCTCGCCTTGTCCTTGATGGCCTGGTACATGACCACGTCCACGAAGCGCACGATCGGGGCCTCGTTCGCCAAGTTCTCCAGATCCTTCGCATCCTCGGTGTCGAGGTGGCTCTCCTTCTCGGTGACGTCCAGCTCCATTCCGGCAAGCATGTCGTGCATGGTCTCGACGGGGTAGTGCTTCTCGATGGCCTGGTCGATCTGCTCCTCCTTGGCCACGAAGATCTGGACGTCCTTTGAGAGGATGAAGCGCAGCTCGTCGCCGATCTGGTAGTTCAGCGGGGCCCGGGCGACCACCTTGAGCGTCGTGCCGTCGAAGTCGAACGGCACCACGCCGTGGACTCGGACGTTCGCGGCGCTGATCATGTCGACGACCTCTCTGGGTATCTCAAGCGAGGCGAGGTCGATCACGTCGGTGCCGAGACTGTTGGCGATGACATGCAGGAGTTGGTCGCGGTCGAGGTAGTTGTAGTCGACAAGAAGGTCGGAGAACGGGCGACCCGTGCGGACGTGCTCGTCCTCGATCTCAAGCATCTGCTCCTCGGTGACAATGCCCTCGGCCAGCAGGATGCTCTTCAATGCCTCATTTTCCGGATCAAGCGCCATGTGCCATCCATTCAGTCAACAGTTTGCGTGTGAAAGATATTCGCGGCAACAACGCCCCTCAGGCCGGACGCGGTCACTTCTCCTCCGACTCGTCCATAGATGTCATCGTGATGACTTCCTCAAGCGTCGTCATCCCCGCCATCGCTTTGCGGATGCCGTCCTCACGGAGCGTCCTCATGCCCAGCCGCCGCGCGGCGTCCTTGATGACCGTGGAGGAGACGCAGTCGAAAATCAGGTGCTGGATCTCCTCCTTGACCACGAAAATCTCGTAGATGCCCATGCGCCCCCGGTAGCCCGAATTGCGGCATTCGGTGCAGCCTCTGCCCTTCATGAGGGTCGCCTGCGCGAAGTGCTCCTTGGGTAGCTGGAGGAAACGTAACTCCTCGTCCGTCGGCTCGGCCGGGACGGCGCAGTTCTTGCATATCCGCCGCAGGAGACGCTGGGCCATGATCGCCTTGACCGCCGAGGCGACAAGAAATGGCTTGACTCCCATGTCGATCATACGGGTGACCGCGCCGGGGGCGTCGTTCGTGTGCAGCGTGCTGAAGACCAAATGCCCCGTAAGCGAGGCGTTGATCGCGATCTCGGCGGTCTCAAGGTCGCGGATCTCCCCCACCATGATGATGTTGGGCGCCTGCCGCAGCATCGCGCGCAGCGCCTTGGCGAAGGTCATCTTGATGGAATGGTTGATCTGCACCTGGTTGATCCCGCTGAGCTGGTATTCGACGGGATCCTCGGCCGTGATGATCTTGCGGCTCGGCGTGTTGATCGTGTTCAAAAAGGCGTAAAGGGAGGTGGTCTTGCCAGAACCGGTGGGGCCGGTGACCAGGAAGACGCCGTCGGGCATGTTGATGATTTTCGTGATGAGCTCGGCGTCGTCGCTGAAGAACCCCAGTTTCGGAATGTCGAGCTGGATGCTTGTCTTGTCGAGGATACGCATGACGATGCTTTCCCCGTGGCTGGTCGGGATGGTCGACACGCGCAGATCCAGATCCTTGCCGCCGACCTTGAGCTCGATACGACCGTCCTGCGGGATGCGCTTCTCGGCGATGTTCATCTTGGCCATGATCTTCAGACGGCTGGTGATGTTGGCCTGCAGATACTTGGGAGGGCTTTCGACCTCCTCCAGGGCGCCGTCGATCCGGTACCGGACCCGGTAGCGCTTCTCCAGCGGCTCGAGATGGATGTCACTCGCCCGCCGCTTGAACGCCTCGACGATGAGCAGCGACACCAGCTTGATGATCGGGGTGTCATCCTCGCCGCCGGCCTCGCCGCCCTCAGCGCCCATCCCTTTCAGCAGATTCGCCTCGACCTGCTCCTCGTCGGTCATGTTCTGGAGGAACGACTCGACGTTCTGCTCGAGGGTGCCAAGATGATGATCGATCAGTTTTTTGATCTGCGCCTTGGGGGAGATGACCGGCTCGACGTCGCACTTCAGCAGATAGCGCAGCGAGTCCAGCGTCTCCATGTCGGTGGGGTCGCTCATCGCGATGGTGAGCGTGTCGTTGTGCCTCATCACCGGGATCACGCAGTAGCGTTTGGCGACGTCCGCGGGAATGAGCTCAACCACCTCGGGGGGAATTTGATAGCCGTTCAGATCGAGCGTCTCAAGGCCGTACTGCTGCGCGAGCATCGCCATCAACTCGTTCTCGTCGACGTGCTTCAGCTCCTTAAGGGCGCCGACGATGTCCAGGGTGCCGTTGGACTCGGCCACCTTTTTCCATCCCTCGTCGATCTGCTCCTCAGTGACCATTCCGTAATCCCGAAGGAGATCGAGAATGTATTCACTGTTGTCAGCCACAGGCTTCCCTCCTTGCGTCCAAACGACTCCACGCTTGAAATATAAACAGAGGGAATATATACAAACTTCGTCAAAATTAAAACCGCTAATCCATTCGCGGTGTTGAATTATTTCCGACTTTCCAGTAAAGTCTCCATTTCACGCCAGCTTAGCTCAGCGGTAGAGCAGTTGATTTGTAATCATCAGGTCCCCGGTTCAAATCCGGGAGCTGGCTCCAACTTAACATCATCGTAATTAAAATTCAGTCCACATTTGCCCATTTCCTGAACGTGTCCGCAACAGGCATCAACGCGCCAACCCCACCATCGGCGAACCAGGCTTTGCCTCGATGTGATATAGCAAAACGACCGGGTTGCAAGTCACTCAAGTCTGCAGCTCGCCTCGAAGGGCAAGGACTCGTAGGCGTGTTCCTGGCCTGCACGGCAAGCCCTGTTACCTCCTTAGAAGAACTCGAACAGTTACTGGCGGCAAAAACTCCGTAATCAATCTGCGATATCGACTACCGCTGCAACAAAATAAAGATTGGGCAAGTACCCTTCGGCACCAATGATTTCCCGCACGAAGTCGGCGTAGACGAGAAACATGTCCGGCTTGCGAAGAGGCGGGAATCACTCGGCGAAGACCAACCGGAGGAGCCCATAATGGACGAGCTTTCCGGAGAGGGTCTACCCTTCCACATAGAAGTGCCAGAGCCACCACACACAGAAGAGGAGCAGAGCGGGGAGCCGGATTCAATGGGGATTGGCGTGGCGTCGCTCATTGTGTGGCTGGTCTATTTCGCCTCCCGCATGTGAGTTCTGGTTTTATTGACTTCCGGCAGCGGTGTGACTACCGTACGCCATGCTCGTGAACGAATCACCGGATGGCGCACATGAAACGGTGTCCGACATCGAGGAGGGCGGCATGTCGCTCGCCTATGCGAAGATGGCCAAAGAGTTGCCTCTCATTGAGGCGACGGTGGCCGGTGGGGTGAAATCCTGAACGATTGGCGTCCGTCGATTCCGTTGATCACCATGATGATATGCGAGCATGGAGCGTTTCGATGGCACAGGGAGAAGACGCATATCGAAGCGGGGCGGTCCGCCCGCTTGAATGCTACAAGCTTGCCTGGACTCTCATCAGGCGGAACTATTGGTCGTATTTCGGCATCACGGTCGTGGGCGTCATGATCGCCGGCTGGGCCAATTTCCCGGCGTTGTTGGCTCTCGCATTCCTGAACGTCGCTCTCGGCGTGGCCGGCCTGGCGTTCTGCTATTTCGGCGCATTGTTTATTCTGCCTCTGAGCATGGCGCCGACGGCGTTCGTCTACAGGCAGGCGTTTCCGGGAAGTACGACCAGCAGCCCTGGGGAACAGCATCCCGAACAGCGGTCAGAGCAATGATCAAACACCAGTCACCAAGCTGGAGGGAAAGACTTACTCTTTCGACCTGGCATGGGGGATTGAGGCGACCGCAACATCAGTGAGGATAGCCCTTATCGTGGGTTGACGACTGACGAACGATGACAACAAGGCGCGGGATCATGGACGCAGCTTCACCAATCGAGCAGTTGGCGGCCCTTCTTTTGAACCATGCCACCAGGCTGAACGCCCAGGCCGTCCTTTTCGCAATGTGCGGCGGTGGTGGGCGGCTCGCATTGAAGTACAAGATCGCCGGGGAGTGGATCGACCAGGAGCGGCCTCCGAAGTATCTGTGGCTCAACCTGCGCAATGTGCTTTTGCTGTGGGGCGGCGTGGAGTATTGGAGGAAGGGGGCGACCACCGGAATCGTCAGACGTGACGCCGTGGTCCAGGCGTGGTCGATGAAAGTCTCGGAGTCGCAGGACGTGATCGAGTTCGAGCCGGACCACGTGTGCGACCAGATCCAATTCTTTCTATGCGACTCGATGCGCAAGGCGGTCGAAGACGAGGCGAGGCGCATAGGTGCGGAATTGACCGCCTCTCAGCCCGCCGATGGGCATGACATCCAATTCACTCCGGATGCTGCCGACGGCAGGCAGGGGCGGCTGCGGATTTGGGCCGAGGCCGATGATCGGCGGAGCTACGAGGATCTGTGCCGTGTGGTGAGGGACACGGCGTGGCGTGACGAGACGTCGGGGCTTTGGGTGAGGCATGACTCACGTGCCGCCTTCGAGGCCTACAGCGAGGAGAAGCGGAGAAAGGCGGCGGAATGCGAGGAGTTCCTCGGAGGGCTGATCGTTGATTGATATTCGTCTGAGGTTGTCGTGCTTGGGCAGAACAGGTAGTCGGGGGGAATGATTTTGGAAGAGAATTCTCGGACACAGCAGCGGCGTCTTCCGCTCCCGGTCTGGTGCTACGCCATCCTCGGGGTGCCGACGTTCTACATGCCCTTGGCGTATTCGGTATTGGCCCTCTGGGCCGTAAGCGGGATTTTCTCTATGGTGTCCGGCGGCCCTCCAGATTGGCTGCTGGCGGCGATCCGGCCCGCTCTCTACACGACCTTCGCATTATGGCCGGTCTACATCTCCTGGGTGTGCCTCTCGAAACGGCTCACATGGAGAGAGAAGGGCGTGTGGCTCTTCATCGTGATCATGCTGAACATGCTCGGCATGCCCCTGTTCTATGTCTTCATGATCCGTCGATACCTCGGCATCGAGGGGCGCATGGGAAAGAGGGACGAGGCCTCGCTGGATCATTTCCTCGGACGTCACGGGATACCACGGGAGAGACTGTCGCCCGGACAGGTGGTTGCGCTGCGCTCCTACTGCCGCCAGTGCCGTCTATCCAGGTGGAGCCTTGCTCCGCTGGTGGTCATCGCCTGCCTCATGCTCTATACGGCATTGTTCTTTGTCCCGACGGCTTTTGGCAGGATCTCGTCGAATCTCACTCCGACCCGCACCGTCATTATTGATTCGGCGGCGGACACGAAGAAGGTGTTGGAGCCCGACCCTGAGACAATAAAACGCCACGTGCAGATGGTAATGATGTTCGGAGCCATGGCTGGAGTTCTCGGGACGATGGGGCTTTACCTCCTGCTTCAATCCATGTCGCTTCTGTATGGGAACTTTCATGGCAGGGCGTTGATTGAGGTATTGAAGGCGGGGGAGCAACGCTCGGGCACCCCATCGGGCTGACGCCTTTTCCGCATATCGCCGACGAGACGCATGGATACGTTGTGGGCAATCTATGAACAACCTGACAGTCATTTTAGTGATAATCGCCGCCCTGTCGCTGATCGCCATCTGGAGGACGGCCTTCACATTATCAAAATCGAGATCGCAAAAGGTTGTTGACTTCACCCATAAGTTTTGCGGAACACTGGCATCAACCATGAACGAGATGGGCGTAAGGTTTGCCGACGATTCCGGCTCGGATCGCATGGACTTCTTCTCTTTCACGATAGTGACAAGCATATTCTGCTCCGAGGAGAGAATGTTCGACAAGGTGAAGGCGGAGCTCTCAAAGCATAGCGTCGATATTCTCGTCGATGGCGTGAGGGCAGTCTTGCCATACGGCGTTATTTTAGAGCAAGTGGACCACAAAGGCGATATCGAAGGCGAGATAAGGGAGGCGACCATGGCGTATGTTAAAGCCATCACCTCCGCCAACAATGCAAGGACGCCAACTCAGCTTCCCCCATCGGCATGAAGCCGTTTGCGAGGGCGGGAGGCAAAGCGGGAATCACATGAAGACCATATTGTCACTTGCCCTTCTTGGCTTGCTGGCCGGTTGCTCCACAAGCAGCGATCCTCAAATGGATGGTCAGACCGGCACGAAGTTCACGCTGGTAAAAATTCTCCCCTCCAGGACGTCCGCATGTGGACTGATATCCGTGTCGGCTCTGAGCTTTTACGAGGAGAACAAGAAGTGGCCCGCCGATGCGAACGAGTTGAAGGCCTATATGAGAAGCCAGTCCATTGGCGTTGACGAGGAAGTCTTCGACCAAATCGATTTAAGCGTGACTCCCGAGGGGGGCCTGTCCCTCGTCCACAGCGAATACTTCATTATAGACCCTGACGGGAATCGTGTTCAGGTGTCCAAGGATGACGCACGGAACCCCGCCAAGGCGGAGATAAAAATCGTAACATATCCGCCAACCAGGCCGTGACACGGGAATCCAGCCAGTGGCTTCTCATGGGTCTTGGCGCAACCTTTTTATATGGTGTGAGAGTCGCATGTCCGATTTGATCCAATACGAAAAAGTCCGGGTGAGGGCTTTGCTCCGGGACTCGTCCGAATATGATGGATGGAGGTTGAACAAGAGGCCCCCGCGGGTCGGGGAGGTCGGAACGCTTATTGATATTCTCCATGCTGATGGTCTTCCGGACCACTACGTCGTGGAGAAGTCGGACGCCACGGGAGCGGCCATCTGGCTGAGCGAGTTCTTGAGGGAGGAGCTGGAGCAGGTGGCGCTGGAGCCCGCCGACTGAGCATGTAGGATCATCGGTGATCCGCACATATACGGCGCAACGCATCGCCGACCGTGACGTAATAGGAAGGTGTGGAATGAATCTCGACGAGTTGTATGTGCATGACGGGAGGCTTCGCAGGGTTGTGGAGGAGTGCGGGGCTCAGACGTTGTTGTTGGAGGTGGATCTCCCCGCAAACGAATGGAGCGACGAACTGGAGCCCAAGCGCATCTTGCTGCGGGAAGTCTACGGATATACAGTGGAGGGCGGTCCTTTCGAAGGGACTCCGGCGATCTTTTGATTCGTCCGTCTGCACTCCGGGCAGCGGACGCAGTCCGCCTCGAGCGGGAACCGCAAGGTCTCGTACCAGTGCTTTTGCTCCTTGGCGAAGAAAATGAATGGACGGCCGCAGTCACGGCACACCCTCTCGACATCGAAGTAGTGGGTGACCGGCATGATGGAGGGATGTTGCTTATCGGGATCGGCTTTAATGGCGGTGCCAGATATGCGCCGTCTTGGCGGCGATAAGGAGGCGATGTGTGCGAATGGCCCCTTCTCGCCGGTCAGCATCCTGTACCGCTTACGGATCTCCTCGCCATTCGTGGCGTTCCAATGGAAATTCACATCCCAATCATAGGGATTGGGGTCGCATCCAGTGAATTGCGGCCCATGCCCAAAGCGTGGGTGCGGGACGTAGCCATCGTACGACTTCGAGTTTCCCCTTTTTTTCATCTGTGATGCCTGCCTGCGATGGTTGTCACGATTGAGGTCGACGACAATTGCCGCCGC
>CAYTFM010000329.1:0-9591 GCA_964436735.1 uncultured Victivallales bacterium | reverse complement strand
TCTGCTTCGCCGGACTTCACGCGGCGGTGAACCTCTACCTTCTCACCGGAGACGCCGCTTTTCTCGCCGACGCCGAAAAGAAGTTCGCCAAGGACAGCATCCGATACTTCAAGTCGTACCCCAACTTCCTGATCACGCAGTGGGGACTTTTCGACTACGCCTGGCACGACCTCAAAGGTGCGGACGAGTCGCTCAGACGCGCGGCGGGGGAGGAGCTGGTCGCCTTCGCGCGCGGCCGCGCCGACTTCCAGATGAGCACGCCCTACCGCAACTTCTGGGAGAACGGCAAGCCGCGCACCTGGGGCGGTGCCGTCCCGGCCACCTGGGCGAAGTACCAGATCCTGGCCTACTTCCTCACCAAGGAGGAGCTTTTCAAAGAGCTCGCCCTGCTCAACCTCGACTTCCAAATGGGGTGCAACCCGCTCGGCATGGTTCAGACCACCGGCGTGGGCGAGGTCTTCCCGTGCGAGATTCAAGACGTCGAAAGCAGGGCCGACGGATTCGACGAGCCGGTGCCCGGCATCACCACCTACGGCGTCGTCGCCGTCCCGAACGGCGTGCGGAGCAACGTCTACAGCCTCACCGTGCACGACATCGCCGACGAGAAGAAGTCGCATGTCGTCAGTTTCCTCCCGAAAGGGATTCAGGCGGACAAGCCCGAGATCCCCCTGTGGCGGATGCTCGGCCCCCACTCGCGCATCAATCCCGAGTGCAACGAGTTCACGGTCCACGAGACCATGGGGCAGACCGCCCTGATGCTCGGCGCGTTCCTGGGAGCCGGCTGGACGCCGCCGAAAGGGCTCGCGACCCGCGCGCCACGAACCTGCGGCCAACTGGAAGGCTACTTCTGGCTGCCTTGACGGCGACCGTATCTCAATCCGTATCTTGAATTCGAAAACCTCCCTGCTACTTTTGCTGCGGCGAAAGCGGCGGCGAAACTAACGGAGGAGTGAGGCGGAATGCGGGATGCGAGAAACGGGATAAAGGGCCCAAAACGATCTTGTCTATCATGCCTTATATCCCATATTTCCCCTCATGTACCATATTTCCCATCATATCTCCTTTTCCGGCACAAGGCGGCGGCCGCCTTTGCGCTTTCCTGCATCCTTGCCGCTCATCTAACTGCCGCGGACGCCGCGCCTCCGCCTGAGATCAGGGTGATGTCGTACAACGTGCACAACTATTTCGTTGAAGGGGAGAACATCGGCCCCGGAGCGGTCGTCAAGGCCGCCGACTCGAAGAGGTCGCTTCTGGCGGTGATCGTGGCGGCGCGGCCCGACATCCTCGTCCTCGAGGAGATGGGAGGATCAGTCGCCTTCGCCGATCTGCGCGCCTCGCTGGCGGCCGCCGGTCTCGACATGCCATACGGCGAGATCATGACCGGTGTCGACCCCAACCGCCATCTGGCGATGCTCCTGGCGCGCAAGCCGACGAAAGTGGAGAAGCGCGACGACCTCTCGTTCGGCATACGTCCCACCGACAAGTCACGCCCCCTCGAATACGTGCCAGTGCAGCGCGGCTTCCTCCATGTCGCCGTCACCTTCGATGGCTACGAACTGCACATCGTCGCCGCGCATCTGAAATCGAAGATGCCTCATCCGAAATTCGGGCAGGCCGACATGCGCCGTTACGAGGCCCGCGAGCTGCGCCGCGTCGCAAACGGCATCCTCGCCGAGAACCCGGCCGCGAATCTTGTCGTGCTCGGCGACCTCAACGACGACTTCAGCTCCGAGCCGCTGCGGACGCTTAGGGGATTCGAACAGCCCACGGCGGAGCGGCTTTACGACCTCAGGCTGGCCGACGACAAAGGACAGGTCTGGACTCATTTCTGGGCGTCCGGCGACATTTATGGACGCATCGACTACATGCTCTGCTCCCGGGGACTCCTTCCCGAGGTGGTTTTCGGCAAGTCGAAAGTTTTCCGGCCACCGGGAGAGTGGTCGGGCGCCTCGGACCACTGCCCGCTGGTTCTGACGATCAGCGCCAAGGATGCCCCGACAATCGACGACGACGCCCTCGCCACAAAATTCCCGGATGGAGTAAGACGTGATGAATAATCTCAACCCTTCTTATCATACGTCGTCGCCTTCCGCATGTGGTCTGTATAAATGGGGAAGTACTCTTTCCCCACGGCTCGGACAGGCCTCGCCCTCCAAAACGAATCTGAATTCCATGTGCAAGCTGGAGGGCGAACCCTGTGTGAGCCGTAGCTGGTGCCATACCGTTTCCCATGGCCTGGAACTCACGCTCCAACTCACGCTGGCACTGACTTGGCTCGTCGTCACCGCGGCGGCCCGCGCCGAGGAACCCCGCGGCGCGCAACTCACCGTCTGCCTCTGGAACCTCGGAAGCGCTACCTCCGCATCGGCACAACAACGCGTCGAGCTGGTGCGGCGCTCGCTGCCCGCCATGGGGAACCCCGACGTCGCCGTCATCGTCGGGCTCGCCTCCGCCGACGAGCTTGATTCGCTGAAAACACCGCCGTATGTCTTTTCAATGATGGTCGAACCGGATCGGCCGGAGTCGCGGATCGGCATCCTCTGCTCATTCAAGCCCGAAAAGGCGGAATCCCTCGCCAAAGCCGCCTACAACATCGACGGCGCAAAAATGCTCGCCACCAACGGCTTCGCGCAAATCATCGTTTCCCGGGGCTCGCTCACATTGCACCTGCTTGCCGCCGCCCTCAAAAACCACGAGCAGCGCGGTGACGTCAGTCCGTCCGACACGCGCCGCAACGAGGCCCGTCAACTTAAGTCCATGGCGGCGTCGATCCTCAAGAGCGACCCCACCGCGAACATCCTTATTCTCGCCGCCATGGATGACACCCCTGACAAGGGCCCGGTCAAAGAGGTGAAGAACCGCCGCTCGAAGGAGCGGAACCGCTTCTTCGATCTTCGTCCAGCGGACTCGGCGGGCGTGACCTGGACGCGCTTCGACAAAAACTGCGACACGTACGACCGCGTCGACTTCGCCTTCTGCTCGTTCAACCTCATCCCCGTCTTCCTGCAAGGATCGGCCCGCCTCTTCGACGCCTTCCCTCCGCCGCTCAAACCGTCCGGGCGGCCACTACTCCTGGCGCTGCCAACCACAGCCTTGGAGCCGGTCAATGAACTTGAGGCCAACCTGGAGTTCCCTGCCGGCACAAGAAGGGCACAGGGACACACCAGATAATGCGCAAGATGCCAAGGCGGGCGGAGCCCGCAACCCATGTGTCAGGGCGTCAAAGTATCAACGTGTCAGAGTTTGGAGGTTCAAACCTCTTTGACACTTTGACACAGCGAAGCGATGACACGTTGACACCTCTTTGTTTTTTTGACGGTTTTCAACGGGTAAGTCGCATATCAATACTTCGACCCTCTATTGACCATGAAGGCGGCATCCCGCCGCATGCGTGCCGGCGGGAATACCGTATATAGAGGGGCGGTGGATCAGATCAGTTGCTCGGATCCACGCCAGTCGCCAGGCCGACGCCGTTGTCCATGACGATGATGCTGTTCAACGGTCCTTTCGGCAGCTTGGACGGGACGACGACGATCGCCTTGCTCTCCCCGGTGAGGGCATTCATGAAGGATGGTTTGCCTTTGACATCTTTGTAGGCGGCGTCGGTCGGCTTGAGCACCTTCATGGTCTGCTGCTTGACCGCGCCTTTGTCGGTGTACTCGCGCCAGACTTTCGGCGTCTTGGAGCCGAACCATTGTCCAACGAGGACGAGGGTCGCCTCCCCCTTGGAGGTCTTCTCGCCGACCGAGACGCCGCTGATGACCGGGAGGGCCAGACCCGTCGGCCGGATCGACTGGTCCTTCGCCTCCTTGCTTGAGAGGCGCAGATCCATGTGCAGATCCTTTTGGTTGCTCGTGTTCTTCGCCCATTCGGCGGCACTGACACCCTGCTTCTGCGCATTCTTGAACGACGTGGAGTTGTAGAGTTTGATATTCTTCGTCCACTCGCAGTCAACGGAGGCCGCGCCGACTTTCTTGTCGACCTTGGTCAGCAAGGTGACGTTGGCTTTCACCCCGGTCTTCCCACCGAAGTCATACATGGTGTATACTTTCGGAGCGACCATGAATTTGCCCGGCGTTGGAAGCCCAGTGACCTCCGTTGCCTCGATCACAAACTCCAGACCGTACGCCATCCTCTCGTCGTTCGCGGCGAAGTCCTGCCCGGAGCGGTCCCCGCCGGTAAGGGTGACCGAGCGGCTGGCCGGGTCGAAAGTGAAGCCGGTGAGCGACGGCGTCACGGTGTAGCTGCCATCAGTGAGGTTCGTGAACGCATAGGAGCCGTCGATGCCAGTGGTGGTCGTCGCGGAGGCGCCGCCCGCGAGCGTGATCGTCACGTCCTCGATGACGTCGCCTGTCACCTTTCCGCTGATCGTGTAGGTGCTTGGGGCGACCGCCTTCGCCACGAAGTTCTGTCCGGACTGGCTGGCCCCCGCGATGGTGACCGAGCTGTTGATGGGGCTGAAGGTGTAGCCTGAGAGCGACGGCGTGAGGAGGTAGGAGCCATTGGGGAGGTTCGCGAAGGAGTACGCGCCGCTGTCATCGGTGGTCGTCGTGCCCGAGGAGTCGCCGCCGAGCGTGATTGTGACACCCTTTTGAGTGTCGCCAGACACGTTTCCGCTGATTGAATATGCCGAGGGTTTCACCGCGGCCGACACGAAGTCCTTGCCGGTTTGGTTCGCCCCCGCGATGGTCACCGAACTGCTGGCGGGGGTGAAGGTGTAGCCAGTGCATGACGGCGTGACAGTGTAGCCGCCATCCGCGAGGTTTGTGAACGAGTAGGTGCCGTCGGTGCCGGTTGTCGCCGTCGCGGAGGAGACGCCAGTGAGCGTGACGGTCACATCCTCTTTTTTGTCGCCCGACACGGTGCCGCTGATCGAGTAGGTGCTCGGCTTCACGGTCGACGCCTGGAAGTTCTGCCCGGTGATGTTCGCCCCCGAAATGGTGACCGAGCTGTTCGTCGGGCTGAACGTGTAGGTGGCCAGCGAGGGGACAAGAGTGTATTTACCGTTGGTCAGCCCCGTGAAGGAGTAGGTGCCGTCCGCGGCGGTGGTGGTGGTCTTCGTCAGCGACGAGGCGCCCGTGAGCGTGATCGTCACGCCTTTCTGGACGTCGCCCGACACGGTTCCGCCGACCGAATAGCCGGTGGAACTGGAGGAGATGCCGAGTTTCCACGTGGCCTTGTAGCCCGTCCACAGGTTGAAGTCCGGGCTGAAGTTCGCCCAGCGGTCGTTGAACGGGGAGAGGTAGCCTTGCATGTTGGTTAGATCGGCCATCGTCTTCCAGAAGGGGTCGTAGAACTGCTGCCCGCTGGGCCACGCCTTGTCGAACAGTATCTGCGTGGACTGGCTCCGTGTGACGGTGTGGAACCAGTACATCGTCGCGCCGGGCGAGGAGGGATCCTTGGCCTTGGCCAGATACTGGTCGCTGCCCAAGAGACCCGTCGCCATGCTGGCGCTGATGGAGGCGATGATGGTGGGGACGAGATTGCCGCTGGCGAAGTCGCCGGTTCCGGTGACCACCGGTCCCCCGCCGAGGCCGCCGATCAGGGCCGCGCCGGAATAGATCACCGCGTCAGTCCAAAGGCCGGTCACGTTGCTCTTGCTATCGAACGGGATGGTGGCGTTGTTGGCCAGGACGGTGATCGTGCCGGTGGCAGACGTGCCCGCGGTCGGATTCGCCGCCCAGTTGGGGGCTTTCCCTCCCGCGCCCGTCCGGATGTCATGGACGAGCAGACCGTAGTTCCCGTCCGTGCCGGTGACGCTCAGGTAGCCCGAGTAGCCGGCGTCCCCGTCATAGTCGATGTACCATCCCTTGATGCCGTTGCTGAAGAGCGTGGGCTCGTTCGCCTGCAGATATTTCAGGTAGGCGTTGAGCGAGGGGGCGTAGATGTACAACCCACGCAGGTTGTTGACGTCCGGCCCCGAGGTCCAGGTCTTCGAGGAGCCGATGCAGCGGACCGCCGAGGCGTCGCCGGAGACGGTGGAGACGAACGGGCCCCAGCCGGCGGCGGACTCGGGCGTGGGGTAGACCGAAAGGTTGGGACCGACGGGGCCACTCGGCAGGGCGCTCTCCAGCGCCGTGATGACGTCCGTGGCACGCGTGCCGGGGGGGAAGCTCGCCTGGTCCGTCTGCTCGCCGCTGCCGTTCGTCACGGTCAGGGTCGTCGGGAATGAAAAGGCGTCCTGATAGGACAAATCCGTATTGTCGTATTGATTGCCGTTGATCGTCCATTCCGCCAGAGCGTACGGCACGTTCTTGTCGAAGAGGCCCGGCCCGTTGGTGCCGCTGAACGGGTTGCTGGCCCCCAAGGCGGCGTACACCCTGGTGCTGACGCAACCGATGGCCAAGTTGAACGTCCCGTCCTTGACGGAGCTCAGTTGGATGGGTGTGGCGTCGGCCACCGTCTGCGCCGCCCCGGAGCTGTCCGCGTACGTGACTTTCGAAGCGGAATTCATGAAGTAGAGCCAGACCTGGTCGTCGGAGTAGTTCTGCGAGAAGTAGGTGGTGGCGGTCGAACCGCTCTTGAAGTTGTTGACGATCTGCAGCGTGGCCTGCGCCCGGGCCGACTGCGCGGACAGCAGCGCGGCGGAGAGAAGCACAGCCATCGTCAAGATTCGAAGCGACCTCCCTGTGCACTCCCTGAAACATTGCTCCATGAGCGACCTCCTTTGCGAGATTGTGTGAATGTGACGCGGCATTATACTCTATAAGGGTGACAACTTACATTTTGGCGAGTCGGATTGTGGATTGGATTTTTTCGATCCGACTGACGGGCGATATGAATATCGTCCGAAGGAGGATCGGAAAAATACGGCCGCAAGACGCTCGCCGCTCCGCGGTTGCGATCTTTTGAGTTTGGATTCGCATTCCTCGAGGGCTTCCGATACCTTGGTATCGAAAGCCTCTCCGAATGCAAACCATTCCTCAAAATCTTCGCAACCAAAATTTAAGTTTTCACCCTTATAGAGTATACCATACTATGCCAACAGGTAGTCAAAAAAGGAAAGCGTCAATAAAAAAACAACACCACAACGCCAGCGCGTCCTGCACCTACACTCACCGATTTCGCAGCCACTCACCAGATGACTTTGAGGCATGGGTATTTTTTGATTTCGGTGTCCGGTGTGATAATCGAAAGTTTATGCGTGGTGGCGGTGGCGATGATTATACGATCACAGGGGTCTCGATGGATGGGGGATAGCCGCGCGGACAGGGCGGCGATCTTCGAATCCACAGGAAATTCTCGTAGCTGATAGGTGTCAGCTATCTGTGCGAGCCATGCGTCGACGCCGCAGCTCAAGGCGATGCGCCGCACGGCCACAAGCCGTTCGATCTCCAAAGCGGATATAGAGGAATACCCCAAGACTGCTCCGTCAGCGAAAACAGCGGCTTTCGCCTTGACCGAAAGTTGCGCACCACCGACCGCCATCCACAACAAGACACATGTGTCCAGCAGATGCATTTTCGACGTCATCACCGAAACTCCTCCGGCCATGCCTCGTCGTCCAATGGGACACATATATCGCCCAAGATTTTCAAGCCAGGATCCGGAGGAATGCGGGAGCGGTCAAGTTTTTTCGGACCGGAAGGCCGCGCCAATTCGGCGACTGGCCGACCATTGCGGCAGATGAGAACAGTGTCCTTCCCGGACTCGACGACCGCCAGAAGCTGCGAGAGCCTGGACTTCGCGTCATGCGTGTTGACAGTTATCATGCCCCCCCTCGACAATATCTATTTGACAATCATTTCTCTTCTACTAAACTAAATTTAGCTAAGGTTGCTCTCTTTGTCAAGGAAAGCATCACATCAGCTCGACGCCGTAGCCGACTCTTGGTCTCGTCTCCCCACCGCGAGAGCCACCGCCGTGCGGCGGGGGATTCTCCGCACACGGCTCGGATCGGGTGATTTGCAGAATCGTCCAGCCTATTCGCGGAAGAGTCAATGGCTACTCCCTCCTAGTATGGTCTATACTTAATGCTTATGAGAATCAACCAAATCCGAAAACAATTTTGTCCACGAAATTGTTTTCTCTGCTATTTCCGTCACCGCACCCGCGACAACTATTTATCAAACGCTACAGGTATAGAACAGTATTAGGAAATAGCATCAAGGAGGAAATAACGATGACGCAGAAGGACCGCGCCCGTCTCCGCCAGTTGGCCGCCGAATACGCCGAAATCACCGCCAGCGACGCGATGAAGGCGCGCCGGGAATACTGGCGGCTGAGCAACCGTCTGGAGGAGCGCACCGTGCCGTTCCAGATTGAGGACAACGGAACATTCTTCGCCGACCTGACGCCACCGCTGGAGTGCGAAGGCGAGTTCGAGCGCGGCCTGGAGCGGCAGCTACTCGGAGCCGTGACCAATTTCAGACTCATCGACGACGACCGGGTGTTCCCTCCCTACTGCGTCATCGGCTGGCAGATCACCCGGCCTGACATCTGTCCTGATCTGCAGCTCACCCGCGCCGCGGACGCCACCGGACGCAAACTCGGGTACGAGACCAACACGCCGCTGGCGGACATCGCCGCGAACTTTCACAAACTCGCGCGCGGGCCGTTCAAGGTCGACCGCGCCGAGACACTCCGCCAGATGGAGATCGCGACACAGACGTTCGGCGACCTGCTGCCGGTGAAACTCGTCAACCAGACCACCATCTGGGCCGGCTGCGGCATGGCGGGCAAGGCGGTCAACATGATGGGCATGGACAACTTCTACATGGCCATGATCGACAAGCCCGAGCAGGTACACCGCTTCTTCGACTTCCTGTCCACCGAGGCTCTCGAGTTTCTCAATTGGCTCGAGGCGGAGGGACTGGTGACGCCGACCAACGGCGAGTTCTGCGTGGGCTCGGGGAGCTGCGGTTTCACCGATGAGCTGCCACAGCGCGAGATCAAGGACGGCGCGCGGGTGCTGCTGCACGACGGCTGGGGCTTCCAGGAGGCGCAGGAGGCGGTCGGCATCTCCCCCGAGATGTACGCCGAGTTCATCCATCCCTACCAGCGGCGGGTCAGCGATCGCTTCGGGCTGCTCTACTACGGCTGCTGCGAACCGGTCCATCTGCAATGGCCGGTGATCAAGCAGTTCAAAAACCTCCGCAAGATCACCGTGTCCCCCTGGTGCGATCAGGCGGTCATCGCGGCGGCGGTCGGACGGAACGTCGTCCTCTCGCGCAAGCCGCATCCGATGAAGCTTTGCGGCGAGGCATTCGACGCCGCCGAGTTCGAGGCCCACATCCGCGAGACGCTGGACGCCGCCAAGGACAATTTCGTGGAGCTGATCTTCCGCGACACCTGCACACTCTCCGGCGCCATGAGGGACCGCGTCGCCGAGGCCTGCACGATCATCCACCGCCTGATCGGCCGCACCAGCGGATAGCATGAAATTAGGCGGCCATCTGCCCGCAACCGTTGTCCCGGAGACCGGGACGCTCCAAAATCCGTTGGAGCGGCCGCGGCCCCGCGGCCGCATTGAATTTCCTTCTAAGCGTGAACGTAATCCGCCGCGGCGGAAGCTTGCCCCATGCTGACGCACGGGATCTGGAGTTTGGACAATCTCTGAAATTGAGGCTGTTTTAGTGGGGCGCAACACCT
>CAYTFM010000328.1:0-9633 GCA_964436735.1 uncultured Victivallales bacterium | reverse complement strand
TGCCTTGTAGCTAAAGATCGTCTTCACCCACGGCGCAAGGCCGTGGGGGTCGCGGACAAGCCGCAGTGAGTCGGCCAACTTGCAGAAGCTTTCTCAACGTAATAGGTTGTGTCAGCGTCACAGGACAACCTATACTTTCACGAGGTGCCACATGGCCAAGTGCATCGGGATTTTGACATCGGGGGGCGACAGCCCCGGATTGAACGCCGCCATCCGCGGCGTGGGAAAGGCCGCGATCAACAAGTTCGGCATGGAGGTGATCGGGTTTTACGACGGCTTCCGGGGGCTGATGGAGAATCGGACCATTCGTCTCGGTTCCGACGATCTCTCTGGGATCCTGACGATCGGCGGGACCATTCTCGGCACAAGCCGCGACAAGCCGCATAAGATGCTGATCGGCGGCAAGGTGCTCGACATGACCGACGCCATGATCGACGCCTGCCGCAAGCACGGGATCGACGCCCTCGTGTGCATTGGTGGCGGTGGCACGCAGAAGAACGCCTACCGCCTCATGCAGAAGGGGTTGAACGTCATCACGCTTCCCAAGACGATCGACAACGACGTGGCGATGACGGACGTGACGTTCGGATTCGACACCGCGCTGGGGATTGCCACGGAGGCGATCGACCGCCTCCACTCGACGGCCTACAGCCATCACCGCGTCATTCTTGTCGAGATCATGGGGCACAAGACCGGCTGGCTCACGCTCGGATCGGGACTTGCCGGCGGTGCGGACGTCATCCTCATCCCCGAGTTGCCGTATGACATCAAGGTCGTGTCGGACGCCATCTGCAAGCGCAGAAGCCAGGGAAAGCATTTCAGCATCGTGGCAGTCGCGGAGGGCGCTATTTCGAAAAAAGAGGCGAAGGATATCGACAAGCTCATCCATGTCGTCGAACACACAAAGAGCGAGAAGGAGCGCAAGAGCGTCAAGGAGCAATTATCCGAGGTGTACGGCCGCCGCGCCGACAATACCCTCTGCTTGGCGAAGCAACTCGAAAAGAACACCGGGCTTGAGTCGCGCGTCACCATCCTCGGCTATCTCCAAAGAGGGGGGTCGCCCTCGCCCGCCGACCGCATCCTCGCGACGCGCCTCGGCACGGCCTGCGCCGAGTTCATCCACCACAGGAAGTTCGGCGTCATGGTCGCCGCCAGGGGCGACAGCGTGGAGGCCGTTCCACTCGAGAAGGTCGTCAACAAGCGCAAAGACGTCCCCAGCGACCATCCGTGGATCCAAAGTGCCCGGAGCATGGGCGTCTGCCTCGGCGATAAAACGTGACAATGCGCAAGAAAATGTCGCGCAATAACAATAGCTTAAAAAGGAGGTCGTGCGATCATGGACATGTTAACCAAACCGGAGCATGGGGTGGATTTAACCGTCGCCCTCATGGGACTGGGAATCGGACTGGTGATATCCCTGGCCATCGGGGTTGTTGTTTGTCTTATCTTGTCTTCCTGCTTCGCGAGGATTCCCCGGGAACATCGCAAGATGGAGCCGGCCATGGTCTGGCTCCTGCTCATTCCGCTGGTCAATCTCGTCTGGAGTTTTTTCGTCTATCCCAGGCTTTCCGAATCTTTTCAGTCGTATTTCACCTCGGCGGGTAGAGCGGATGTGGGTGATTGTGGCTGGAAACTTGGAATGGCGTATTGCGTGTGCATGGCCGTGGGAGTCGTAGCGGGACTCATCCCCTGTGTCGGGGGCTGCATCGCGCTCCCCGTCAGTTTGGCGGGGTTGGTGCTTCTCGTGATCTTCTTGGTGAAGGTCAGTGGTCTGAAAAAGCAGATCTCCGAGACGGTCGTGTCGGCGTAATCGGGGGGACGGGCGTCTTGCCGCGGGGGCAGCCTTGTGTCATCACAGGGCTGCCCTCTTTGTTGAGCCCGCGGCGTGACGGCGGCTTATTGTGGTTTCGCCGCGACCATGGGGTTGATGGCGCAGAGATAGCTGCCATCACCCGGCATCTTGAGCAGAATCGCCGACGTGTTGTTGTTGAACTGGAATTCGATCGTGGTCGAATCCATGGCGGACAGCGCGTCGCTGATGTTCTTGTCGGGAAGAAGTATCTCAAGCTGCTCCGCCGGCGTCTGCAGCCCGAAGGAGAATCTGGCGTCGCCTCCCTCCCGTGATATGGAACTGATCTGGCAGGCCGCGCCGTCGAGTTTCAGCAGGACGTTCTGGTCGATGAGGCCGGCCGCCTTGAACGCCGAGAGCAGTTGCTCCCGGTCGAGGACGACGGACTTCTGGCACGCGGGGATCGCGCTGCGCCAGTTGGGGTATTCATCGGCCATGATTTTGCCTTTGTACTCATATGACCCTGAGGACACTTTGGCGTGCGTGGCGTTGAAGGAGAGGGTCAGATCGCCCTCGCCGCTGGGGATGAGCCGCATCGCGCCGTCGACGAACGAGCGCGACAGGAGCACTTTCGCCGGACCGCTGGCGGCGGGGGATGAGGCCTCCGTGCAGGCGAGGCGGCGGCCGTCGGTGGCGACGAACCTGACGCCATTCTCGTCGGCTTCGACATGAATGCCCATCAACGGCTGCCGCTCCATGTCGGTGGCCCGGGCGAAGGCGACGAGTTTGATGCGTCTTTGGAAGGCTCCGGGCGGGAAGGTGACCGACGAACCGGCGAGACTGAGGTTGAATTCCGGGAACTCACTCTCGGGAATCAGCGGAATGTGGAACTCGAAGCCGCCGCCTTTCAGGAAGAGGGTGTTGTTGTCGATAGAGGTGTCGATCACGTCGTCCTGATTGAAGACGGCGAGGATGCCCTTGAGTTTCGAGCCGGAGAGAAAGGCGTTGCCTCCTTCGGTGACTTCGGCGGGGATCTGCACCCGCAGGACATTGTCGAGATCCGTGGCGGTGAGCGAGATGCCCAAGGCGGGAGCGGCGTGGAGCAGGATCGCGTGTTTGATGGTCGGAGAGATCATTTTCGATGCGACCGACTCGGCGTTTGAGACGGCTCCTCTCAGATCGCTGGTTTTGACCTTGAATCGCATATGCGCTTCCCTTCGTTTTATTTCCTAAATTGCTCTATGCATAATAAACAATTTTGGCGTCAAAAGTGTTTACGGTGTCTTCACCCCCGAGTCCACGCCCGTCTTGCTGTCCGGCGCGGTTGTTCCCTCATTCTTCTTCGTGGGTTTTCCGGCAGGCTTCGAGGAGGCCAGCATTTCCTTGACGGCATCCGGGGGAAGGCGCAGGGACAGCGAGGCAGCATCCTTCGCGCTGGTCAGTTCCCCTACGAGCCGTAGTTCCTGCGTTGTCGCGTGTTTGAGGAAGAGTCCGCCTGAGTGACCGCTCTTGGCGAGTTCGCCGAACGCCTTGTCGGAGAGGAGTTTGACTTTTCCCGCGGTTACGGTCGCAGTCTCGAAGTCCATGACACCGACGATGGCGAGGATGCCGTCCTCCACGGGCCAGAAGCAGATGCTTTCCTTCTGTTTTGCGTCGGGGCTTGGGAAGGGGCAGAGGCGAAGGCTGAGCTCATTGATCGTTTTTGACTCGAAGCTGGTCGATATCTTCTTGATCAGTCTCTCATAGGCGGCCAGGCCGGCGGAAGGATTCCGCAGGGCGATGAAATAGCAGATGGCCGGCTTCTCATTGATTTTCGTCGTCGCCATCGAGGCGTCGCCGGTCAGATTCTCGAGGAACGCCACAGCCTGTTCGAGATCAGCCGGCGTGTAGACGTCGAGCGCTTCGACGAGCGTGTCGCGGGCGAGGGCGGTGAGGGGGGCGATGGTTTTCGCAAGGTTGGTCGAACAGACAAGGATGGCCGATTCGCCTTCAGTGGACGGATAGCGGATGGCGGGATTGAGGGATGACTGGCTGTTGATGATCGCCGCCAGGGTGTGGTCTGGTCTTGCCACGGCGATCTGGTCGATACGGAGTTCGTCGGGGGAGAACCATAGACGCACATCGTACTTCGATAGCTGGCGCAGAGCCTTCTCGAGGTGGTCGAGTTTGACGTTGAGAAGCTTGAAGTAGGTGTCCACCAGTTTGTCCTCGCCCAAGCCGGACGCCTTTTCCAGTGCGTCTTGCATAAGGGTGGTGCGGGTGTTCCTGAAGAGACGGGGAGAGTCTATGGCCATGCGGTCGAGGCTGAAGTTGATGGCGAGATCGGCCCCGTGGAGGTCGGTCGGTGGTGGTTCGCCGATCTCGTTGAGCAGCAGTTTCGAGGTTCCCATGATGATCGTATCCCCCGTCTGCCTGATCGTGAAGGAATAGCTTTGGATGTTGATTTTCTTCGGCGTGTCCTCTGGCTTCAGGTCAGGTCTGCGGCGGGCGCTCACGACAAGCTCGTGGGTCATACCCTTCTGCGTGGTGACGGTGTAGATCAGCAGGGAAACGGGGCCTTTGACGTCCAAGCAGGCGAATTGCGGGTTCAGCGTCAACGCCATCATGCCGGTGCCTACCAGGAGCGAGTACTGGGGTGCGGCCTTGTTGAGGAACTCGATGAGTTTCTGGCCGGGGCTGTTGAAGTCGGGCATGTCGAAGCGGGCCACCAGGTCGACTTTCCGCTCGGTCGGCTTCTTCTCTTCCGCCGACAGGCCGGTGAGCGTCAGCGATGCAGTGAGAAGCATAATAAGTGCCATGAGCCGGTAAACAAGCATGTGGTGTGCCCCGCAGATGTTGTGATAAAGGAAGGCGAAACCGATAAAATTAGCCGTTTCTCGACGAAAATGAAGCGTTTTCCCGAAAATTGTGCCGCAATTTTCGCGCGAACGGTCGGTCCGGTCAAGGAGTGCGTGGCGCGGCGGTATGATTGATTCGTGAGTGCCGAACGCTCAATTTTTAAGGATACGACGAAGGGCGAGGAGGAAGTCGCGGTTGTCGGCCTGGGCGTAGCGCATCTCGCCGCCCATGCGGCTGAAGGTCTTGCAGTAGCGCAGATAGTAGGCGGGGTTGTCCTTGGGGGGCTCGCCGCGGCTCCAGTCCCAGGTCGACTCGGCGAGGTCCACCACGGAGATGAAATGCCCCGTGATCGGCGTTCCTGCCTGGAGGGCGAGGTTCTGCGACATGGAGAACGACTTCTCGAAGATCATCGGCGACATCACCGCCGAGCCGACGGAAAGGTAGACGCCTCCACCGATGCGGCTGATGGTGTCGGCGAAAGCGAGGAAATCGCGCTCGGCCGTACGCCCGATCGCCGCCCCGTGGTTGAGCGGGTGCGTGTAGATGATATCGTGCCCGAACATCGGATGGCCCGTGAAAGGGATGCCGAGGCGATGGGCCGCCGCCTGCACGCTATATTCCTTGAACGGATGCGCGACCCCATGCCAGCCTGAGGCGAGGCCGAGCCTTTTCGTGGCATCCAGCAGATCAAGGGCCGCCGCAGCTTTGGCGGAATCGCATCCCATGAACTCCTGGGCGGTTGACGCAAGATCTTCGGCGGTTGGAACCTCCACGCCGTCACGCGTGATCATCGCTCCAACCGACTCGCCGTAGCCCAGTCCCTCATATGCTCCGACCACTATCGCGAGATTGAGGTAGAAGTCCGTTTCGCTCCAGATGCCGAACTGCCCCTCCGCGACGTTTGCCCTGACATCCTCGCTGCTTCTTCCCTGATAGGCGAACTCCCAGTCGTGGATGATTCCCGCGCCGTTCGTCGCCAAATGAGTGAGCCACCCGTCTTCCATAAGGCTGACGAGCACCTTGCCGAGGCCGTTTTTGATGGAGTGCGCGCCGAATGCGAGGACGACGGGGCGCCCCGCTGATTTCGCCTTCTTAATGCGCGCCGCCGTCTCCGCGACGACTTCGGTTGCGGCGGTGGAAAGGTGGGCCGACGCGGCGTCGATCGGCACATGGTTGGCATGAACGGTGAACTGGTTATACCGCGTGGCCAGCGGCTTGAAGCGGATCCGCGATCTGTCGAACTGTGGATGTGGCATGCGTGGCGGCTATTAAGAGTTCTTGATGCGGTTGAACAGTATCTCTACAATTAGTAACATCCATTGGGCGGCTTTCAACCTATGCAAATGCGATTACATGGATTGTCGGCATGTGGTTCCGTAATCCCGGATTATCTTTGCCATCCCTCGATTTTGAACACTCTCTCCATGAGCTTGCGGTCTGAGCCGCCTGCGTCAGGGGTGAACCAGACTTCGAATCGCGCGGCATACGGCTTGCCCCAGTCTCCTTCGTAAATGGTGAAGTGCGTGTTTGAGAAGAAGAGGTCTTCGGGCTTGTCCGACCATCCCACCCATTCGTTCGACGCCTCCTTCAACTTTTCGACAGAGAGAGGCGTTCCTTTGGTCACTTCAAACGCCTTGAGATAGAGCATTCCCGACTCGCCTGGGTTGATCCAGATCACCGCGTCGTAGAGCCCAGGCTGAAATGATTTCCTCAGCGCGAAGGACGGTTTTCCTTGGTGGATGCTGGCGGCCGGGAGAATGCTTCGAATCGTTTCCCCGGTGGGGGTTGCCGCCAAGGGCGACAGTTCCTTTTCAAGTTGACTCAGTGCGGCCTTGGTCAGCCGCCGCTCTTGTGCGCCCGACTGCTCGAACGCCTCAACAACTAATGCGTCAGCTGTGAGAACACAATGGCTCCCCTGCATCTTATTACCGGCGGACAGAGATACTTTTGCCGCGGTTCCCGCCTTCAGACGGGTTGTGCTGTCGTCCCCGTGCCACCACGGTTTGCCGGAGAGGCCGATCGTGAATCTGGACTGGAAGTCAGGAATTCCCGCCTTCGACCACGCGTCGATATCGCTTCTCGTGTAATAGCCGTCCAGGTTGTAGCTCCACTCGGAGCCAATCATCCAGCGACGGGTGGCGAAGACATTGTCCTTTTCCTTGAATACGCGCCATGCGGGACTTGTGGCCAAATACCGCCTCAAAATCCCCGGAGCCTTCTGCGCCACTTCCGCCAACGCGGTGATTGTCGCGGTGACGGTTGAGTCGGTGCCCCCGGAGGAGGCGAGGGTGGCGAGAAGGGCCTGCTGAAAGGCGTCATCCGCTTTTCCTGGCTCGACTCTGAGTTCATCCAACGGTTCCGTCGTCTCGATGTTGCCGGGGATGGCAAGATTGTCGGCGAAACCGTCTCCGCTTACGCCGGATAATGAGACGAACAGCAGGAATCCCGTCACAACGAATGACGCACGACCACCTACGGAAAGCATGGCGCCGAAGTATTTCATAAGCATAAGCTCCTCCTCTGCTATACCGTACTAGAACAGGAACGGGCTTTCCATAGATATTCGGTTATTTCCACAGATCACACGCTGCGTGAACCAGTGCCCGTGAAACGGAGTTTCGAAGAACTTCACGGGGACGTTTCATCCGTCGAATTTAATCACCCTCAGCGTCAGGCGGTTGGCAAGAATCGCCGCAACAATCCTTGTTGCGGCGGCGCGCCGCTTTATATTCCCGTTCCCCACGCAATGCGGAGCTTGCCCCCACCCCATTTGACTTCCGATCCTTGACGCATGCCGTCCGGATGTCGGGGGTTCGGCTCGGTTTGCATCATGTGGCGGATGCGGTAGCAAGGCGTTAGGGATCATCAACCACAATCAAAGCAAGGCGGACCGATCGCCCGACATGCGGACGCTGATGCCTCAGGGCACGGCAGCCAACTGGATCGCGGACGGCCTCCGCATTGCAAATGGAGTCACACCTGTGGACAAGATAGACGACATTGGACTGGACATTTGGCGGAAGAAATACCGGTATGCGGGAGGTGGGGGGCTGCCCGCCGACGGTTCGATCGAGGAGACGTGGGCGCGGGTCGCCAAGTCCGTCGCGGCCGCCGAACGCGACGCGGCCTCGTGGGAGCGCAAGTTCATGGAGATCTTGGCGGACTTCAAATTCCTCCCGGGTGGACGCATCATCGCCAACGCCGGCGTCCACCGGGGCGAAGTCACCATGTTCAACTGCTACGTGATGAACAAGATCGAAGATTCAATCGAGGGGATTTTCGACGCCGTCAAGGAGGCCGCCCTCACGCAGAAGCAGGGGGGGGGCGTGGGGTTCGACTTCTCGACCATTCGACCCGCTGGCTCGCACATCAATGGCTGCGGCGCCGACGCCTCCGGTCCTATCAGTTTCATGCAGGTCCTCGACTCCACCTGCCGCACCATCATGGCCGCCGGGCAGCGCCGCGGGGCGCAGATGGGGGTCATGCGCTGCGACCATCCCGACATCGAACGGTTCATCGCCGCCAAGCGCGACAACGCCTCGCTGCAGATGTTCAACCTGTCGGTGGCGGTGACGGACAAGTTCATGAAGGCCGTCCGCGCCAATCAGGAATGGGAGCTGGTCTTCAACGGGCAGGTCCACAAGACCATCCACGCCGTCGAGCTGTGGGACAAGATCATCCGCTCCACCTATGATTACGCCGAGCCCGGAGTGATCTTCATCGACCGCGTCAACAGCATGAATAACCTTGCGTACTGTGAGGACATCCGCGCCACCAATCCCTGCGGTGAGCAACCACTTCCGCCCTACGGCGCCTGCCTGCTGGGCTCCGTCAACCTCACGCGCTTCGTCAAAAACGCCTTCCATCCCGACGCGCATGTCGACCATCACGGCATCGCCGAAACGGTCAGAACCGCCACCCGGCTGCTCGACAACGTTATCGACATGAGCAATTTCCCGCTTGAGACGCAACGGGTCGAGGCGCGCGCGAAGCGGCGCATGGGCATCGGGGTCACGGGGCTCGGTGATTTTTTCATCTTTCTGGGACTGCGGTACGGCTCGCCGGAATCGGTGATGGTGGCGGAGGAGGTGATGCGCACCATTTGCGTCGCGGCGTACGAGGGTAGCGTGGCGCTGGCGCGGGAAAAGGGAGCGTTCCCGAAGTTCGACGCCGACAAGTATCTCGGTGGACACTTCGTCAAGACGCTGCCCGAGGAGCTGCGCGACGACATCGCCCGGCACGGCATCCGCAACTCGCACCTCACCTCCATCGCCCCCACCGGCACGATCAGCTTGCTTGCCGGGAACATCTCCAGCGGACTCGAGCCCGTCTTCGCGTTCACGTACACGCGCAAGATGCGCAACAGTCACGAGAAGGATGTGCGGGAGGTCGAGGTCGCCGATCACGCCTACCTCAGGTACAACGACTTCATGGGCAAGCGGGTCTCCGAGAAGGACTTGCCGGACTTCTTCGTCTCCTCCGCCGAGGTGACGCCGTCCGAGCATCTCGAGATACAGGCGGCGCTGCAGCGGCACGTCGACAGCTCGATCTCGAAGACGATCAACATCCCTGCCGACTATCCATTCGACAAATTCAAAGATGTCTACGGTCAGGCGTACGACATGGGACTGAAGGGGTGCACGACGTTCCGTCCTTCCGACAACATCACGGGCATTCTCGTGCGCAAAGAGGATAAGAAGGAGGAGAAACCCCCTCGCGAGGCGGATAAGACCGTGCGGGACATTCCGAAGCGGCCTGACATGCTCGAGGGGACCACGTATAAGATCAAAACACCGCTGTCGGCCGAGGCGCTGTACGTCACCGTCAATGATATTGTCGAGCCTGATGGCCGCCGCCGTCCCTACGAGCTTTTCATCAACACGAAAAATCTCCAGCATTTAAGCTGGATCGTGGAGCTGACGCGGATGATCTCGGCGGTGTTACGCCGCGAGGACGACCCGTCGTTCCTCGTCGCCGCGATCAAAAGCATCTACGATCCCAATGGC
>CAYTFM010000327.1:4737-9647 GCA_964436735.1 uncultured Victivallales bacterium | reverse complement strand
AGTTGCACCAGCGGGATGATGAAGTCGGAGTCGATGCACAGGAAGCACGCCTGGCATCTTCGTCGGCGGCGCCAAAGAGCCGAAACCCCTTGCGGAACTGCTGGAGGGGCACTCGGCGGGGGAACGGGACTTCATCTCGTTCGTCTTTGAGTCAGTGCAGTCGGAGCGGGAGTCGCTTCTGGAGTTCCTCCTTGACGAGTTCAACGCAACCCATCCCGACGCAGGATACAAACCCCGGTTCAACGATCCCGAATTCCACAAACTGTGGTTCCCCCTCGACGCCTTCCTGACCACGCGACAGCGGGCGATGACCATCGAGGCCGCGGCGGAGTTCGGCATCGACGTGTATGGGCCTGGATGGGATAAATGGTTCACCGCGCAATCCCCGGAAGGCACGCGTATCATTCTGCGCAACCCAGTCAACTACCGTACCACCCTGCCCCAGCTGTACCGGGATGCGAAGATCGTCGTGAACCGCTCGCCGCTGAACCTGCAGAACGCCGTCCAGCAACGCTGCTTCGACGTGGGAGCCTGCGGCGGTTTCATCCTCACCGAATACAAACCGGTGCTTGAGAGGCATTTCTCCATTGGCGAGGAGATCGCCGTCTATGAGAACTGCGAGGATCTGCGCGGGAAAATCCGCTTCTACCTGGAGCATGAGGATGAGCGTCTGGCCATGGCGACCCGCCTCCACGAGAAGGTGCTCGCGCGGCACACCTGGCGCCGCCGGGCGGACGAGATGCTCGGGATCGCCGCCGAGATTTTCCGCCTGTGACGGATTGGACCTACTTGGGCGCAACAGTCTCCTCACACGACGCCGCGCCAGAACTCAAGCACGGACCGCTCCTCCGCCTCGGGTGTGTGAGGGGTGGCCAGACGGCGTCCGTTCCGGACGAGTTGCGTCCATGAATCAAGTCGCCCCGCGAGCAGATCAAGCAGCAGCGGCTCAAGCCGTTTCGCCAGCGTGAAATAATCGCCGTTCTCCGCCAGCACGCAATTCCTCTCGGCTCCCTCCCCCACCATGACATCCTTCAGCCCGATTCCATTGAACCCGGCGACGATCGTCCCGCACCGCCACGCCTCGTAGACGCTAAGGTTCAACCCCTCGGCCGTCCCCAAGGCGAGATAGACCGCGGACGAACGCAGCGCGGCCGCATAGTCTTTCTCGCTCATCGCGCCGAGGCGAACCCACTCGAGCTCGGAGATAAACCGTGGATTCCTGCTTCTGAGAAGCGACGCCAACTCCTTCATGCACAATGCCTTGCGGTCAAAATAACAGACGCAGAGTTTCTTCTCCGCGGCGGGCACAAAGTGGTACAGGGATGAGTCGAGCGGAAAGTCGAGAAGCGTCACCGGCAGGCTCATGGCCCAGGAGACGTAGTCGGCGATCATGGGCGATTCGGCGATCACGCGCTCGACGCCGAAGCCGCGCCAGTCAATCCCCTCGCGCAAGGAGCTGTAGATGTAGCTCCAGCTCAAGGCGAACACAACGCGCCGCACGGGAAGATCCTTCAGAAATTCCATCACTCCCGGCAACCCCTCGGGCACCACCACGATGTCGCCAGGCGACAAGGCACCTGGCTGATCGGCGTAGCGGACTGGCACGGACGGCATGTCGTCGACGACGAAGTCCTTTGTGCCGTGCATGACGGCCGCCGGCATCCCTTGCCCGACAAGTATCTGCACGTGACGGTAGATGCGGCGGATGCCCCCTGATTTCAGATTTTTGTCGGGGCAGAAATAGACGATCATCGCGGCTCCTTCATCGACGCGAGAAACTCCTCGGCCTTGACAAGATCCTCGGGGGTGTCGACGCCGGGGCCCGCCTTCGAATCGCGCACAAGACAGAAGATCCGCATGCCGTTCTCGAGCGCCCGCAACTGCTCGAGCTTCTCGCACTTCTCGAGCGTGCCCTCGCGCAGACTCACGAACCGCTCCAGCGCCGTCCGCCGGTATCCATAGACGCCCCAGTGCAGATGGAGTGGACACTCCGTGCCGCCGTCGCGCAGGAACGGGACCGCCGACCGGCTGAAATACAAGGCGTAGCCCTGGGCGTCGAGGACGGCCTTCACCATATTCGGGTTGGCGCCGATCTGCTCCCGCGTGGTCCGCACGACGATCGTGGCCATCTGGGCGTCGGACCTGCTTTTGAGCGCGTCGATGAGTTGTTCGATGGCGGACGGCTCGATGAACGGCTCATCGCCCTGGACATTGATGACGATGCCGCAGTCGAGCCCCTTGACCGCCTCCCAGATCCGGTCAGTGCCGGAAGGATGCTCGGTACGCGTCATCACCGCGCGGCCGCCGAAGGCCTTGACCGCCTCCATCACGCGCTGATCGTCCGTGGCCACGAGCACCTCGTCGGCGGACGCCTTCGAGGCGCGCTCGTAGACCCATTGCACCATGGGTTTCCCGCCGATCTTCGCCAACACCTTGGCGGGAAAACGGGTGCTGCCGTAGCGGGCCGGAATACAGACAACGACTCTATTGTTCATGGTGAGACGATCTCTTGGTTTCAGGTTTCAGGTTTCAGGGTCGCAGCGAAGCGAAGATTCGCCACGGCGAATTCAGGGTTCAGGGGCCAAGATACTGGGGAGGGAACGGGAAATCAAGATGCCAGTTCAATGTCATGGTCCGCACTCCGGCAAATCAGAATTGACAAAACCAGCTGTGCTGGTGACTCGATTATCTTTTATCCACTTTCCATGTGCTTGAAATATAGTACCCATGATGATACTATTAAAAATGAGCAAGAAAAGATGCGGCGAGTATGTTTTCTTAGCGTGGAAAGGCGAACTATGAAATTCACCAAGGTCAGTTGCAACAACAAGAAGAAAGTGTTCGATGTGCGTCTTGGGACCAAGGACTACAGCTATCCGTACGCCAAGACGGCTCCCATGCCAACCACCCAAAACCCGATTACGGCGGCGTATCCCGATAAAGAGCTTGGCCGCAAGGCGTTCACGTACGTTCTCCGTAATGGGGCAGAAGGCACAGTCCACGCCGATCACGTTCTCGAATACAACCGTGATCCAAAGTTCATGCTTGAGCTTTTCACCCACAATCTTTCCGCTCAAGTGAGAAAACGACTTGCGGAGAGCGACTTCTCCAAGCGGGAGATGTCTAGGCGACTCGGCACTTCGCCAACCCAACTGTACCGCCTCCTTGATCCAGGTAGGACATCGAAGTCAATCCCCCAACTCCTCTCCATCCTCCACACCATGGACTACGCCATTGACTTGGTAATTAAAAAAGGGGGAGAACAGGGACGGGTTGGCTGGAGTTCCCCACCCACTCGTCCAAACCGGTTGAAGCATGGGCCGCACGCCCGCGTCGCACTATGATATAGAACAAAGGTGGAAATAACTTATGCCCGAGAAACATGGTCGAGTCTGGCTCGAGGTGGACCTCGCCACCCTTCGTGACAACTACCGCAAGATCAAAGAGACAGTTGATCCCTGCGAGGTGATGGCTGTTTTGAAGGCCAACGCCTATGGGCTGGGCGTGGAGCCGATCGCCGCGGCGCTTGCGGCCGCCGGAGTGCGGTATTTCGGCGTGGCAGAGCTCAACGAGGCCCTGGCACTCGTCAAGATGGGGCTCCGCACGCAGCTCATGAGCAGTGTCCTGCCCGACGAGGTGCCGGGGGCCGTCGAGGCGGGGATCATCCTGCCCGTGACAGATCTCGAGATCGCCGAACTGATCAGCAAGACCGCCTCGGGAATGGGGAAAAGGGCGGAGTGCCATATCAAGATCGACACAGGCATGGGACGGTTGGGTATCCTCGCCGATCACGCTGTGCCCGAGATCAAGAAGATCGCCGCCCTTCCCGGACTCGAGCTCACCGGCATTTATTCGCACTTCCCCGTGGCGTACGCCCCCGGCGACTTCACCCAGCAGCAGATCTACCGTTTCACGCGGATCGTCGACCAACTCAAGGCGGCGGGCATCACCTTCGCATGGATCCACATCGCCAACAGCGACGCCATCAACAATGTTCCCGTCACCTGCCTCAAGCCGTTCAACCTCGTCCGCACCGGCATCAACCTCTACGGTACCTTCGACATCGTCGGCAGGCAGTTGCTGAAACTGCGCTCGGTCCTCACGCTTAAAACCCAGCTCGCCGCGGTCCGCAAGCTCCCCGCCGGCATGGCGATCGGTTATGGACAGACCTACCGGCTGCACTGCGCCACCCGCGTCGGCACGATCTCCGCCGGCTACGCCGACGGCCTGCCGCTCGCCCTCTCAAACCGCGGCTACGTCCTCATTCACGGCAAACCATGCCCCATCCTCGGACGCCTTTCGATGGACTACACCACCGTCTCCCTCGAGTCTGTGCCAGAGGCGGCGCGCGGCGACGAGGTCGTCTGCCTCGGCGGCGAGGGGATCAACGCCATCGGCGTCGACGACTGGGCCACGCTCAAGGGCACGCACCCCTACGAGATCATCTGCTCCTTCGGCAGCCGGGTCAAACGCGTGTACCGGTAGCTGATGGCTGAGGCGGCAAAACAAATGGGCAGCCACCATTCCGTTTCGTTATCGCCAAGGAGCTCTTTGCACTGTCATACGCCTTAAGTCCCGCTGTCAAACTCGCTCAGGATCTACCGAGAAGCGATGGGGACAGCAGGTTTGCGGGAAGATCATCGTATGGATTCGATATACCGGCGGTAGTCTTCGAAGCCGGCGCGCAGTCCATAGCGGTAGATGAAGCCGCTGGCGATGGCGCGGGCGAAGATCGCCTTCTGATAATTAAGCGGGATGCGCCTCATCAATGCCGTCATCCCCACCAGCTTGACCAGGCATGTGGGGATATGCGAACGCAGAACCGCAAGCCGCAACACCTTGTCGGAGAAAAGATCAGAGGCTTCAACCGCGGTGGTGATCTCGGTGGTCGCCGCACCATGGCAAACAGA
>CAYTFM010000327.1:0-4727 GCA_964436735.1 uncultured Victivallales bacterium | reverse complement strand
CGTTGATTCTCTCACTAAGGGAGTCCGAGAGTTCGCTAAGCGGCCGCCGTTCGCACTCCCTCAGGCGCCAGAGGGCCTCGAACTCAGCGTCCGCCTTCGCGCGCACCACGTCCACGATCTCCGTGATGTACTGCTTGCGGAAGGATGGTACCTTGCCGCCGTCCGCCACTGTCATGTCCCGCGCAAACTCCTTGTCGTCAAGGGCGAGCCCCGCAAGCACCTCCAACGATGAGGAGGTCACACCGCCTTTGTTGGTGGAGCTGTCTTTGAAGAGGACGACACCCTTCTCCTCGAGCTTGAGACGGGCGTCCTGCGTGATAAAGAGGTTCGCGCCCTCCACAATCCATTTGAAAATCGGCCGTCCCTCGGCGTCCAGCAGCGACTTCCAGTTGGTGCCGTTGATCGACTTGGGGCGCCCCCCGCACGGAACGAAGAGGTCGGCGCGCATCCTCGGATCGAGGTGGAAGCCGTTTCTGAAGCTGAGCCCAGAGGAGACCAGCGTGCCATCGGGCAGTTTCACGTTCCGGTCGGACGCCCGCACCTTGAATCCGCGTGGCCCGATTATGGCGCCGTCGAAATGCGAGGAGTCAAGTCGGTTCCGCGCGAGCCGTGCAAGCTCCTTGCGGTCGAGACCGTCAGGATCATAGAGCACGCCGCCGCCGTCAATTACGACACGCGTCCGCTCCTTGGACATGAGTATCTCATTGCCGCCGAGGTCGCCGTCGGGGCCGCCTGTCTGCGCCTTGGTGACCGTCTCCTCCTTGACGCCCAGCTTGCGCAGGATTCCCTTGACATACTGCCGAACGCCGTTGGTGGTCATGCCATAGTCGATGTGCGAAACTCCTCCGAGCTGCGCGCCTTTGCCCGTGGTGAAGCCTTTCCAGTAGCGGTATCCTCGCTCGCGGGCCCGCTCGCAGGCGTGGTCCATCAACTCGGCGGTCCCCTCGTCTGGCCCCAGAAAGAGGATCTCCTCCTCGAAACCGACGATGCGCGTTCCACAGGCAGGCAGCAGCATGTCGAGAAGGGCGTCGACGTAGCGCATGAACACTCTGGCCGAATCGGCGGGCGAGGCGCCCGGCGCCAAAATGATGATCCCCTTTGATCCACCCTCGGGAATGTCTTTGTTCTTCTTGTTCTGCGTGAAGGCCAGATTGTAGCACTCCTCGAAGGCGTAGTCGGCGTTCAGCTGCAAATCGTCGACGGTCGAGGCCCGCACAAGGCGGATCCCGCCGCGGGCGATATCCTTGAATCTGGTGTGGAACCCGAAGAAGTCCCTTCCTTTCAACATGAAGACGCCGTACGGCACGACCTCGTAATCGCTTCCCTGAAGGAAGTCCCGCTTCAACCGATAGGCCAGCGCCGTCTTCACCGGAAGGTAAAAGTTGGTTCTGAGGAGCGAGTCGACGAAGATGCCTCCCCAACGGAAAATCTCCGCCTCCGCCATCCCCATTGGCGAGGCCTTGAGCACCTCCTCGTACGCGGCGGTGGCGGCCGCCGCGGACGCGTGCCCGCAGCACCGTGGCTCGAAGCGGGCCGCGAACATACGGTAGAGGGCCTTGATGACATCCGGCCGTTCAGCGAACGCATCAATGATCATCTCGAACGGATAGTTGTCCTTGTCCGCGCGCCGCTGCACACCTTTGAAGATCTCCTTCAAGTCCTCCGCCCCCACCAACCGCTCGCGGAGCAGACTGAGGTTGGCGTCCTTGAGGCGGATGAACTGGTGGACGAACGCGATCGCCGAGTTGATGAAGTTCGCCTCGCGGGCCGTTACGGCGTCGGTCTCCACCAGCCGCGCGATCCTGTTTTCAGGGTAGAGGCTAATGTCGACGAGCTGCTCGATGAGATCCTTGGGAAACTCCTCCTTCGAATAAAAAGAGGAGATCACCACCGGGTGGCGGCCACCGAAAAAGTGACAGTACTTGCGACCGACCGTCACCCCGTCCCGACGCATGACGCGGGAGATGTTCGAGAGGAAGCGGTTGATGAAGCGCAGCGGAAAGCCGATCATGATCCGGTTCTCGCCCGTCTCCTTCTTCCGCGACCGTTCCACGATGATCGTCCCCTCGTCCACCACTTTGCGCCATAATGACTTGTAGCGCGTCACCGCGCCTGGATCGGCTGTCTTGGCGAAGCCGGCGGAAACTGTCGCCTCAAATGTGGCGGCCTTCTCGTCCACGGCAGGGGATGACGTGGCAATATACAGATAGAGGTCGCTGTGCAGATAGGCCGAGACATCACAGCCGCCAGCCGCCTCGTAGCAGTCACGCTCCAGTTCCTCCTCGACTTCGAGCAGGCGCGATTTATGGACCCAGTGGATGGAGGTGCCTGATGGCGAACGATAGGAGATCTTCAGGGTTGCATATGACTCCGTGCCGATGCCATACATCTCATGGAATCTGTTGATGCGTATCTGGTTGCCGATCTCCTCGGGCGGCGAAACCTCGAAATAGTACTTCGGGAATCCCAGATCGACCAGCCACCATATCATCTCCTGCAGGATCCTCTCCTCAGAAAAGTCCGGCAACGCGGCGTGACTGCCATCGCCCTTATGGCCATCCCTCACCACATCGTACACAATCTCCAACGCCTTCGCATCCAAGGGAGAACGCCGCTGGATGTAGGCGAGAACCGACGCCTTGGGGTGCAGAATCCGCTCCGCAAGCACCTCGGCTTCCATATTCCCGTATTCGTCAAGAAGATTGAAACACGCCTTCTTGGTCGAAAGCAACCAGACCATCCTCGCGAGGACGTTGCGCGCGTCCGCGCTCGTCCTCTCGCATGCGGCGTGGTAGGCTTGTCTCATATAGGCAAGCGGTTTCCCAGCGCCATCCGCCAATGCCGAGAGCTGCTCTTCTACCTTGATGGACAACGCGTCCCCCTTCGACACATTTTTCCTCATATACTCCTCCCGATTACATGCCAGCGGAACATACCCACATCTTTCATATGAAAGATTATAGCGCAAGAAACGCCATTTGGCAACAGGGCTTCGAAAATCGGCGCGCCGCTCACTCCCAGGCGTCCACCATGACCTGACTGGGGGAGGTGCCCAGCTCCTGGGTAAGCCGCGAGCTGAAGGCCGCGATCATGACCTTCGGGCCACTCAAGTAGAAAGTGCAGTTGGATTTCACGCCCGTCTCCCGCAAGTCGGCGACCACCTGGGCGATGTCGATACGTCCTTGGCGGAAGTCCGCCAGCTGCGCGCCTTCCTCGACATAATACGTCACGCGGAATTTCGGCATCGCGCGGGCGCATTCCTCGACGAGGCTCCTGTAGATCAGCAGATCGGAACTGCGGGCGCCATAGTACAGATGGACGGGATTGGCAATGCCCAACGCCGCGGCGGAGAAGTCTTCCATGAACGCGCAGAAGGGGGTGATCCCCGTCCCTCCCGCCACAAGCACGATATGGTCATCAGCGTCACGAGGCCGCACGACGAACTCCCCATAAGGTCCCTTCAAGGACAACTCACGGCCCTCGCGGACCTCATCGAGGATGCGCGCAGTGTACTTGCCTTGGCGGCTGATGGTCAAGCGCAGCAGATCCGCGCGCTGACTGCCCGAGGCGATCGAGAACACCCTGCTGTCAGGCCAGTGGCTCGAAGGATCGTATTCGTCGAGCGCGAGATGCACGAACTGCCCCGGCTTGAACCTCGGGCGGCGTCCCGCGTAACGCAACACGTAGGTGGCGACATCGGGCGAGTGCCGCTCGACTCGTTCGACGACTGCCTTGAAATGGACTGGCTGAGCCATGGGTTCAACTCCAATGATTCAATGTGACGTGACGCCATCGAGGAAGGTGTCAAACGTCTTGAGCACGTGCGCGAGCATGGGATCCGTCAACCCCGGATAGACGCCGATGAAGAATGTCTGCGAGGTGATGGCGTCGGTGTTCTCAAGGCGTCCGACGACGCGGTGGGTGATATTCGTGTAGGCGGGATGCCGCAGAAGGTTGCCGCAGAATAGGTTGCGCGTCTCGATCTTGGCGTTCTCAAGCGTCTGAGTGAGTTCATTGCGGGTGAACGGCGAACCGGGACGGACCGAGATGACGTAGCCGAACCATGACGGATCGGCTTTGGGGGGAGCCTTGTGGAGCATCAGATGCGCCTCATGCCGCCTGAGTGCCTCGGTAAGTCGGTCATGATTGCGCTTGCGGGCGGCGATGAAATCCTCGAGCTTGGCAAGCTGCGCCACGCCAATGGCCGCCTGCATGTCCGTGATCTTGAGGTTGTAGCCGATGTGGCTGTACACATATTTATGGTCGTAGCCGTACGGCAGCGTGCCGAATTGCTGGGAGAAGCGCTTGCCGCATGTGTTGTTCTCGCCCCCCGAGCAATAGCAGTCGCGACCCCAGTCGCGGAAGCTGCGGGCGATCCGCCCCAGCTCCTCGTCGCTGGTCACGACGGCCCCGCCCTCCCCCATCGTGATGTGATGGGCCGGATAGAAGCTGTAGGTGGCAAGGTCGCCATACGTCCCGGCCAGCGCGCCGTCGTACCGCGTGCCCAGCGCGTCGCAGCAGTCCTCGACAAGCCACAGCCCCTTGCGGTCGCACAGCTCGCGCACCTCGCGGATCGGGAACGGCACGCCCATCGTGTGGGCGATCATGACCGCCTTGACGCGCGGCCCCACCGCCGCCTCGATCTTCTCAAGCGACGGGACATACGTCTCAAGATCGACATCGACGAACACCGGCACGGCCTGATTCTGGATGATGGGGTTGACGGT
>CAYTFM010000326.1:2468-9783 GCA_964436735.1 uncultured Victivallales bacterium | reverse complement strand
AGGGCAGAATGCGCGAGATTCTTGTGGTTCGCTGCCGTCTGCCCTCTTTTCCGTACTCCCCCTCCTGACGGGGCTTTTCTGTCGGTGAGACTATCCCGCGGCTGATCAATCGGCGATAAAATTCAAATTATCACCCATATAGAGTATAAACATCATCTCCGGGACTTTCAGGGTGAGTTCCTCACAGTATATTCTATCGGGCATCGGTGATGATGTTGGGGAAATTACCAGCGAAGATAGGCAAGAGGGGCATACTCTGTCATGTCGTGGCCTTCTAAGATCACCGCAATTCTGCTTGGGCTCGCCTGCGCCTGCGCCATTTGGGTTTTCCAGCCCATAAACAACTTTCTTCTGAACAACTCCTATATCGCCGACAACTACCTGCCCGAGATGGGGGTCGCGATGATCGCCATGCTCGTCTTGTGCGTCAATCCTCTGTTCCACCGCTTCGCGCCGCGATTCGCCTTGAGCTTCAAACAGCTTGCGCTGATCTTCGGGATGATCCTCGTCGCGTCTTCGCTGTGCCAGTTCACGAGAATCTTTCCGCATGCGTTCGCGCGGGTGAACAGGGATGCCATCAGGGAGACAGTCCTGAACAACATCCACAAAGACATGAATCTTCCCAAAATTCTTTATCTCGATCCAGTGTCTGAGAAGGAGTCACCGGTCAGCGGACCTTTCTTGGAGAAGGTCGAGCAGGTCAAGGACATCCCGTGGTCCGCCTGGATCGGGCCATCGTTTGCCTGGGGCGTGCTGGCGTTCGCATGCTTCTTCATCATGTGCGGCCTCGCGTTGATCGTTTTCCCGCAGTGGCGCGACAACGAGAGGTTGGCGTTTCCGTTGCTGACAGTCCAGCAGACGTTGATCGAGGATCCCGAACCCGGGAAGAGCAGGCTTTTTCCCCCGATCTTCACGAACAAAATATTTTGGACAGGGTTCATCGTCGTATTCCTCATGCATGCGATGAACGGGCTCAACCACCATACGGGGCAGTTGGTGCCGACGTTCCCCCTCAAATGGAATCTGTGGAACGCCTTCTCGCAGGATATGTGGGGGTACATGGACTGGTACGTGAAAACCGGGACCATTCTTTTCATTATGATCGGGATCACGTATTTCATGCCGAACAGGGTGGGATTTTCCCTCTGGTTCACCATGGTCCTGCTCCAGGTGTACAAGATGATAGGGAACGAGTATTTCGCCCCTTTCTCCCCGGCGTCGGTGGACGACAACCGCAACGGGGCGACCTTCGGCGTGGCGCTGGTGATCCTCTGGCTGGGCCGAAAGCACTGGCTGGCCGTCTGCAAATCGATGCTCAAGAAGCCTGTAAGCCCGGAGGACATGAGAAACAGGACCGCCGGGTGGATGTTCTCGGCAGGTCTAATCGTCCTCCTTGCTTGGGAACTGTGGGCTGGGATTCCCTGGCACTGGGCGCTCGTGTTCATGGGCGTTTTTTTCATCACCAGCCTTATCCTCGCGAGGGTGGTGGCGGAAACAGGCTTCCCGTTCATCGCGAACTACACCACGATCATGTGCCTGCTGTATGTCATGCCGATCAAATGGCTGACCGCCAAGGTTGTTTTCCTCGGCGGGATGTTTGATTTCATCGTCGGGCCTGGCACCTCACGGACGTCCGCCGTCGTCTACTTCCTGCATGCGTTCGGGTTGAACAAGGAAAACACGCCATGCCAGACGGCGAGTTTGGCGAAATGGTTCCTGTGCATGCTGTTCGCCGGGTTCATCATCATGGGGAGCGTCCATGTGTGGCTCGGCTACACCTACCGGGGCTCCTTGGACGGCGAGAAGTGCCCCATCTCGACGTGGGGAAGCGGCAATGCGAACTGGGGCGTCCATGATCCCCTCAAGGCGTATGACAGAGGAGCGTGGAACACGACGACCACCTACAATCAGCCGCTGCATTTGGCGGTCGGTTTCGCACTCGGTATCGGCCTCCAGATCATGTGCCTGACATCCCCGAGTTGGCCGCTGCACCCGATAGGACTCCTGATGCTTGGCGGCTGGTTTCTCGGCATTTCCTGGTTCAGCATCTTCCTCGGATGGGCGCTGAAAAACCTGATAACAGGCTATGGTGGCGCGCGGGCGTACCGGCTCGCGAAACCTCTTTTCCTTGGATTCATCATTGGCGAGGTCTTCTCCGCGATCCTATGGGCACTGGTCCCCGTGGTCATCATCGCATTAGGTGGTAATCCGGCGGAGGTCGGCCACATCGTCATCGTGCCGCAGTGAACGCGTAGCATTGAGATTGATTGGATGGGTGAATGGATAGGCAGGGGAATAAGATGAAGCGTGGCGTACTGGCATCCATTGCCGCGGTTCTCGCCGCGGTTGCGGCTTCCGCGGGGCTTTGTGCGGAAGACGGCGTGAGCGCGCAGATCCGCGCCGACGCCGAGAAGTTCTGCGTGGGGGCTGACCGTTCCGTCGGCAGCGAAGGCGCGCGCGAGGCCGGTGACTACATCGTCGCCACCGCCTCATCCCTTCCCAACGTGAAGGTGGTGGTCCAGGAATTCCCCGTCATCGTCCCGCGCACTGTTAGGTCTGAGATCAAGATCGATCAAGGCGCCTTCGCGGGTTCGCACAGGATCTATCCGATTTGGCCCGACAATGTGCGCCTCAAGACCACTCCTCTGGAAGGTATAAGCGGATCCCCGGTCTATATTGGCGACGGGGGGTACCGGGAGATTCCCGCAAGCAGCGTCCGCGGCCGGATCGCCGTGATGGAGATGTCGGCGTACGGGTTTGACACCTGGTGGCGCGCATTCGACTTCGGCGCGACCGCCGTCATACTGCTCGGCTCTCCCGCGGACAGCGTCAGCCTTCCTTCCGACGTGCCGTTCTACAAGCCCCGCTTCTATCTGCCGGAGGGAACTCTTGCTGACGCGCTGCGCCGTGGCGAGATCAAGGATACCACCATTTTCTGCAGCGAGGAATGGCGGACCGTCACCGCGCGGAACATCGTCGCCGTCGTGGGGGAAAAGAACACCACGGACAAAATCCCGCTTGTGCTTGCGGCGTGCTACGACGCGATCAGCATCGTGCCTGATCTTTCGCCAGGCGCGTACAACGCCGTCAATGCCGCGTTTCTCCTCTCCCTCCTGCGGAATCTATCGGAAAATCCCCCGGAACGTCCCGCTGTACTGGCGTTTGTCGAGGGCTATGGGATCAATCAACTGGGTATGCGACAACTGATGGCGATGCTTTCGCTGGATCCAGAGGACATTACGAGGAAAAGCTACGAGGAGCTGCTGGAGAAACAGCTTGGGGAATACGAAAAGGCCGACACGCTCGCCAAGGAGCTCGGCGCGGATGCGATCGGCGCGCTTTCCAAACTGCGTGACAGGAAAAAGTATGAGGTGCTTCAGCGCTATGTCAAGGACGAACTGAGTCCTGAGATAACAAGGCTCAAGGATGAGACCGGCAAGCTACGGCTCGTACTGTTGAAGACTGATAGCGGGGAGCGGGAGAAGGCGGGCGGCGAGCTCGCCGTCAAGACCGCCCGTCTCGAAATGCTGAACAGGCTCCTCTGCCAGATAATTCTCAACGGGAGCATCGACGCGGAGTTGCATGATGAAGCCGGGAACGTGTGGGGTCGGCTCCTCAGGCGCGTCGATGCGCAGCTCGCCTCCATGAAGGCGAGAAGCGGATATTTCCGCGCGAATGATGGGATCAGGTATAAGATAACCAAAGCGGCCGGGCTCGACGCGTCGGTGAAGTTCCCGTTCCCATTCATCATCGGCATCGATCTGTCAGACGCCGCCTGCAATGTCGGGCCGGCGCTGTGGTGCCAGCATCTCGGCGTGAGCGACATCGGGTCGTCCCGGGAGTTCATGCGGTGGTTGTCCTCGTTCATCGCCGATCCCTCAACGGAATTGGCCGGGATTTCGCAGCGGCAGCTGTCCGAGTTGGGCATTGACCAAGGGGACATCAGATCGCTGATACACACGTTCATGAATGCCGAGGCCGTGGACGGAGGTTCCTTTGAGCGGGTCATACGCAGCAGGCTGCCAACATTGTCCAAAGAGAAAATCGACATCGTCACCTCGAAGATCAAGACCGGATTGAAGGATGGCGTCGATGTGGGCGCGGTGATCGCCACCGCGCTGAAGGCCGAACTGCAGGGAATGACGCATGAGCAGATGATGCGGTTGACCAGGTCCGTCATGAACCAGCAGTCGGTCGAAGACTCCTCGGCTCCCGAATCATTCCTGCCGGAAGGTTCAGGACTGCTGACGTCCCAGGCCGACGGTTTCGGGATGAAGGGGGTGACCTGGGCGACTCTCGAGGGGATACGGTCGAGGTTCGACACCCCGCAGGACACCTATGGCAATCTCAATTGGAAGCGGCTCGAGCCACAGTTGCGCCTGACTGCGATCGTCATGACGTGCCTCTTGAACAGCGGTGACTTCGCCGTCAAGGCGGGAGAGGACACTGGATGGCCCCGCTGGAGAATGCCGTACGGGACCATTGTCGGCGAATCAGTCGCGGGGACAATCCCGAAGACGCCGGAGGAGGGGATTGTCGTCAACTACACGAACACCAACTGGTGGAGTCCCTGCAACAAGTCCAAGGGAATACGGGGATTCGAAATGGCGCGGACGGGCGCCGACGGGACGTTCATGTTTCCTCCTGTCCGCATCCCCTATGACTGGAGGACCGAGTGGAAGCGTCTGAACGCCTACGGGATCGCCGATGATGGCAGACTTGTCCGCGGGATCTCCGACATTAACACAACCGTCGTCGGCACCATCTCGTCTGTGTTCAGTCTCCGCTCGCGCCCGCCGTTGAAACCGTTGAGGGCGGTCATGTTCGAGGGGGTGGAGCTTGAAGGTCCCGTGTTGAAGGATCCGAGGTACCAGTGCCAGCTGAATGAGCACAAGCTGATCGATGTCGGACGCGGCGGCACGCCGAAGCTGTACAATTTCCGTGTGGCCTCCGGGAAAATGGCGGGCATGCTCCCGAAGGATGCGCGCTGGCAGCTTATTCTCAGAATCGGCTCCTCGAACAGGATGGTCCTGTTGAATATCCCTGATGCCACGGCGCAGGGGACGATCTCGCTGCGGGAGGCCTTGGGGTACGGCTTCGGCGTCGAAGACGCGATGTCCGCCCTTCCGGAGGAGATCTCGGCGATGGACTTCTATCGGATCGATGAATGGCGTTTGCGGAACCTCGAGAGCGCCGGGGTCGTCTGCCGGTCGATACGTGGTATTCACGCGGACACCGACGACTGGTTCAAGAAGGCGGATGAGGCGCGGAAGGACGACGATGGCGCCGCGCTGAAGCGGGCGGCGAGCTCCGCCCTCGCGAACGAGATCCGGGTGTATCACGCGGTGCGGAACCAGGCCGACGATGTCAGCCGCGGCGCGATATTCCTGCTGCTGCTGCTGGTCCCGTTCTCGGTCGCGATGGAACGCCTGCTCTTCGCGTCCTCCGGCATCGGGCGGCAGATCATCCTGAGCACGACGATCTTCGTGCTCATGTCCGGCCTTCTGGCAAGCTTCCATCCGGGGTTCAGGATAACCTCCCAGCCGATCATCATCCTGCTTGCGTTCGCCGTGCTGCTGTTGAGCCTTCTTGTGATTGTCATGGTCTTCCAGAAGTTCAAGAGCGACATGGAGGAGATGCAGCGGGGCACGATGGCGGAGGCGGGCGGCGCGCAGATCAACCGCGCGGGGATACTCTTCAGCGCAGTCTGGCTTGGCATCGCGAGCATGCGGAAGCGCCTCCTGAGAACCCTGCTGACGGGATTCACCATTGTGCTGATAACATTCTCCCTCCTGTGCTTCACCTCGTCCTCCTCATATCAGGACAAGCGGGAGATAACCCTGAGGAACATCGGCGACAATTCATCGGTAGGCGTTCTCATCCAGCATCCGGCGATGCGCGCCATGGACTCGGAGGTGGAGGAGAACATCAGGAACTTCCTCGGCTACGAGAAGGAAACCTCCGGGCGTTACTGGGTCGTCCCGTCTAATTCCAGCTGGCGGCTCCACGTCAGGAATCCTCTCACGAACAAACTCGCCGCGCTGAAGGCGGGGCTCGGATTGTATCCCTCGGAAGCGCACGTCAGCGACATTGCGAAATATCTTCCGAATTGGGACAAGTTCGCGGACGGCGATGGATGTTATCTGAGCGGTGCTGTCGCCGAGCAGCTTGAGATCAAACCTGGCGACAAGGTGATCGTCGCCGGACGGGAGCTGACATTGCTGGCCGCGTTCGACGGGAAGGCGTTTGAGCAAAACGTCAGGAAGCTTGACGGGAAACCGCTCGCGCCAATTGACTTTACCGTCGAGCGGGACAATGCGTCGCTGAACCAGAAAGCCGTGGAGGCGGAGCTCGCCAGCGGCCACATGCGCCCCCCCTCCGACACGTTCCGCTACGTGTCGCCGGCCGAGATGATCATCATCCCGGCCCTCCTCGCGCGGAAAATGAGGGGCTCGCTCAGAAGCATCGCGGTCCGTTGCGGTCCAGAGGACGCCGTCACGACCGCCGAGACCCTCATGAAGCTGCTCGTGTATCCCGTCTACTACAGCGCGGGGGGAGCGGTCAAGGCCATCGTCTCGACCCCGCTTCTGCCGAAAGCTCCACGCAAGCTTTTCATTCCTATGATCATCGCGGCGCTGATCATCTTCAACACCATGCTCAACTCCATCGCCGAGCGCAAAAAGGAGATCCACATCTACAGCAGTCTCGGGCTCGCCCCGCAGCATATCGGGGTGCTGTTCCTGGCGGAGGCGCTGACCTACGGGATGATGGGATCCGTCTTCGGCTACGTCGCCGGGCAGGGGATCGCGACCGTCCTCACAAGTTACAATCTCATGGGGGGGATCACGCTGAACTATTCCGGCTCGAACGTCATCATGACCATGGGGCTGGTCCTGCTCGTGGTCACGCTCTCCTCGATTGTGCCTGCGGTAATGGCCGCGAGAGTCGCGAGCCCGAGCCGGGAGCTCAACTGGTGCGTCCCGAAGCCGAAGGACGGCGTCATCAGCGATCTGCTGCCGTTCACGGTCAATGCGTATGCCGCGCACGGGCTGGTCTCCTTCCTCTACGAATACCTTGACGCCCACCGTGACGGCGCGATCGGGAATTTCACCTCGGACAAGCTGGCGGTCAGACAGCTCAGCGCGGACGGACTCATCTTCGTCGAGGGGATCGTCTGGCTTTCTCCCTACGATCTTGGTGTGCGGCAGGAGTTCGCGATAGAAATCACGCCGACGGGGGTGGAGGACATATGCCAGCTGAAAATCCATCTGCGGAGGGAGGCGGGGGATGAGCGGTCGTGGGGGCGGCTGGACGG
>CAYTFM010000326.1:0-2420 GCA_964436735.1 uncultured Victivallales bacterium | reverse complement strand
AGGAATGTTTCGGCGGAGAGGATGCTCAAATATGTCTCTGAGGGTAGAATGCGTGTCGGCGTGAAACAGATGGGGATGGTATGAGGGAAGATAAGGAATTCAAGGAATTCCGTGACCTGATGAAGCGCCCCGAGAAGTTCGAGGACGGCTTCAACAGGGGTACCGTGCTCATGGGGCTTTTCGTGGGGCTCGTGATGGCTCCCGCCTCCGTCTACATGAATCTTGTCGCCGGACTCCACATGGGCGCGGCCGCGCAGTGGGTCACGGTGCTCCTCTACGTCGAGATTGCCAGACGGGCGTTCAAGCGTCTCAGCCGTCCGGAGATTTTCGTCCTCTTCTACATGTGCGGCGCCGCCATCGCGGCGGGCGGCCAGGACTGGCTGTGGCGCCAGTTCCTCGCGCAGAGCGAGGAGATGCGGAAGATGGGGCTGATCGAGTACATCCCCGCCTGGTTCGCTCCGACGGATCCCGCCGTCCTCGCGAAGCGCAGCTTCCTTATGTGGGAATGGCTGTGGCCGATCGGCATCACCTGCCTGATGATGCTCCTGCAGCGGATCGACCATTTCGGGCTTGGGTACGTCCTTTTCAGGTTGACCGCCGATGTCGAGGAGCTGCCGTTCCCGATGGCGCCCGTCGGCGCCGCGGGGATGACGGCCCTCGCGGACGCCTCCGCGGACAGGGAGACCTGGCGGTACCGCGTGTTCGCCATGGGAGCGGTGCTCGGGATTTTCTTCGGCGCGGTCTACATCGCGCTGCCGAGTATAACGGGCTCGCTTCTCGCGGAGCCCATCCGCGTCATCCCCCTTCCGTTCGTGGACCTCACCAGCTATACGGAAAGCCTCATCCCCGCGTCGCCCGTGATGTTCTCGTTCGATCTTGGCTACGTGATTTTCGGCATGGTGATGCCGTTCTGGGCGATCATCGGCTCGCTCTTCGGCGTCATCTTCACCATGTTCTTCAATCCGCTGCTGCAGCATATGGGATATCTTGGCGGGTGGGAGCCCGGACTGAACGCGATGGACACCGTGCGGTCAAACGTGTTCGACTTCTACTTCAGCTTCAACCTCGGGCTGCTTTTCGCCGTCGCCGCCATCGGCATATTCCACATGTACAAGACGTTCAAGCAGAAGAAAAAAGAGGCCGACGAACTTGGCAAGCCCGGCATCGACTGGGGCAGGCTCTTCAAAAGCCCTGAGGGCAGAGGTGACTTCTCCATCTGGATCGGCGTCGCGATATACGTCTTCTCGACGTTGATCTATGTCATGGCGACCTACTATCTGGTCAACTACGGATCCGGACCGCTCGCGGGAAACATGTTTCCGTTCTGGCTCCTCTTCGTCTACGGGTTCGTATGGACGCCGTTCATCAGCTACATCTCCGCGCGGATGGAGGGGCTTGTCGGGCAGCAGATGCAGATCCCCTTCGTACGGGAGTCGACCTTCATTCTTTCCGGCTACAAGGGCGCGGCGATTTGGTTCGCCCCGATCCCGCTGCACAACTACTCCTACCAGGTGCTGCAGTTCCGGCAGATGGAGCTGACCGGAACGAAGTTCACCTCGCTGATCAAGGCTGAGATCATCACATATCCGCTGATGATCGTGGGAACGATGATATTCGCGCAGTTCATCTGGTCGATCGGCCCGGTGCCAAGCGAGATGTTCCCGTACGCGAACGAGTTTTGGGAGCTTCAGGCATACAGCCAGGGACTCGTCTATACGGCGACCCTCCCAGGCGAAGTTTTGAATCCGTTCCGCGAGTCGTTCCGTCCGGATCTGATCTTCGGCGGGTTGGGGATCGCATTGGCCCTCTATGGAATTCTCGCGCATTTCAATCTGCCTGTCTTCCTGGTCTACGGCATGATCCGCGGACTCGATCAGTCGTTGCCGCACACCATCATCCCGACAATAATCGGAGCTGTCATCGGACGTTATTTCTGCAGCAAGTGGTTCGGCGACAGGTGGCCGCAGTACAGGGTCGTGTTCGCCGCGGGGTTCGGCGCGGGCATGGGGCTTATCACCATGTTCGCCCTCGGTATCGTGTTCATGAGCAAGAGCGCGAATCTTTTCCCGGTATAGAGAGCAGGGGGGCAGGGGATAGTTTTCAGGTTTCAGGTTTCAGGTTTCAGGTTTCAGGTTTCAGGGAGAGGCAAAGAAAATTTCTTGAAGCCTGAAACCCGCACACTGAAACCACGTCGTGGGCGAAGCCCGCCTAACTCGATCGTTTAGTGAAATTGTTGTTTTTGTTCTTTGCCCCAAGGGGGCTACGTCTCATAGCCCAGGGTTGCGCGAATGCGCTACCCTGGGTCAAGGGGGTATGCGAAGCAACCCTGAAGGGGTTGTGTATACTCAATTAGGTTTAAAATTTAGCCTCGTCCGCTGAATTTGTGGGTTAATCTAAGGGCTATTTCCCCTTAGCGAATA
>CAYTFM010000325.1:4458-9805 GCA_964436735.1 uncultured Victivallales bacterium | reverse complement strand
CCGGGTCGGCGAAGCTCCCGTACGGCTCCCATATCGTGCGCCAGTCGCGGTTGGCCCCCTTCCCCCCGTGGCTGCCGCCCATGTAGTCCGCTACCCACGAGGCGTTGCCCTGCGTGCGGTACGAAAGATAGCCCTTCGACGTGACGTCGATCTTGCTTGACGCGTCGACGGACACGGCCCCGGCGACATTCAATTCAAGTCGGAACTCCTGAGTCGCAGTGCAGGGGGAGTGCGTGAGGACGGCGTTGCTCTGGAGGGTGAGGCTGTTGAGGGCGTGCGTTCCGTCCATCGTCACGGTCACGCCGCTGATGATGAGGTCGCTTCCATCAAGAGAGGTGTCGCCCTCCCCTATCGTCATCGGAGTGGTGATGGTGACGGCGCTTTGGATTTCCAATGCGCCGATCGAAAGAAGCAGAAGGGCGAGCAGCGCGGTCGTTCGACACCTGTGGACGTTCATCATCGAGGGACACTCCATAGAGATTGTATTGATTTGTATATGATTATTGTTTGTTCATGTAAAGGAAGTGGTTCCGCCGCCCCAGGATAGGGAGTGGAAGACGATCCGACCACGCTAGTCGTCCTGCCGCGGATATTTGAGCGTTATCTTCCAGGCGGGACGAAGTTTGACGCCCGACTGTGCCGAACCGAGCCGGAGCGAGACGTCGATCCCGTCCGTGGCATCCACCAGCCCGAGAAGGCCCGCGATGTCGGCGGCCCTGAAGTCCCACTCGCCCTTCTTGAAGTCGAGCAGGAGGCGGCAGCTTGGCTGCCCCGGCGCGTCCAGCGTGTAGATGTACCGGTTCTTGCCATTGGGCCTCGCCCCCGTCATCGTGACGCTCCACGCATCCACCTGGACGACGGCGGGATTCGACGGCGAGAAGCCCGACGGCGCGTCGAGCTCCCCCGACTGGATTTGGAAGTTGCCGGAGTCGCCGTCAGCGCTCTTGTCGAAGGCCTTCCCGGATGCCTTCTGGATATCGAAGCAGCTGATCGCAGTCCCGGAGGGCGGCAGCGGTGACGAGTTGGCTCCGTCGTCGAGGAAGCACCAGGTGTGCGTGGCGTCGACGGGAATCTGTCCCCCGAACTCGACGCCGCCCGCCGCGAGGCGGACCACGAGGCCGTCGGGACAGATGGCGTGCGCCGGATCAAGGCTGTGGCCGCGGCTCCGCAGCGTCCAGAACGGGACGTCGGCGTCGAGGTTGACGACGAGGCGGATCTGGGGCCGCCCCGGCTGGTGGCATGCGAGGGGGCCGCCCGCGGCGGCCTGGGCGGACCGTACCGTGTCATTGGACTCGTACGTGTATCTCCCGCCCCTCCTGTTGATGGAGAGGGTGCCGTTGGTCTGATCAAGAACCGTCGACCAGCCGCCCACGGTCAGATGGTACGAGAAGGATCCCGGCGTTCCGAGATCGGATGAGTCGAGATCCTCCGGCAGCGAGCCTTTGACCTGGACGTTGTCGTCCTCGGGATCGTCGGTGTCGATCCGGACGGCGATCCTCTCGAATTCCACCACGCCGCTTGACGACGAGAAGACGGCGGTGGCGGTGGCGTCGCCCGAAAGCGTGATGGTGGTGGACTCGGCCATGGCGTCGGCGATGGCCGCCTGCCCCGCGGCCGTCCAGCCCGCGAAGCTCCACCCCGCGGCGGACGATGCCGTGATCTGGACCGCCTCGCCGACATTCACGCGCGAGGAACCGGAGACGGGCGTGGTCGAACCGCCCTGGACGGGAGAGGACGCCATCGTCAGAGCCGCGGTCATCCTCTCGAAGCCGGCGGTGGCTGTTCCGTCACCTGAGAGCGAAACGGTCGACGACGCCAAGGCGGGATCGGCGACGGAGGCGCCGCCGGAGACCGTCCAGCCGGTGAATTTCCAGTTGGCGGAGGGAGCGGCTGTGATCGCCAGGGACTCCCCGGCGTTGACCTGAGATGTTCCTGATGGGGTGGTCGAACCGCCCTCGGCGGGCGACGCAGTTACGGTCAGCGCGACGGCGATCCTCTCGAAACGCGCCGTCAGCGTGCCGTCGGCGGTCAGCGTGGCGGTGGTCGAAGCCTGGGTGGCGTCCGTGACGGACGCGCCGCCGGAGACCGTCCAACTGATGAACCGCCAGAACGCGGAGGGAGCCGCGGAGACCATCACAGGCTCCCCGGCGTCGACATGAACCACTCCCTCGGGATTGGTCGAGCCGCCCGAAAGCGGTGTGGCGGAAATTGACAGGGAGACGGCGATCCGAGCGAAGTTCGCCGTGAGCGAGCCGTCGGCGGTGATGGAGGCCATGGTCGGGGAGACTCCCGGATCGGCGACGGACGCGCCGCCTGACACCGTCCAGCCGGTGAAGCGCCAGAAGGGCGCCGCGCTGGCGGACGCGAGGATCCCGGCGCCGAGGTCGACGGTGTGGGCTCCGGGAGCGGGATCGACGATTCCCCCCGCGGCCGGACTGGCGGCGATGGTCAGGACTCCGGTCGGGTTCGGGGTGATCTCGATCGAGACGATGGCGGCCGCCGACTCGAGCGAGCCGTCGGAGCATTTGTAGGTGAACTCGTCCGCGCCGCTGTACTCCTGATTAGGCTGGTAGATGAGGGAGCCGTCCGCGTTGAGCGTCAGCGTCCCATGGGCGGGCGCCGAGACGAGGATGGCCGTGAGGGTGTTCCCGTCGGGGTCAGAATCATTCGCGAGGACGCCTCGCGGCGCGGCGACGGAAAGCGCGGTGTTCTCGGCGGTCAGGTAGGAGTCCGCAACCGCCACGGGCGCGTCGTTGACGGCCCCCACCGCGATCACCACGACGACTGGCGGCGAGGCGAATAGTCCGTCCGAGGCGGCGTACGCGAAGGAGTCGGAGCCGTTGAAGTCCCGGTTCGGAGAATAGGAGAACGATCCGTCCGGGGCGAGAGCCAGCGTCCCGTGGGCGGGCGGCGTGGCGACCGATGCCGAGAGGACGCGCCCCTGCGAGCTCGAGTCGTTCGCGAGGACACCCTGCTCAATCGACACTGACAGCGTCGAGTCCTCGGCGACTGTGTATGATTCCGAAACCACGGCGATTCCGACGCCGTCGACGAAGAGCTGTCTGACCTCGGCGGGAAGAAGCGCGGTCTGGTGGACGCGCAGATCGTCGACCGATCCGGCGAAGACGCCGGCCACCGCCGCGCTCCTCGCGAGGGACAAGGGGGTTGCCGAACCCGAGGCGGGGCCCGCGGGAGACTCGTTGGCCTCGACTGGCTCGCCGTTCCGGTACGTCCTCAGCGTCTCGCCGTCATAGGTGGCGGTCAGCAGGCACCAGGCGCCGGGGACGATGTCGCCGAATCCGGCGGTGAACACCTGGTTCGCGGCCACTACGCGGACGGCGCCGCGCAGTCCGGGCTGGGGATTGTCCCAGAAGATCTGGCAGTTGTCGCCGCGGTCGAGAAGAAGGGTCGGCGATCCGTCGGAGGGTGCGGCGGGGCTTTTCGCCCAGATCGAGAAGCTCCAGACGGACAAATTGAGTTTGAAGGAGCTCGTCACCTGGCCGGTCGATCCAGCGAAGGAGACGCCCGAGCCCATAATTCCGGCGTCCTCCCATCCGGCGTCGCCTGCGAGGGCGCCGTCGAAGCGGTATCCGGAGGCGTCGTACGCCTTGTTCTGCTGGTTGCGGTCGAAAGGCCAGTGCAGCACGAGGGGCGTGTTCGGATCGACGGTCTTGTAGGAGGCGGCCACCGAGACGCCCGCCGACGGCATCGTGAGGGTCGTGTCGGGGGACAGGGGATCGGCCACGACCGAGACGTCGCCGGTCCACTGGTCGAACGCGCCGCCCTCCGGAGGCTCGTTGGCGGAGATCGCCACAAGGGTTCCGGCCGGATAGTTGCCGGAGCCGGTTCCGTTGGCCACGGTCAGCGTGAAACCTCCCGAGCCCACCGTCACGACCATGCTCCGCGAGCTCATGAGCCCGCCGTCGGACGCGGTGAACGTGATGGGATGCGCGCCGATCTGGTCGGCGCCCGGAGTCCAGTCGAACACGTATTCGTGGAGCGGGCCGTCGACGCGGCTGAAGAAGAACCTCGCGCCGGGAGGCAGCGGGGCGGCCGTCACGGCGACCTGGTCGCCATCCTCGTCGCTGGCCTCGACGATGAACGAGCACTGCCGTCCGGGGGAGACCGTCTTGTCCGATATGTACTGGAGGACGGGCGCGTGGGGCGTCGCGGACGAGTCGGCGAAGACGAGCTCGTAGCCCCCGGGAGTGTTGTGGTCGAAGATGCCGATGTGATGGATCCAGCCGCCCTGGCCGTCGGGCAGTCTCGACAACCAGAGGTTCTCGGATCTGATGGATTTGCCGTCGGAGCGGACGGCCGACCGGAGCTCTTTCTGGCCGTTGAAGGGATCGGCGATCCTCGCGTAGGCGTGCCCCGCCGTCTGCGGAATGGTCAATGAGCAGCGCGTCCCGCCGCCCGCCTGGATCGGCGCGCCGAGGAACGCCGAGGACGACTGGTCGGCCACCTGCTCCGGCTCGACGTTCTGGCTGTCGAACAGCCGGAGGATCCCCGCCGTGGAGGCGAGGAAGTCGCGGACCGAGTCCCTGCCGGGGGCGTCCGAGAGCACGTCGCGCACGAGCGTGTGCGCGTTCACCGCCTGGATGAGCGAGGTGAGCTGCCCGCCAAGCTCGTCGGCGTGCGTGAACTCCGCCTTGAAGTCCTTGAACTCGCCGGCGAGCGTCGTCTCGAGAAGCCAGCGCGCCGTGCGCGCGGAGCTTGGCGGGATGTCGCCGAAGTTGACCTTGAGGGAGTTCGTCCCGGCCTGACCGTTCACCTCGGAACCGACGATGGTGAAGCCGATCAGCAGACCGAGCTGGTTGTTCACGATCTTCGGCTGCGCCGAGGTTATCGAAAACTGGCGGGCGGTTCCGAATCCGTCGTTCCGGTCGCGGACGCCGAGCGGGACCGGCGTGGACGCCTCGATCCGGCGCGTGTTGGGGTCGTCGCCGTCGCCAACCTGCGGAAGGAAGTAGTCGAGAGTGAGCTTCGGCGTCGGCTTCACATGGATGAAGTCCGGAGTCACGGACATCTGGCGGGCCTCGCCGCCGATGTTGTAGCTGAGGTCGGCCCCGGCGAAGTAGAGTTTGCCCTGCGCGGTCCTGTTCTGGTCGTCGGAAGTCGGAATTATCAGCCAGTAGATGTCGGCGGACGTCCCGCCGGGAACCTCGCCGTCGCCCGACGCGCCCCCCATGATGGTGCTCTTGTCCTCCTCGGGGCGGATGAAGAAGCGGATCCCCGGGGTGGCGTCGTCGGGGTTTGAGCTCGCGAGGACGGCGTCGCCCTTCTCGTCGGTGAATTTAACCTGGACGCCGACGTCCGTGATGTTGATCCCGGCGGCTCCGTTGGA
>CAYTFM010000325.1:0-4448 GCA_964436735.1 uncultured Victivallales bacterium | reverse complement strand
GGGCTTCGAAGCCCTGGCGCTCGAAGGCCGCCTCCTGCTCGATCGAGATCTGGACTTTGGCGCAGAGGGATTCGGCCAAGAGGATCGGCTGGAGCAGCATGGCCGCGGCGGCCGCCGCGAGAAGAAGAGTCATCCGGGAGGGCATGAGAAAACTCCTTTTAATTAAAAAAAGTCCGCACGGGCGCCGCGGCGATTATTCATAGCGACAAACTCGCCGGGAATAGGCGATTCGACTTACTATAGAACGTTATTTTTTGCCATTCAACGTGTAAATTCAATAAAAGAATCCTAGTGGTTTTACCACATATTGGATACGTGGCACGCATCGGGAACAAGGCTCAATCCATCAAGACGGAGAGCCCCTCCCCCGTGATCCCGAAGCGGCGTCCGCCGGGAAGGGGGGACTCGGGATCGTCGGCGAGGATGATGAAGGCGATGTGGCCGCGGCAGGCGTCGCCGTCGACGCCTTTTCGAGGATCGGCGGGACGCCAATGGCCGTCCAGGAGCGTCTCCGTCCAATCATGGAACATCGCGGGATCGACCTTCATGTCCCTCGGGCAGACGTACCCGCGCATCACCCGGGAGGGGAACCCCGCGGCCCTGCCCAAGGCGGCCAGAAGGCAGGCGCTCTCCGTGCAGTCGCCCTTCCGCGTTTTAAACGCGTGGAGCGCCCCGCGGTCGACGGTATCCGTTCCCGGAAGTCCCCCCACCTCTTTTGACACCCATTTGAGCATGAGCCCGGGATCCTTGAGCCTGGCCGCCAGCGCGGCGATCTCCGGGGATTGCGACTCAACCAGCCTCTGCGGAAGCAGATATTCTCCGGGAGGCGTCCTCTCCCCGGCGGGCTCCGGATTGATCCTGAGCTCCGCCTCGACGCCGACGGGAACCACCGCGTAGGGGGCGACATCGGCGAGCCGGAAAAGGAGCGTCTGGTTGCCAAGCTTGTCCTCGATCAACTCAAAATCCCTCGTCGCCCGGATCTTGAGGCATTCCTGGAACGCGGTCCTCTTGACCGGAGCGGCCACCCGGAACTCGGCCGATGGAACTACTTCGCCATGCGTGTTCCTGATAGTGAAGGAGAACGAGACCAGGCGGATCCGCCCGTCCTCCGCGGCGTTGTCGACCGGAGAATCCCCTTCCGCCAAAACCGACGACGAGGCCAGGACCAAGGCGAGGACAAGAGCGCACAGTCCGCGCGGGGAATGAGGAACAGTCCGACTCATTTGACGCACGAGCATTTGCCGGACACCGACTGAAGCCGCGCAGCTCCTCCCGAGAGGAACCGCGACGCATACAACGAGAACTCCCTCGCGCCTCCCTGGAGGTAGTAGGCGTTCGGAACGGCGGCGGCGGCCACGTGCCGCTCGAAGTCGAGATAGCCGGATCCGTCGAAGCTCATCACCAGGAGGCGCCGCCCGGACGGGGAGCCGTTCTGGATCTCCTTGAGTTTCGAGGCTATGGCGTCGGCGCCGGAGTCGGCGGGAACGGACACGGTCTCAAGCGACGCCAGCAGCGGATGCGGCGCGAGCCCCGCGGCGCGGCCCGCGGCGCCTTGCGAGGAGGTTATGTCGACGACGAGCCAGCCCCCCTCCCCTATCGCCGGACAGAGATCCGATGAGGCGACCTGGCAAATCCGCCCCGCGGCGTCGGACTCCACCGGGCATCCCGCGCGCCGCCACGCGTCGAAGCCGCCCCTCGCCACCCAGGCGCGCCGGCCGGTCCCGCGGATTTTGCGGCACTCGTCGAGGGCGGCCGCGTCGAGGAGGCCGTCGTCGACCAGAATCACGTCCCGCCCTTTGAGCCAGCGGCTCGACCTGACCTCCGCGAGGCTCAGGCTCAGCGCCCCGGGAATCCGGGAGCGGGCGGAAGCTCCCGCCTTCCGGACGTCGACGACCGCCGGGGCGTCGGCCCCGTCGGCGATCCTCGCCTTGGCGTCCGCCGGGGAGATCCGCAGCCTTGACCGCAATATCGCCGACATGGCGCGGCTCCTCCCGTCCTCGACCGCGGGCGCGGTGGCCGGAACCACCCGCCCCCTCACGCGGTAGCGCAGCGGCCCGCCCGGCGCGGCTTCGATCTCCAAGAGGGCGTCGATCTCGCCGGGGCCGCGGGGGAGGACAAGGACGCGGGCGGTGCCCGTCTGACGCGGCGGAACCGTCTCCGAGAGCTCGTCGACGACGACCGCGGGATGGCTCGAGGACACGGAGCCGAGACGCAAGTCTCCTCCCCCCATGTTGTCGAAGGAGAGGACGCGGAGCGCGAAGCGGTTCGCCTGGATCACGCCGAAATCCCACGTGTCGACCACCGGCGGAGCTCCGGTGGAAGGGGTTGATCCGTCCATGTCCGCGGCCCTTCCGGAGGCCGGCGGGAGGGAAAGAAAAATGGCGAGAATGACGCCGAACGCCACCCTCGTCCGCTGTTCAGCTATTCGCATGCCGGATATCATTTTCAAGGGCTCCTCCATTTTGACGTCATCCGCCTTTGCCAGGCATTGGAAAAGTGGTAATGTACCCTTCGCGTCCGCGCTTTTTCAAACTCACAGCACAATGGAGCTCACATGTGGAAGATCTTTCCCGCGGCTTTGCTCATGACGTCCGCGCTCCTTCCGGCCCTGACGGCCGCCGACTCGCCCAAGCTCGCCGTCCCCTCCCCGAAAACGGATCTCGGCGAGTTCCCCGCCAACAAGGAGAGGGAGGCGGTGTTCAAGCTGGCCAACCAGGGCGCCGGGACGCTCAAAGTTCTCAACATCTCCAAAGTGTGCGGCTGCCTCGAGGCGTCCGCCTCCTCCATGGATATAGCTCCCGGGGGAACCGCCGAGATCAAGGCGAGAATCCTGGCGAACTCCGTCCAGGGCGCCTTCGCGAAGAACTTCCACGTCTCGACCAACGACCCCAGGAATCCCATCACCACCTTGACGGTATCGGGCACCGCGAAGCCGGTCGCGAAGGTCGCGCCGAAGGACATCATCTACGCGGGGCAGCTCAAGACCGGCGCCGCATGGGAGCAGGTCCTCACGCTCGAGCCCACCGAGCCGGGCGTCGAGCTCGGACAGCCGCTCGTCGAGAGCACCTACCCCGCGAGGGCCGACTTGAAACCGCTCCCCGACGGAAAGTACGAGCTCAAGCTGACCGCCGACCTCGACAAGGCCAAGGGCGATCTGAGGATCACCGCCTCCGTCCCCGTCCTCAAACCCGCGGGGTGGAAACCGGTGGAGGCGCTCGTCGCCGCGAAGGTGGGAGCGGAGTTCGTGTCCATACCCGGAAAGATGTTCGCCCCGCCGCAGGCCGACTCGGGCTTCACCGCGAAGTTCCAGCTGAAGCTCGCCGGGGCCGCGCCAACCCCGGAGAAGGTCGCCTGGAGGCCCGACCTCCCGGGCGTCGTCTTCAAGTTCCAGCCGCCCGACGAGCGGGGCGCCATGGCCGCCACCGCCGAGTTCACCCCCGACGCGCTCAAGCGGATCGCCACCGAGGAGGTCGTCGTCTTCACCTTCGAGCATCCCGGCGCGTCGGTCGCGGAGCTCATGGTCGTCAGCAACAAGTAGAACGGTTCATTGCGGGATTGTGGTTCTTCAGAGGCTCAACCACCCCCATAGCGACAGAAATAGCTTTTTTCAGGCTTGCGCCCCGAAATTGAATCCCGCCGTGAGACCGGGTGGAGGCGCGGGCGTCTTGCATGACAATCGAGAATCCCGATGGATGGGAATTCGTGTACGCGTTCAGGCAAAGCCCGAGCAAGGAGCCTGAAAGGACAATGGCATGAGCGATGAAATTGAACATACCGCACACACCGACACGGAGACGCTGAAGCTGTCGAAGAGCCAGATCAACATGCCGAGGATGGGCGAGGATCAGCCGGAGCCCAAGGTTTACCAGGAAGAGGCCCCAGAGGAGAAGAGCGAACCCCGGCCGCGGGGCTGGCTGGCCAACTTGATAGACAAGGTGATCGGACGCAAGTGACTGCGTCCCTCAAGTAAAAGGGACACAGCCGCTGAGACGGATACTCGCGCTTGGCATACGCCACGCCGCCACTTCTCCCGGTTTCCTCGGTTTCAGGCCATTGCCTCCGCATTGCCCCAATCTGAAAGGCTGCACGAAGACTGCCGTGACATAGGGTGGAGATGGTGGTATCTTAACACCGACGCCAAAAACCGTTCGACCATCCATAGAGGGAGACCGCTGGTTATTATTTGGTTACTTTATGAGCGATAAACAAGCGCAAAATGGCGCAAAACGCAACAAATACGGCACTCTATTAAAATCCACACACAAGCCACATATACCTTATCATAAAACGCTTACACACAGACAAACAGCAGACTACGCCAATAACACAATAGGGCTTCTGCCTATCGGCCGGAGCGGTAGAACATTCAACTCGTTAGCCTCAGGCAGAGCTAGGCGTTGGGCTGCATGATTTATGAAGAAAAAAATTTATATAGCATGCAAAATCTT
>CAYTFM010000324.1:2587-9831 GCA_964436735.1 uncultured Victivallales bacterium | reverse complement strand
AGGAGCGCGAGGGCCCAGGCGCGGGGGCTGGTCGGGGCGAGGATGGCGGGCAGGAGGAATCCGCCGGAGAGCGACCAGGCGATCGTGCCGACCGCGGAGGCGGCGAGCATGCTTGGCGCGATGAGGGCGCTGGCGATCGACATATAGCGAATGCGACGCGTCATCGGCGGAAGTTCGGCGTTCAATGTTCCAAGGAGAACCCCCACGCCGTCGCGGCAGAATCCCATGAGGAAGAACGCGGAGAGAAAGGCGAACCGTGACGTGGCGAACGCCGCAAGCAGAAACGGCGCGACGTAAAGGGCGGTCACCACGGTGAGCGGAGTCTTGGCGCCATGCTTGTCGCCAAAGAACCCGGCGAAGACGTTGCCCGCGAGCGCGCCGGCCAGCATGGCCATGACGAGGTAGCCAAGGACGCGCTCGTCGCAGCGCAGCGTGTCAAGGGCCCGCAGCGACATGAACGGAATGGCGATGAACGCGCCGGCGACCGTGACTCGGCAGGCGAGGTAGGCGACGAAATTACGGTCGGTTCTCAGGATCTCCCGCATCTCCGCGAGGCTTTCGCCGAACCCCAGCGTCTCATGGCGGGGTGGTAGATCCGTCTCTTTGATGAACAGAAAGACGACGAACGACGCGGCGAGGAACCCGCTGGTGATCAGATAGAGGATGCCGTAGCCGGTGGAACCAGGCCAGCGGCCAAGAACCGCCGCGATCACCGCGCCGCCGAAAAACCCAACCACACCCGCGATGATCATGCGCGCGGCGAAGAGGGAGGATATCCTGTTGCCCGGAATGGTCTTCGCCACCAACTCCATCCATGCGGGGAAGCTCACCCCGCAGAAGAGTCCGCTCACGAACGGCGTGAACACCACCACCCACAACGTAAGGACAGGATGCGACGACGCGAGGAACAGCAGGCATAAGGCGGCGATGAAATACGGCAGACGCTGGAAGGCGCCACTGCACACGGTGAGCGGCTTCTTCCATTTGAGCCGCTCGATGGCGTTGGCGACGAAGAGCGAGGGGAGCGACAGCCCCACCATCATGAGCACCGACGACAGGGATATCATCCACGTCGGCCCGCCGAGTTTGCCGACCAGAGCCGGGAGGATCGTCTCGAAGGAGATGAACGCCAGGCCGGCCATGTAGAAACCTCCCTCGAGGGTGTGTACCACATAGTTCCGGCGGAAGTGCAGGCGCACCTCCTCCTGATGCCCCTCATGGTCGAAGGATATCCGCTCAAACCCGATCGAACTTTCTTCAAACGCCATCGCAAGACCTGTTCACGCGAAATGCTGAAAGGGATACAATACATTTCTTGACTTCCCTTGCCATCTCGCTACAGTTACCACGCTAGTGGAGAGGAGGAGGAGAAGAAGAGGATACGTTCATCACGCTGAGAGACGGGTGGCTGGGATGATCAAGCATTTCAAACTGTAACAGGGGCACGTCGTCGAGGCCGATGACGCCTGCGATCAGATCCTGCATGTGATTCAACCTGACGACGCCGAGGTGGCGATGCTGATAGACACGTATCAGATCGATCCACACAATCTGACATCGGCGCAAGATCCTGACGAGATGCCCCGCATGGAGATGGAGGAGAACCACATGGTGGTCATCTTCAAACATCCCAAAAGCTATTCCGCCAAAGACAACCTGCTCTTCCGCATCGATTCCGTAGGCATATTCCTCTACGCTGACAAAATCATCGTCGTAGCCCCCCCCGATATGACGCTGTTCGGCGGAAGGGCGTTCACCAAAATCCAGAACCTGCAGATGGTCTTCCTGCGCATCCTCTCGCTCTGCATCAACCACTTCCTGTCGCACTTGCAGGTGATCAACCAGATCTCGAACGAGCTGGAGACGCAGATCGTCAAATCGATGGGCAATAAAAGCCTCCTGCAGATGTTCACCATCGAGAAAAGCCTGGTCTATTACGTCAACGCGATCAGCTCGAACGTCCGCGTGATCGAGCGATTGAAGGCGAACGCGAAAAACAGCCTGACCGCGGGACTGACCCAGGAGATGATGGAGTACGTCGACGACCTGTCGATCGAAAACGCGCAGTGCCTCGATCAGGCGCAAGTCTACGCGAACGTCTTCACCGGCCTGATGGACGCGCGGGCGTCGGTGGTCAGCAACAACCTCAACATCCACATGAAGCGGCTGACGGTGATCAACGTGGTCTTCATGCCGCTGAACGTCCTGGCCGGCATCGGCGGGATGTCCGAGTTCTCGATGATGACGACGGGCATCCCGTGGGCCTACGCCTACTCCGCGTTCACCATCGCTCTCACGGTGATAGGAGTCGCGACCTATTACATCCTGAAATATCTTGAGGAAAAAGAGTTCGGAAAGTCATAGGCGCAAGGCGGCGACGCACGCCCACCGGTGCAATTTCGGTTGAGAGCAGCCGGCTGACTCACCATAGCGCAAGGCGCGCACGGCACAAGCAGACTCCCTCCACCTCCCCTTCGCGACGTCCCTCGCCCATTTCCCTCAAATAAATATTCGAACCATGCATGTTCCGTCAACGCCGACGGCTTACTGTACGATCATGATTATGAAAGTCGAAATGGATCCCGGCGTCGAAGCCGTCGTCCCGAAGACCGCGCAGTTCTTCGGGACGGACACGCCATTGGTCAAGGCCGAGCTGTTCGGAGGCCGTCCCTACGAGCGACGCCCTCCGCAAGACGCCATGGCGGTGGCGGTGGCGGAGGCGTTCACCTACGGCCACAACCTCTGCGTCGAGGCGCCGACGGGCGTCGGCAAAAGCTTCGCCTATCTCGTCCCCGCCATCCACTTCGCCAAGGCGAAAGCCCTGCCGGTGGTGGTCAGCACGGAGACCATCAATCTGCAGGAGCAGTTGATTGACAAGGATCTGCCCATCCTGGCCGAGTTGCTGGATGTCGAATTCACCGCCGCGCTCGCCAAGGGCAGAGGCAACTATCTGTGCATGCGGCGGCTCGGCATGTCCTCCGGCGAACACAGCCATGAATACCTGCCGCTGAACTCGATGATGCCGGAAATCGAACGCATCGTCCGCTGGAGTGAGACGACCACCGACGGCAGTCTCTCCGACCTGCCCTTCGATCCCGGCGGACGCCTGTGGGAGTGCGTCTGCTGCGAGGTGGGCAACTGCCTCGGCCCCAAGTGCCAGCACTACCGGCACTGCTTCTACTGGAAGGCGCGGCGGAACTGGGAAAAGGCCGACGTCCTCGTCACCAACCACGCCTTGTTCCTTGTCGATCTGAAGATGAAAGGCGAGGACGACCTGGAAAGCGGCATCCTCCCCCGCTACTGCGCGACAATCCTGGACGAGGCGCACCAGCTCGAGCAGAGCGCCGCGAAGCATCTCGGCGTCAGAGTCACCGAACCGGGACTCTACCACTTCCTCAACCGCCTCTTCGACCCCGAGAAAGGGCGCGGCCTCCTCATCAGGCCTGGCGACGAGCCCGGCCGCCTGCGCCAACTGGTGACCGAATGCCTCGGCGGGGTCTCGACCCTCTTCAACACCATCCGCGACAAGACCGAGGCCCACCCCGACAACCTCATCCGCATCCGAACGCCGCACTCCTTCATGGACACCGCGACACCCCATCTCGCCGCTCTCGACCACGCCCTCGCCGCCTATGTCAGAACCATCGAGGACGAGGACTACAAGCTCGAGGTCGACCTGCAGGCGATGCGCTGCCGCACCTACTCGACGGCGTTGACGGAGTTTCTGAGCATGGACGCCAAGGACAGCGTCTACTGGGTCGAACGCGACGACGCGTCACGCTCCAAGGCGCTGCGGTTGAACTATTCGCCTCTGAACGTGGCGGAGATTCTGCGGGGCACCCTCTTCACCGCCGGACTTCCGGTCGTCCTCACCAGCGCCACCCTCTCCGTCGCCAACAAACTCGACTATTTCACCGGACGCGTCGGCTTCGACGGCGCGACGCTGATCCTCGAGTCGCCCTTCGACTACGGCCGCCAAGTGAAGATCCACATCCCGCGGAAGATGCCGGCCCCGCGCGAGGAGGGACACGAGGAGGCCGTCGCCGAGCAAATCGAGAAGTACATCACGATGACCCACGGCAAGGCCTTCGTGCTGTTCACCAGTTATGACGCCATGATCACCGCCGCCGACATGACCCGCTCATTCTTTGAGAAGAAGGGCATCACCCTGATGATCCAGGGCGAGGGGATCAAGCGCTCCGAGATGCTGCGACTCTTCCGCGACGACATCGACTCCGTGATCTTCGGCACCACCAGCTTCTGGATGGGCGTCGACGTCCCCGGCGAGGCCCTCAGCAACGTGATCATCACCAAATTGCCGTTCGCCGTCCCAAGCGAACCGCTCGTCGAGGCGCGGCTCGAACGGATCAAGGCTCAGGGGGCGAGCGACTTCCGCGAATACTCCCTGCCCGAGGCGGTGCTGAAGTTCAAACAGGGGGTGGGACGCCTCATACGCAGCAAGACCGACACCGGCATCATCGTCGTCCTCGACAACCGCATCCTCACCAAAAGCTACGGCAAAGTCTTCCTCAACTCACTGCCGCCGTGTCCCGTCATCGTCGACTGACGATTCCGCACCGCGATAATCTTAAGCACAATCTTGATCTCATACGATTTGATTAAGATTAAGATTAAGACTAAGATTAAGATTAAGACCTACGACAAGGATAATCCTTATTCCGTTGCGGATCGACAGAAGGAGGCAAGGTGAAACCTAAAGTGATTCTATTGATCGAGGACAATCCGAGCGACATCGACCTCACCAAGCGCGCACTCGGCAAAAGCCGTATCTCCAATGAATTGATTGTCATCGAGGATGGCAAAGAGGCGATAGATTACCTCTTTGCCAAAGGAACGTACGTCGGCCGCGACATCACGCAGCTTCCCGCTCTCGTCCTGCTGGACCTCAAGCTGCCGAGAGTCGATGGGTTGGAGGTGCTTCGACACATACGCGGGAACGAACTGACGCGCCGCCTGCCGGTAGTCGTCCTCACCTCCTCGAAGGAGGAGCGGGACGTGGCGACCAGCTATGATTTAGGCGTCAACAGCTACATCCAGAAGCCGGTCGACTTCGTCCAGTTCGCCGACGCCATCGTTCATTTAGGCTTGTACTGGCTGGTCTTGAACGAACCGCCGCCACCGCCATCTGCCTCCTCGTCAAGCTCCTCAACCTCGTCCACCTCCGGCTGACACCTGTATGAGCAACGACTGCACGACCATCGCGTTGACCATGGGCGATCCCGCGGGTGTTGGGCCTGAGCTTGCCGTCAAAGCGGCGGCCAGCGCCGAACTCGCCCGCCGCGCCAGGATCATCGTGTACGGATGCCCTCATGTCGTGGCCGAGGCGATCCACCGGTTCGCCTCGGGTGCCGAGGTCGAGATCCGTCCAACGGGGGCCCTCTCGTTCCACGACGTCCCGGTGGGCACGCGGGATCCGCGCTGCGGCAAAGCCGCCTTCGACACGATCGTGGCGGCGGCCGAGGACTGCCTCTCGGGCAAGGTCGACGCCATGGTGACCGCGCCGGTGAACAAGGCGTCGGTGAATGAGGCGGGAATCGCGTTCACCGGCCACACGGAACTGGTCGCCTCGCTGTGCGGCGTCTGCACCTCGGTGATGCGCCAGTCCGCGGAACGTCTGCGGGTCGCATTCGTCACCACGCACATCCCGCTCGCGGAAGTGCCCCGAGCGGTCACGCGGGAGCGGATCGTCGAAACGGCCACGCTGCTGCGGGATTCGATCGTCGCCGAGGGGGTGGCGGATCCACTGATCGCCATAGCAGCCCTCAACCCGCACGCCGGCGAAAGCGGACACATGGGGAGCGAGGAGGAGTGCGTGATCATCCCGACCATCGAGGAGCTGCGCGCGGCGGGGTTCAGGATCGACGGCCCCCTCCCTCCCGACACCCTGTTCATCCAGAAAACGCTGGACCGCTACGACGGCGTCGTCTCGATGTACCACGACCAGGGACACATCCCCTTCAAGATGCTCGCCTTCGACCGCGGCGTCAACACCACGCTCGGCCTGCCGATTATTCGCACCAGCGTCGACCACGGCACCGCCTTCGACATCGCCTGGAAAGGCGTCGCCGACACCGGCAGCCTCTTCGCCGCCGTCAACCTCGCCTGCGACCTCGCCGAAAGCCGGCGGAAAGGCTGATGAACGAACGACCCCAACATCAGTGGAAAATAACATTGTAGAAACGCATACCCGACTCCTCCGGGCCATCGTCGACACTCACCTCTGTCAAAGCCCCAGAGGAATTGAACTGGAAGACGTAACGCTTCTGAACCGAATCCTTGAAAACACCAAACGGTTGGCTTTTCCATACGCACACGAGTTGAGCCTTCTCGGGCACGGCAACCGGTTTCCCCTCGAGCAATTGAAGCGCGTCACGCACCGTAATCCCTGGTTTGACCTTATCCATCAAGGCGTTGAAATCCTCAAGACTCCCCCAGTCTGGATCCCGTAGATCCCAAGGTATTCGAAAAAAGGTCGGCTCGATCATCACACAAACCAGCACAAAAACAAATGGCAACACAATAAGGAGGAATAATGTTTCGGCCATTCTTCTCTGCCGCAATCTCTTCAAAGAACTTGCGAACACCCCCGGCGGCTGACTTGGAGATCCCGGCACATCAGCCGCATCATTCACACGCTTTCTTGCTTTAAGGATAGCATCGCAAGCGGCCCCCAAAGCAGGCCATTGCGCAAGAATGCAGAGAAACTGGATCAGAACGCCCCCCTCGCCGCCAGAGAAAGGAAGCTGGAAATGATGCCATACCCCAGTAACGAGCATTGCAGGCAGGTTGAGAACAAGCCACAGCAATCTCAACGGAGCCGGCAAGTCGCCATTCGTCGACAGTACCATCACTATGCCGACGACCAATCCGACGAATATGCCAGCAAAATACTTCATCGAAGAGGCCTCGGTCTTACGTCACAGGCTTGTCCGTCGCGAATGTCACCCGAACGCAGGCTACTATACGCTAAGCTATGGTGGGAGGCAATTCCAGACATCCGCCTAGTGCGTCTGGGAGTAGGGTATGCGGCTTGGCATAGCGCAGAACTTCAATGCAGACATGCTCTTTCTTTAGGCTCGCGGGCGTCCCGCCCGGCATGGTTTTATCGAGCGAACTTCACCGAGTTCCTCATTGTGCGACTTGGCCGGGCGAGACACCCGCGGTCCCAGCGAAATCCAGAATTATCCTCAGTCCGCATAACGGCCAACGGCGCATAATTCCTG
>CAYTFM010000324.1:0-2477 GCA_964436735.1 uncultured Victivallales bacterium | reverse complement strand
CCCTCCACCCCGTGATATATTGGCGTAGTAATCTTAACAGGGCCATCAGGGGACAAGAGGTATGCCATCATTCAACGTTCAGAAGGGCTACGACAAGATAACGGAGTTCAAGCTGAAGCCCGGTGCGATGACCATCGGACGCGACACCTCCTGCGACTTCATCATCGACACGGGTGAGGTGTCCCGCAAACACGCCCAGATCACGACGAAGGACGGCAAGGTGACGATCGAGGACCTGAACAGCTCGAACGGCACGTTCGTGAACTACTCGCCGATCGACGGCACCTACGACCTCAAGCACATGGATGTCGTCCAGATTGGCGGCAACATGTTCGTGTTCAACAATATGGATGTGCCAACCGACGCCGACAAGCTTTCGGCGAAACCCGGCTTCAAGACCCAGGAGTACTACTCGTTCGCCTTCATGGGCATCACCATCAGGAAGATCGAGGACAACGTCAAGAAGGTTTTCAAGGGAAAACCCGAGGTGGTCAGGAACACGATCCTCTGCCTCTTCTCCGACGGGCATATCCTGATCGAGGACGTGCCAGGCGTGGGCAAGAGCATGCTGGCGCAGGCGGTGGCGAAGTCGATCCATGGCACCTTCAAACGCATCCAGTTCACGCCGGACATGATGCCGTCTGACATCACCGGCATGAGCGTCTACGACGAGAAGCAGAAGGACTTCACCTTCATCCCCGGCCCGATCTTCGGCAACGTGATTTTGGCGGACGAGATCAACCGGACGACGCCGCGGACGCAGGCGAGTCTGCTCGAATGCATGTCGGAGTCGGTCGTCACCGTCGACGGCAAACCGCACATGCTCCAGAAACCGTTTTTCGTGATCGCCACGCAGAACCCCTCCGACTACCATGGCACCTATCCGCTGCCGGAGCCGCAACTGGATCGCTTCCTGATGCGGATCTCGATCGGCTATCCCGACACCAAGGCGGAGATGGACATACTGAGCTCGCAGTCGCGGAAGCACCCGCTCAACGAGATCACGCACGTGGTGAAGTCGACGGAGATCCTGCAGTGCCACGCGCTGGTCAAGCAGGTGCACGTCTCCGACGCCGTGAAGGAGTACATTCTCGCCATCGCGGCGGCGACCCGCGCCCATCAGGCCTTCGAGACCGGATGCAGCCCCCGCGCCTCGCTGGCGCTGATGCGCGCCAGCCAGTGCCTCGCCGCCTACTACGGACGACAATACGTCCTTCCCAAGGATGTGCGCGAACTGGTCCAACCCGTCCTCGCCCACCGCGTCACGCTCAAACTCCGCGCGCAAGGCGAGTGGGGCAGCAGCGGCGAGGTCCTCACCAGCATCCTTGAGAAGATCCCTGTAGAGGAAGACACGCCAGCGATGCAAAAGTGAGAGGCGGGCAAGATGATCCCGACAGACCTCGGTTAAGCAAAGCTCAATCGCACCGCCGCGGCGGTTTGCCTGAGCACTCAAAAGCGGCTCCGCCGCAGGGGGATGAGACGGAATTTCGCACGTTCGAGATTCGGGCACGAATCAGAGAACTGCCCAGGGCTAGGTGGAGCCGCCCACACCAATGACCAATGACCAATGACCAATGACCAATGACTTAACGACAGGTTCTCCGTCATGACACTTCCCCTCGCGCCAACCAGAAGAGGAGCGATCATACTGGCGCTCGGACTCCTCTCCGTCGGCGTCGCGCTGGTGAACGTGAGCCTCTCCGCTTGCATCACGGCGGCGAGCATTTGCGCGGTGGCCGCCGCCAGCCTCGTGCTTTCGCTGACCTCCCTGAGCGGGATCAGCGTCCGCCGCGGACCGGTCCGCGACGGTTTCGTCAACGGCCGGGTCGTCGTCTCCTTCGTGGTGGCCAACAAACTCCGCCGCAACCGTCAGGCGATCATCATTCAGGAGGTGCTGCCGTTCGTCGAGGATCCGATCGTGAACGTGGCGGTGGATCCGCTTCTGCCGCGTGAGCGGAAGACGGTGACGCGCGGCCTGGTCGCCGCCCGACGCGGTTTTTTCAAACTGGCCAAGGTCAGGCTGATCGGCGGAGATCCCGCCGGACTGTTCCGCCGCGCCAGGACGCTCAACATGCCCGACGAGTTGATGGTGTATCCCGAGACCGTCCGCATCCCGTGGGTGCCCTTGCTTGTCAAAAACCGACTCCATCCCAGCACAACCGAGCGGACGACGGGCGTCTCGGGGGCGTCGCGGGAGTTCTTCGGCGTCAGGGAGTATCGGCCGTCGGACGGCTTCCGGTTCATCCACTGGAAGGCCAGCGCCAAACGGCGACGCCTGATGACCAAGGAGTACGAGTCGCACAACCACAACTTGATCAGCATCCTGCTGGACGTGGACAGGCGGCAGGTGGGCGAGGACAAGGTCAGAAGCAATTTCGAATACCTCGTCATGGCGGCGATGTCCATCAGCGAGTACTTGTCGTCGACCTACTGCGATGTGGTGCTGGTCACCGCCCGCGGCGACGAGAAAACGCCCA
>CAYTFM010000323.1:3607-9928 GCA_964436735.1 uncultured Victivallales bacterium | reverse complement strand
CCCGACCCCCATGGGCTTGTCCCATGGGTGAAGACGATCACAAGCTACCTCACGCATCCCTCTTCCACTCATTCGGACTTCGAATTTCAATGCGTGACGGCGTAGACGACGATGTTGACGCCGAGGCGGGTCGCCGTGGAGGCGTCGTAGCCGAGTGACATCGGGGGCTCGCTCCCCATCCAGCCCGATTCGACATCGTAGGGGCTATAGATCACTTTCAGATCACCGTTGAGGCTTATGCCCTCGAGCGTGGGGGTTTTCAGGTTCGGGCTCTTCAGCCTCACCGTCGACGTGTACCCCGCCTCGACGATGGCAAACGCTGAGCTGTATAGCGGATGGTCCGACGGCACGGGAGCCAACTCGGCCTCCGGCAGCACCTTCTTGAGTTCCCGGCGCACAGCAGCGTCAAACGTCTTCATCCCCAGCCCGTTGTTGATCAGCAGGGTGCCCGATGAGGAGAGGAAGCGGCGCAAGGCGTCCACCGCCCGCTCGTCAAGCGTGAAGTCGTCGAGTCCGGTCATGTAGAGAAACGCATAGGGGGCGAGGTCGTCCCTGCCCAGTTTGACCGACTGGCGCTTGAGATTGACCTTGACCGACGAGTTTTGCCGCAGGTTCCGAAGCAGCGCGGACGCGGCGCCAGGATGGACGTTCCACGCCCCCCCATGCTCGAGTTGCGCGAAGACGAGTTCGCTGGTCGGAGCCTTCTCGTCGACCTCCGCCGACAGCTCTGGCCTGGCCTCCAGCCCGCCCACATCGGCATAGCCCACGGCGTAGGCGATGATGTTGACGCCCAGCTTGCACGCCGAGTCGACATTGTAGAACGCCGCCTTGGGGATCAACGGCACCTCATGGTCGTCCCAGCCGCAGCCGAGCCCGTACTTCGAGAGGAGGATGGCGACGCGGCATCCGACATACACACCCTCGAGAAACGGCTTGTCGGTGTTGACGTTCCTCGGGTAGCCGACCTTGTCGACATCATACACGATGTGGTAGAGCGGATGGTCGGCGGGGATCGTCCTAATGGCGCCTCCCGGGATGACCTGCTCGATCACGTTCCGCGCCGAATCGTAGAAGTAGGGCGAGCCGGCGATCGAATCGAAAATGACCATCCCGCCCTGCAGGACGAAGGTGCGGAGCGCGGCGACGCTTGTTTGATCGAGCTTCAACGTCCGGGTGCCGCTGAGGAAAAGCACGGGCATCTGCCGCGGGTCGCCGTGGAATGTCCCGAGCAGCACCGGCTCCTCGCCATACCTCATGCCGAGGGCGTTCCCGGCTTTCTCCAGTATCTTCTTGACATCCGTGGGGCAGAGGTTCCAGTCGGCGATCTCGCAGGCCATCCCGTTCTCATAGGCGAAGTTGGCCTTCTCTCCCCACATGACCTTGCCGATGAGCTTCGGGGGGCTGGGCTGGCGCTTCCGCTCGGTCCGCCGCAGCGGCGTGGCCGGCAGCGGAAGCGGCGGAAAGCTCTCACCACCCGAGATCCGCTTGGGCGGTGTCTGGGGCGGCTGCCCAAGCGGGACGAACCACTCCTTCTCATCCGCCGGCGCCTGAGCTGCGAGGAAGAAAAACACCGCGCATACGCCGCACGTGAGGGCACCCCAACGCCTCCCGAACGGTCCCTTGCTGAAAATGCCCATCTACTTGCCCCTCCTCATTACCGCCCCACGTCTCGAGGCGCGCTCAGCACATCGCAGACAAACTCCGCACTGTCCATAGTATAGCCGTAAGAAGAGAGGGGGGAAACAGCGCGGCCGCGACAATTCGACGAAATGTCCGCCGCACACACGCTCTATTGAATTCCGTCAGGAAAAGTTATACTGTGCCAGCGGTTATGCAAGGCGCGCCGATCGCCCTGAAGCCGGCAGGCTGGCACGGCTGGAATGGCTCTCACGTGGCATGCGGACAAGCTCCGCATTGCGAAGGGATAGTTGCTATGCTTGTCGACTTCTTCCAGCAGCAGATGGATTACATCTACTTCGTCTACGGCTTGGCTTTTTTTCTGCTTGGCGTCACCTGCGTCGCTCATGGAAAGCGGCAGAGCACGCTGCGATGGGGCTGGCTCGCGCTCTTCGGCTTCTCTCATGGCCTGAGCGAGTGGCTCGACTTGCTGCTGATCAGCGTCGGCGACTTCCCGCTGTTCGACTGGATCCGCATCATCGTGATGGGTGCCTCATTCCTGTTCCTCACCGAATTCGGGCGGAGTGGGATGGCGGGAAGCGGAGCTCGGATTGGACGGTGGATATACCTTCCGCTTGCCGCGGCGACACTGACAGGCGTTTTCTGGGGGCACCCCGCACTTAATGCTTCGTTGCGCTATGCGTTCGGCTTGACGGGAGGGCTTCTCTCGTGCTACGCGCTCCTCGCCGTCTCGAGGGACAATCCTGCCATGAGGATCCGCCTTCAGGCCGCATCGCTGTGTATGGGATTGTACGCATTCGCCACGGGGTTCGTCGTTCCCGCCAACGATTTCTTTCCCGCCAACCTCGTCAACCACACCACGTTCATGGCCACCCTTGGGTTTCCCATTCAACTGCTCCGGTGCGTCCTCGCCTGCCTGCTGGCGTTCACTATTCGGCACTGCATGGAACCGGTGTCGGCTTTGGGCGACCATACCCCCCGCCGCACATGGCGTCCTGCTGTCAGTCTTGATCTTATCCAACTCCTGGTGATGTCGATGATCATCCTTCTGGGCTGGGTGGCGGTCAACGCAGTCGGCACCCAGCAGGACGGCAAGGAGCGCACAAGGATCCGCGAGTTTGCCAGCCGGTTCGCCTCCACCATCAATCCCCTGCGCCTTGCGAATCTCGCTGGCGACGAGACGGATCTCACCTCTCCTGACTACAAATGGCTCAAGACGCAACTGTCCACGATGCGGGTCTCCATGAGCGGGATACGGTTTTTCTACTTGATGCGCCTCACCACGGAGAACAAGGCGATCTTCCTCGTAGACTCGGAGCCTCCTGGCAGCAAGGACGAGTCCCCCCCCGGACAAGTGTACGACGAGGCGTCGCCCCAATTCCTTGCGTCTTTCTCGACTGGGGAATTCGTTGTGGAGCTACTCAGCGACCGATGGGGAAACTTCCTTTCGGCAAGCGCTCCCATCCGCGACATGCGCACAGGCGAGATCATCGCACTCCTCGGCATCGACATCAATGCCAGGAATTTCACTCACGCCCGCCAGATGGAACGGCTGAAGATCATCGGCCTAACCTCGCTGCTCTGCCTCGCCGCGCTGTTGGTGCTTGTGTACCAGAGACGCTTCAAAAAAATGCTGGCAAGCACGACCCCGACAGATGACGTTTCTCTTCGTATAGAAGCGGCCGCCATCGTGGGGCTCTTAGGAGGCTGCTTGACTCTTTTCGCTTTTTTCGAAGCCCGCACCTCGTCCGTGAACGACTTTCATAGCCGATGCATGGAGAATGCCATCAATTATGCCAATGCGGTCGAATTGAAACTTTCCTCAGTTCTCCATGAAATCGAGTCAGTCGCGAGGTTCTGGGAAAACTCCGACGAGGTGACACGGGACGAGTTCATCTCATACGTCGCCACCACCGCCTCAGCCCTGCCTTCCGGGCTGGCGTTCACGCTGGTGGCAATGGTGCCAGCCGACGAGCGGATCGCGTTCGAGAGAAGCCTGGCGAAGGATGGCGTCGCCGACGCCCGCATCTTCGAAAAAGACGCCGCGGGAAACGATACACCCGCCCCCGCCCGACCCACCTATTACCCCACCCGTTTCACGATCCCCGCTGAACACTCGCCCATCCAGCCTGGCTTCGACTTCGCCTCCATCCCGGAAACCAGGGAACTGCTTGAGCATGCCCGCGACACAGGACGCCTCAACACCGTAGAACATCGCACCTTGACGGCAAGCGGTGAACGGGAGAACTGCCTGCTCGTTTTCGCTCCGGTCTACCACCTCCCCACTCCGCACGACATCGAAACGCGCCGGGAAGGACTTCGGGGATTCGTGGGCGGCCTCTTCCTTGTCAGCAAACTGATCGACAGCTCGTTGCAGAGCATCAGATCCGAAATGTTCGGCATCGCTATCGACAAGCCTCTCCCCTCGGGCGGGAGGAAACTCCTGTACCAACATACCCCACCCAATGTGGCATTCGACTTGGAAAAGGCCCGGCGCTTGTTTACAATCGAACTACCGCTCAGCTCCTTCGAAAATGACTGGCGGATCTCGATGACGCCCAGCACCTTTTTCACGGCAAGCCATTTCTCCCGCAAATACTGGCTCATCCCCCCCCTCGGACTCCTCATCACCACAAGCCTGGTCTTATATCTCAACCTGCTCCTGAGCGGCCGCATCAGGGCGGAAAAGCTTGTGCAGGCGCGCACCGCCGAACTGAATGACAACAAGATGATGGTCGAGTTCGTCAACATCGATCTGGAGCGCTCGGTCAAGCTTGCGGAGGAGTTCGCCATTCAGGCGGAGGCGGCGAACAAGGCGAAAAGCAACTTCCTCGCCCGGATGAGCCATGAGATACGGACGCCTTTGATCGGCGTCATTGGCATGACGAAACTGCTCCTCGACGGGCAACTGCCGCAACCCCAGCGGCACTACGCCGAGACCGCCTACAACAGCGCGGAGCTACTGCTCTCACTCATCAACGATATTCTCGACATATCCAAAATCGAGGCGGGAAAGCTTGATCTGGAGTCAGTCCCCCTTGACCCATGCGCGACGGTCGAGGAGACAGCCGAAATGCTGGCCGCCAAGGCCCATGAGAAAGGACTCGAGCTCATCTGCGCCATCTCCTCCCCCTCCATCCCCTCCCGCGTTATCGGCGACCCCCTCCGCCTTCGGCAAATCCTGGTGAATTTAATCAGCAACGCCATCAAATTCACCCACTCGGGCGAGGTGACGACGACCATCTCGGTCGACCATGAGACCGAAGGGCACATCACCCTCAAGCTCGCCGTCCACGACACAGGCGTCGGCATTCCCGCGGCGCGGCGCGACTCTCTTTTCTCGGCCTACTCACAGCTGGAGAAGTCTACGGCCCGACACTATGGCGGCACGGGACTTGGACTGTCCATTGTGCGCCAGCTTGTGGGATTGATGGGAGGGGAGGTCCTTTGGGAAAGCGAGGAGGGCAAGGGATCCACCTTCTGCCTCATCATCCCCTTCGCGAAGTGCCGTGCCATCGACATGCCGCCACCACCCGCCCCCCTGCCGCCAGTCCACATCCTGGTCGCTGATCGGAACGCAACCGTCCGCCGCGCCCTCGTGGCCTGCCTGCGCTCGCTTGGAGGCCAGGTCGACGAGGCGGCTGATTTCGACGAGGCGCGCGGAAAGTGGCTGGACGCGCCCTACCAGATCGTCATGCTCGACCGCAACACCATGGCATCTTCCGACGAGATGATCAGCGCAACGCTGACGACGCTTCCCACGTCGTCACGGCTTGTCGTCATGCACCATCTGGGGTACCAGATCAGCACCCGCTGGATGAATCTGCCCCGCAAGGTCTTCCATCTGTCGAAACCAGTCCGTCTCACCAGATTGCGGGAATTTCTTGCTATGGTACTGACCGCGGCCACGCAGGAAGAACCTGCAACTCCCACGGCCACCTCTCCTCCCGCCTCCGTTGCGCCACGCACGCTCCATCCTCGCCACATCCTCGTCGTGGACGACAACCCCACCAATCGCGAAGTGCTCTCGATCACGCTTCAGGCGTCCGGCCACTCCGTCGAGACCGCCGCAAGCGGCCTCGCGGGGCTGAAAGCCCTCGCCAAGACTCGCTTCGACCTGGTGCTGCTTGACTGCCAAATGCCCGAGATGGATGGGTTCGAGACGATCCGGCGGATCCGCGGTCCCGGCAGCGAGGTGGCAAACCCCTGCGTCCCCGTTGTCGCAATCACCGCCGGCACTCTGGCTGGCGACAAAGAAAAATGTCTCGCCGCGGGGATGAACGACTTCCTCTCCAAGCCGATCCAGACGGAGGATTTAGAGCGTGTCATCACCCATTTGACAAGCGACACCCCCTCTCCTCCCCCCCCCTTCCCGCATCGCCGACAGCGACGCCCCCTTCCGCGGAAGCCGCGCCAAAGGTTCCGTCGGCCACGCCCTTCGACCCAGAGGCGTTTCTGCGGCGTCTTGGAGGCGATAAGGCATTGGGCAGCAAAGTCATCTCCGGTTTCCTCAAGGATATCCCCACACAATTCGAGAAACTGCGCGGCTTCATCCAAACCGGAGACGTGGCCATGGTGAAAAACCAAGCGCACACCATTCAGGGCGCCGCCGCCGTCGTCGAGGCGCGCAGTCTGCGGGAGTTAGTCGTCGCAATCGAAACACGCGCGGAGCGTGGCTCCATA
>CAYTFM010000323.1:0-3597 GCA_964436735.1 uncultured Victivallales bacterium | reverse complement strand
TGCTCAAAGCCGAGGCGGAATTCGCGCACTTCGACGAATGCTTCAAGCAAACAGGGTGGGGCGAAAGGTGAGCGCGCGGAAAAAACACCATGCGCCTCGCGCGGCCCCCCGACGATTCCTCGTCACCTTTTCGCGGCAAATTTGTTGAGGAAATAACATGCGGTTCAGAAAGACATACATCGAGATCACCAACAGTTGCGGCCTCTCGTGCGACTTCTGCCGCAAGACCTCGCGCCCGCCGCGGCGCATGGACCGTGAACTTTTCACCGCCATCCTGCCCCACTTGCGCGGCCGCTCGAAGCTGCTCCATTTCCACGTCATGGGCGAGCCGCTCTCGCATCCTGACGTCGGACTTTTTCTCGACATCTGCGCCGACTACGGACTCGACGTCAACCTCGTCACCAGCGGACTATCCTTGGCGGAGAAAGCCGATCTCATCCTCGGCAAGACGGCGCTCAAGCAGGTCAGCGTCTCCCTCCATAGCTTCGCGGGGAATGAGAAGCGGCTGCCGATCGAGGACTATCTTGATTCTGTGCTCGCATTCGCCGAAAAGGCCCGCAGCCCTGGCCTGAAGGTTAGTCTTCGCCTATGGGATAGAAACTCGGGCGCCGATCCGCTCCTCCAATCCCGATTGCTGAGCCACATCGCGCGACGTCTTTCGCTCCCCCATCCGCTTGAGCTGTTGCCAACGGACAAGAATTCCGTCAAACTCGCCGCGCATCTTTACCTGAATCCGGCGCCACGTTTCGAATGGCCCGATCTCGCCAACAAAGACTACGGACGGACGGGCACCTGCCACGGCCTCCGCGACCAATTCGCCATCCTTGTCGATGGCACAGTGGTTCCCTGCTGCCTCGATAACGACGGGGCAATGGCCCTCGGCAACGTCACCGAACAGCCGCTGGAGGAAATCCTGTCCAGCGATCGGGCGCGGAGAATCTGCGAGGGCTTCGCGAAGGGAGTCGTCGTCGAAGAGCTCTGCCGGAAATGCTCCTACCGCCTCCGCTTCGACAAAAAGAACAATGCGGAGCTTGCCCGCAACCCAATTTGTAGCCGTACCTTTCCGCGCCAAGCGTCCGATTGATAGGGCGGTCGGCCCGCCTTGTATGAGGTGTGGTGTTGTTGGCTTCTTGCTATTTCCAAAGATGTTGATCTGTAAACGCTATAGAATATGCAAAGGAAACGTATATGGCAGATGACAAAAAGCATGTCGTGATACACACCGACGGCGGGTGCAAACCGAATCCTGGCCCTGGCGGATACGGGGTCACGTTGCAGTATGACGCAGTGCGCAAAGAAGCGACGGGGGGGTTCAGGCTGACGACAAACAACCGCATGGAGATCTTCGCCGCCATAAAAGGCTTGGAATTGCTGCAGGAGCCATGCCGAGTCACCATTTACAGCGACTCCCAGTATGTGGTCAATGCGATGATGCGAGGATGGGTGACACGGTGGAAGAAAAAGAATTGGTGGCGCACCGACACGGAGCGCGCGGTCAACATCGACCTATGGGAGCGACTGCTTGTGCTCCGCGAGCGGCATCAGGTGGAGTTCATCTGGGTGAGAGGGCATGCGGGCAATCCAGAAAACGAGCGATGCGACGCACTCTCATACGCCGCCCAACGGCAGCCGAATTTGCCAGCGGACGAAGGCTACGAAAGCACCCTCGGGAAACCTGGGCCTGCGGGAGTCGCGAAAGAAAAAGTCCCACCCCGCCCACAGATGCGCCCTGCTTGTGTCCCTGCGAATGCTCCGGACAGTGAACCGTTATTCACCTTGCCTTCAAACGCCACACAACTCCTGCTTTTTGGAGAGGACAGCGACGTCTAATATTCACGGGAGCTCCGCCCCGTCACCCCGCCAAAGGACGCATGCGCCCTCTGGACACCCAAGGTTGGGCGTTCCAGCTTGACTTCGTCTGCGCTGAAACGCCCCACTCGTCATCGCCTTTGGCGAATAGAGCCGATACTTCCGCAGGAAATGGCCAATGCGCCAGCGTTCCGTCGCTGGACGAAGTCCGGGGACGGAACGCTGGCAGTGCGGGATCCCAAAGGGTGAAGCCACCCTTTGGTGGGGTGATGGGGCAAGCGCCCCATGAGGCTTTCCCGCTGCCTTCTTAGCCGATGTTCAGGACACCACCGGCGAGGATGATGGCGATGTCCTCGGCGTTGAGCGTGTGGCGCAGGAGAATCGTCGACGCGCCGGCGGGGCCGGAGAGTTTCGCCTCGATCTTCGCGCCCGGCGCAAGCTGGCCGCGGAGATTCTCGATGGCGAGCGTGTCGCCCTCATGGATCTTGTCGTAATCGGCGGGATTATCGAAAAGCAGCGGGATGATACCGAAGTTTATGAGGTTGGCGGCGTGGATGCGTTCGATGGCCACCGCCACCACCGCCTTGACGCCCAAGTACATCGGACAGATGGCGGCGTGCTCCCGCGAGGATCCCTGCCCGTAGCTGTCGCGTCCCACGATCACGCCGTGCCGCCCCGCGTCCCTCGCGGAGGCGGCGCGCTCGGCGAAGGTCGGCTTTCCCGTCTCGTTGAAGCATTCGAACACGACTTTCGCATAGGCCGGAATGTTGCTGCGGTGCTTCAGATGCACGCCGGCCGGCATGATGTGGTCCGTGGTGATCTTGTCGCCCGTCTTTATGAGGATCATCCCGTCAAGACGCCCTGGCAGCGCCTTGTTCAGGGGTGGCTTGCCGATGGTCGGCTTACGGATGATCTCCACCGCCACGGCCTTATCCAGCGGTGGAGGCGGAATGATCATGTTGTCGTTGACGAGGAACTTCTTCGACGGCTTGAGAGCCGGATACTCGAAGCCGGCGCCGCGCGGATCGACAAACTCGCCGCACAGCGCGGCGACCGCCGCCACGGCGGGACTGACCAAATAGGCCTGGTCTCCCTTGGTGCCGGTGCGTCCGGCGAAGTTCCTGTTGAAGGTGCGCAGAGACACCGCGCCGTCCGCGGGACTCGTCCCCTGGCCAATGCAGGCGCCGCAGGATGATTCGAGAATCCTCACCCCGGCCGCGACGAGGACGGCCAAGTCGCCGTTCCGCGACAGCGTCTCCAACACTTGGCGGCTCCCCGGGGAGATGGCGAGGCTGACGTTCTCATGGACGCGCCTGCCTTCGAGAATCCGCGCCACCAGCGTCAGGTCGCGCAGTGAACTGTTGGTGCACGAGCCGACCACCACCTGCGCCACCTTCGTCCCCGCAAGCCCCCGGATCGTCTTGATGTTGTCGGGGCTTGACGGACAGGCGGCCAGCGGCTCCAGCGAACCGAGGTCGACGTCAATGACCCTGTCGTACTCGGCCTTGGACGTCGGCACAAGCTTGACCCACGACGCCTCGCGGCCTTGCGCCTTGAGAAAGGCCTTTGTGCTCTTGTCCGAAGGAAAGACCGAGAAGGTGACACCAAGCTCGGCCCCCATGTTGGTGATCGTGGCCCGCTCCGGCACCGACAGCGTCGCGACGCCCTCGCCGTAGTACTCGACGCAGCAGCCGACGTTCCCCTTCGTGGAGAGGATTTCCAACACCTTGAGAATCACGTCCTTCGCCTCAACCCACGGACTCAGCTTCCCCGTCAGCTTGACGCCGA
>CAYTFM010000322.1:0-9948 GCA_964436735.1 uncultured Victivallales bacterium | reverse complement strand
TCGGCTATTGGTCCTTCGACAAGGTCGAGGGCGCCACCGTCCGCGACGAGTCAGGCAACGGCAACGACGCCGTGATGTCCGGCGGGGTCAGGCTCACGCCAGGCGTCAAAGGCGCGGGGATCGACGGCGTCAGCTGCGAGGGCGTCGGACCGGGAGAGCTTGTCATCCCCTCCCCCGAAGGCACGCTTCCCGGCGCGCTCGAGATGGGCAAGGTCTTGATCCCGGGCAAGGTGTTCGAACCGATCGGCGACCACATGACTCTCATGTTCTGGTATGCCAGCCCGCCCACGGTCAACGGCCTCTACTCCGCATACCTCGCCGCCGCGCCGTCCACCCCGGCGACCGCCGGCACGGTCTTCGGTCTCGACGGAGTCGACAAAAGTGTCGTCAACAAGTTCAGCGTCAACGGTCCGCGCCACTTCCTCCGCGGCGACATGCTCACGATGCACGCCATGGGAGCCCAGCGCATATTCGGCTTGTACGGCCCCGAGCAGCCCAAGGACAAGTGGAACCATTACGCCTGCGTGATCGACGGCAAAAAAGCTTCCCTCTACATCAATGGCGAACTCAAAATAGAGCAGGCCACACCCGGCCAGATCGGAAAATTCGTGAAAGGGTCCTCCTACGCGCGTGTGCTGGAGAACTGGTGGGCGAGGCTTGATGAGATCAGGCTGTACGACTACGCCCTTTCCATGGATGAGATTCAGCGGCAGTTCGCCCGGGATGGAGTGTCGCGGCTGGCGAAGCTGGACTTCGAGAAGGAAAAGGTTGGCAGGATCGACAAGGGAGCCATAACGGACCACGAGGGCAACATCTGCAAAGCGGAAGCCGTGGAGATCGTCCAGGACGCCGCGCGCGGCACGGCGCTGCGCTTCGCCGGCTCACCCGGGAAAATCGTCTTCCCGGAGTCCGTCACCCAAGGCAGGCATATCCGTGAGGTTTCCTTCGCCTTCTGGGTGAAGCTGCCGGAAAATCTGAAGGGTCACCGGGAGAATCTCATCTCCTCTGGCAACCACGCCGCCACCGGACTCTATGTGGGGTTCTGGGGGGCAAATCTCTGGGGCTCGATCGCCAAGCAGCCCTTCAAGGGAAGCGTGACTCCCGGCGCGTGGACGCATGTCGTCGGCACGTATGGCGGCAACCGCGTCAGAACCTATATCAACGGCGAGAAGACGGACGACAACGACAAGGCGTATCCGCCCAGGCCCGAGGGTGTCGTTCTTGGACAGTTCATCTTGCAGTATGCCGCGCCGATACAGCTCGACGACGTCCAGTTCTTCAGCTTCGTCCTCTCCGACGACCAGGTCAAACAACTGTTCAACGGCAGGGAGGTGACGGGCCCTGAGGATGAGAAGCCATCGGACGCGCCGCCTTCCGCGAAGACCGTCATAACGGCGACGGCCGCCGGCGACGCGGAAACTGAAAACTAAAAGCAGTGGCGTGACGTTTGCTCCACCAACCCATCGAAAATGATGCTTGACATAGGCGCGCCCCCGCAGCCCTCGTAGGGCACACCGCCTTATTCCGCATTATCGGCGGTACTAATGAGTGGCAAGTGTCTTACCACATCCATCTCGGCGACAGTTCTCTTGGAGCGCCCGCCCGCCTCAGCCCCGGCCAACATTCCGTTGAGGGTCCTCCACGAGGACTCAGTGGCTTCCGCCTCGCTCATGCGGCGGAGCGAGTCGCGTATCACTTCACTGGCATTGGAATATCTGCCGGATTTCACCTTCCCCAATACGTATTCCCTCATTTCCGGGGTGATTGACACGTTCATTTGCATGCTTTGTTCCTCCACTTTGATATATAAAGAATAAGATAATAATAGCACTGGTCTTTATATTACCAAATTGGCCCGAAAAAACACGAAAGGAGCGACAAGCGGTGTCGTTCCATTTGGGAAATAGGCGCCACCCCGCAACAACCACGCCCTGCGCCCGCTGAGCATCGCATGCGTCCCTACCCGGTGGACTGCAAGGCGGGTCTGACGAGAATCCTGCGGAACTCGGACTGGGGATTCCGTATCCTGTGGAGGAGAATCTCGGCGGCGGCTTGGCCGATGGCGTCGGGACGGATGTCGATGTTGGGGATCCGCCGGTCGCAGGCCCATGCGTAATTGGGGTCGTTGCAGCAGGTGACGATCCTCACGTCGTCAACCGGCCGCAGCCCCCGCTCCCTCAGCGCGGCGCAGACCTCGCTGGCGAGCAGGTCGCCAACCGGGATGAAGATGCCATCCGGCCTGTCCGCCCCCTCGAACACCCGCCGCGCCATCACTCCCGATTGACCATCTTCGACATGCCGTGCGATTGTGAGCCCCAACTTCTCCGCCAATGAGCTGAACTCGCACACCCGTTCGATGGCCGCGTTATGCCGGGGAGCGTCGCACAGGACCGCGATATTCCGGCAGCCGGCGAGGTGGCTGAGGGCGAGTTCCGCAACGATCCGGTTGTCAGGCTGGACGAAGTCAGCCTTCAGCATGCGGGAGATGTCGGCGTTCTCGAACGCCACCACCAGAGGCAGTTTGCCAAGCTTGTCCGCGATCGCGTCCACCACCCGGGCAGATCTCAGAATGACGCCGTCGACCTGCTTCTTCTCGATGCAGACCGGCATCCCGCCATCGCTGGATAGATTCGTGAAAATCATGCTCAGCCTGTTCCTGGCAAGCACATTGTTGACCCCCTGCGCCAACCGCCCGCTCAGGACTGTCCTCATGGCCTCCTCGCCCGTGTCCGGTATCAGCACCGCCACACTGCCGGCCCTGATCCCACCGGTGTCCCTTTTCGGCCTGCCCCGCGCGTTCACCTTGTAGGAGTTGTACCCGAGCTCCGCCGCGGCCCTCCTCACCGATTCGACGACCTCGGAGGCGACGCCATAGCCGTTGTTGAACACGCGGGAGACCGTCGACTTCGAGACCCCCGCCCTTCTGGCGACATCGAAAATGGTGAGCGGCATGTTGTGACTCTGAATGTTTTCGGGATTAATAATTTTATTCCCTTACTGGTATCATATCTTATAAACACCCACCGTCAAGCTCATCTTTATTATTTTATTGGGAATTTATTGATTTATATATTGCATATTCCCGATGGTCCGGTATATTTAAACTGAGAAAGGGCTCCCGCAGCATGAGTAAAAAAGAGATCATCTTTCTGGCGACACTACCCGTGATGGTGGCGATCTTCTTCCTTGCCGCGACACCGTCCGCCGACAAGGCGAAGGCGCGCGGGACCGCGCACACGCCCGCCGGCTGGGAGAAGATCACCGACAATCCGGCGGCGAAGATGAAGATCCGCTGCGCCTCGACCTTGAAGCAGGGAGCCGTCGCATGGCGGCAGAAGATGCTCGACGACAGGTTCAACCTTGAAACCGAGTATATGTACCTCAGCCCCGAGGCCGTGCCGCAGAAACTCCCGCTGATGCTCGCCGGCGGCGACATCCCCGACTTCTTCATCTGCGGCCGCGCCTCGGTCGTGAAATACGCCGAGCATGGCTTCATCATGGAGATCCCCTACGAGATGCTGCTCACGCACGCCCCGCACATCGTGCGGCTGGCGAACAGCTACTGCCCCAACGTCTGGCTTGGCATCACCTACCGGGGCAGGAACTACGGAATTCCATCGATATGGCCTTTCGGGCTGCGGCCGCGGGCGGGACTGTGGCGGAAGGACTGGCTTGAGAAAGTGGGCATCACCAAGACCCCCGAGACGCTTGAGGAATACCATGACGCCCTGAAGAAATTCCGCGAGGAGGATCCGGACGGCAACGGGAAAAAAGATACCTACGGCATGAGCGGCGACATGAGCGGCTACTACACGTCCTTCACCGAGATCTTCGGGGCGCATGGCGTCATTCCCTACAACTGGATGGAGAAGGACGGCAAAGTCGTCTGGGGCGGCATCCAGCCCGAGGCGCGCAAGACGCTGGAACTGCTTGCCGCATGGTACAAGGAGGAACTCATCCATCCCGACTTCCTGACGGACAAATGGTACGCCGAGACGCAGCGCAAGTTCTACAACGGCAAAGTGGGCTACCACAACTACATGTCCTCCGTGGAGGCGTTGAACCTGCTCAACCCCAACTCGGTGGCGTCAAGCATGAAGGCCCTCCAGCCCGGCTCCGAGATCACGCCCGGTCATCCCCCCATCGGATCCGCCGGCGCGCGCGGCCACCGCGTGTGGGGCGCCGGAGGCAATGGGGTCATCGTCCTCGGCAGGCATATGGCCAAGGAGCCGGAGAAGGTGATCCGCCTCTTGAAGATGTGGGACGCCATCGCCTCGGACGAGACGCTCGCCATCGAGAACCAGATCGGACGGAAAGGCGTCCACTGGGACTGGGCGGATCCGGCCGTCGGCCAGGGAAGCGGTGTGCGGATGCTCCCCCCCTACGACCAGAAACGGAAGCGGGAGGAAGAGGGGCTCACGGATCCCACGGTGCTGTCCGGGGCGGGCGACACGGCCATCTTCGAGAAGTATCTCCCCAAGTCCGAGATAGAGTTCGACAACACCCACAAGAAGATCGAATGGGGAAAGTCCGACCTCTTCAACTGGCCCGACTCCGTCCCGCGCGCCGACGAGTTCCTGCAGGATTTGGTTCATCTACAGCAAAAGTATTACGCGGAGATCATCACCGGGAAGAAGTCGATCGACGAGTTCGACGACTTTGTCAGGAAATGGCATACGCAGGGAGGGGACATCCTTCTCGCCGAGGCGCAGAAGCTCTATGACACCAGGACGGAAATCCTCAAGAAGCTGGGAGCTCCCGATGAACGAGCGAAATAAGGAGAACACCATGCCGGCGCGGGTTGTGCCCTGGTATACGGAGTATGTCAAGCACAATCAGCTCCTCCTGATGCTGGTGCCGGGCGTGCTGTTCTTCATCGTCTTCAGCTACGTGCCGATGTGCGGGATCGTCATCGCCTTCAAGGACTTCAGCATGAACGAGGGGATCATCGGCAGTCCCTGGTGCGGCCTTGACAACTTCCGTCGGATCTTCCTCGGCTCGGACTTCATGGACGCGCTCAGGAACACGCTGTCGATAAGCGTCCTGCGCCTGGCCTTCGGATTCTGCGCCCCGATCGCCCTCGCGCTGATGCTGAACGAGATCCGGATCTCGGGCTACAAGCGGACCATCCAGACCATCACCTACATGCCGCATTTCTTCTCGTGGGTGATCCTCGGCGGCATCTTCCTGATGCTGTTCTCGGTGGACGGCCCCATCAACGTGATCGCCAAGGCGATATACGGCCATCCGATCCCCTTCATGACGTCCGGCGGATGGTTCATCTTCATCCTGATCAGCACCGCCATCTGGCAGTCCGTCGGCTACGGCGCCGTCATCTATCTGGCCGCGCTCTCCGGCATCGACCCCTCCCTCTACGAGGCGGCCGTGGTCGACGGCGCCAACCGCTGGAAACAGACGCTCCACGTGACCATCCCCTGCCTGATCCCGACGATCATCACGCTCCTGATTCTTTCCATCGGCGGAATCCTCAACGCCGGATTCGACCAGATCTACAACATGTACAATCCGATGGTCTATGACGCGGCCGACATCATCGACACCTTCGTGATGAGGAAGTTGGAGAACATGGACTACGCGGTCGGCACGGCCGCGGGGCTCTTCAAGTCGGTCGTTGGCATGGTCCTCGTCGTGGGGGCCAACTGGTTCGCCAAACGCATCAGCAAAGGTGAGCAGGGAGTCTGGTGATGTTTAGAATGAGCATAGGCGAGAAGATCTTCAACGTGTTCAACATGCTGCTGCTGACCATTCTGGCGTTCGCGTCGCTCTATCCGTTCATCTACACCGTCAGCATCTCGCTGAGCACCGCCGCCGAGGCCAACCGCGACGGCTTCCACCTCTGGCCCGGCGAGGTCACGCTGTCGGCCTACCAGATGGTCTTCGCCAACCCCAGCCTCCTCTCCGGCTACCTCAACACGCTGTTCCGGACGATCGTGGGGACGCTCCTGACGATCCTCTTCACCTGCCTCTGCGCCTATCCGCTCTCGAAGAAGAGTCTGCCCCACCGGGGGATGTTCACCTTCATCATCATGTTCACGATGCTGTTCGGCGGGGGGATCATCCCGACCTACCTCCTCGTCAAGAACCTCGGACTCATCGACAACATATGGGTCTATGTGCTGCCGATGCTGACCGGCGCCTTCAACGTGATCATCGTGAAGAACTTCTTCGAGTCGATACCCGAAAGCCTCGCCGAAAGCGCCTCCATCGACGGCGCCGGCGACTTCTACATCCTCTTCAACATCTACATGCCGCTGTCGAAGCCGGTGCTGGCGACCGTCACCCTCTGGACGGCAGTCGGCCACTGGAACGCCTGGTTCGACGCCCTGATCTACGTCAACGACGAGAACAAACAGGTCCTCATGACCTTCCTCCGCAGGATCGTGATCGAGGGCAGCACCCAGATGATGGAGAAGGGCGTGGTCAATCCGGACATGACCACCTTCACCCCCGAGACGATCAAAGCCGCGACGGTCATCGTGACCATCCTCCCGATACTCGTCCTCTACCCGTTCCTGCAGAAGTATTTCGTCAAGGGCATCATGCTCGGCGGCGTGAAAGGATAAGTCGGACGTTGTCCGCCCCACAAGCTCCCGACCCAAACTACCAGAAAGGATACCCCATGGACAGGTCCACGATCGACAAACGATATCTCGACACGTCTCTTCCCTTCGAGGAGAGGGCCGCGATACTGGTGTCCCAGATGACGCTGCGCGAGAAGATCGCGCAGATGCTTCACAAGTCGCCCCCCATCCCAAGGCTCGACGTCCCGGAATACAACTGGTGGAACGAGTGCCTCCACGGCGTCGGCCGCGCCGGGCGCGCCACCGTCTTTCCGCAGTCGATCGGCATGGCGGCCTCCTTCAACGCGCCCCTCCTCAAGAAGATCGCCGAGGCCATCTCCGACGAGGCCAGGGCGAAGTACCACGCCGCCCAGAAATTGGGAAACCGAGGACAGTATTTCGGCCTGACCTACTGGACGCCGAACATCAACATCTTCCGCGATCCCCGATGGGGCCGCGGCCAGGAGACCTACGGGGAGGATCCCTTTCTGACCTCGAAAATGGGCGTCGCCCTGATCAAGGGACTGCAGGGCAATGACCCGCGGTATCTGAAGCTCGTGGCCACGGCGAAGCACTACGCCGTCCACAGCGGACCCGAGCCGCTCCGCCACAGCTTCGACGCCGTCGTCTCTCCGCGCGATCTGCGCGAGACCTATCTGCCGGCATTCAAGGCCTCCGTGAAGGAGGCGAAGGTGCATTCGATCATGGGCGCCTACAACCGCACCAACGGGGAACCCTGCTGCGGCAGCAAGACGCTGCTGCAGGAGATCCTGCGCGACGAGTGGGGGTTCAACGGCTACGTCGTCTCGGACTGCTGGGCGATAAAGGATTTTCATGCCCACCACAAGGTCACCAACACGCCGGAGGAGTCGGTCGCCATGGCCGTGCGCAACGGATGCGATCTGAATTGCGGCGACATCTACCCCCGCCTCCTGGAAGCCGTCGGACAGGGGCTGGTCTCCGAGGACGAGATAACGACCTGCGTGAAACGCCTCTTCACCGCCCGGATGAAGCTTGGCATGTTCGATCCGGACGACCAGGTCCCCTTCTCCGCCATCCCCGCCGGCGTCGTGAACTGCGCGAAGCACCGGAAGCTCGCGCGGCGGATGGCGCGGGAGTCGATCGTGCTGCTGAAAAACGAGGGGAATCTCCTGCCGCTCAAAAAAAATCTCACAAGCATCGCCGTGGTCGGGCCGACGGCCTTCACACTCGACGTCCTCCTCGGCAACTACAACGGCTACGCGCCGCAGCTCGCGACACTGCTCGAAGGGGTCATCGGCGCGGTATCCGAAGGAACGCAGGTGCAGTATACCTCTGGGAGTAATGAGAAGGAATTGGGATGGACCCTGACGGACGCCGAGGTGATCATCGCGGCGATGGGCTTCAACCCGTCGCTTGAGGGGGAGGAGGCGGGCGACATGGGGGTGCCGGACGCCGAGGGCGGCGGCGACCGCGTCAGGATCGGCCTGCCCGGGAGACAGCTGGATCTGCTGAAGAATCTTCACGCCACCGGAAAACCGGTCGTGCTGGTGCTGACCGGCGGCAGCGCGATCGAGATCGCATGGGCGAAGGAGCACATCCCCGCGATCATCATGGCGTGGTACCCCGGAGAGGAGGGTGGAACCGCCGTCGCCGATGTGCTGTTCGGCGATTACAATCCGTCCGGGCGCCTGCCCATCACCTTCTACAAATCGCTCGACCAGCTTCCCGCGTTCAGCGACTACCGCATGCGGGAGCGCACCTACCGGTTCATGACGCAAGAGCCTCTCTACCGGTTCGGCTACGGCCTCAGCTACACGAAATTCGAATACGCGAAGCTGAAGCTGAGCGCGGAGTCCATTTCTAAAAAGGAATCAGTCTCCGTGTCGGTCGAGGTGAGCAATGTCGGAGACGTCGCCGGCGACGAGGTCGTCCAGTTGTACGTCAGCGACGTCGAGGCGTCGGTGCCGGTTCCCCTGCTCCACCTCGAAGGCGTCGAGAAGATCCATCTGCGGCCCGGAGAACGGGAGACGGTCGCATTCAAACTAAAGCCCTCGCAACTCGCCGCGTACGATGACGCGGGACAGCCGTTCGTCGAGGCGGGCGCGTTCCGGATATCGGTTGGCGGCGGACTGCCCGCCGATCCCGCCTCCGGCACGGTCTCCGCGGAACTTATACTCAAATAGGCTGAAAATTTTCAACCTATTTGGGTATAAACGTGGAATAGGAGCCGACAATGTCGAAAATCAGAATCGCGGTGGTGGGACTGGGCTTCGGCCAGCAGATGGTCGAGCACCATATCGTCAAGGGGCCGGGGTCGGACTATTTCGAGCTCGCCGCTCTTTGCGACCAGAATCCTCAGAGGCTCGACGCCGCCGTGGGAAAATTCGGCGTCAAAGGATTCCTCGACTTCGACGAACTCCTGCGCGAGAAAGACATCCCCGCGATAGGTCTGTTCACGGGGCCGGTCGGCCGCGCGGAGCAGATCGCCACAATCATCCGCGCCGGCAAAGACGTCATGACCACCAAGCCGTTCGAACTGGATTCGAAAAAGGCCGCGGCGGTACTTGCCGAGGCGGCGAAGCTCGGGCGGATCGTCCACCTGAACTCCCCTTCGGCCTCCTTCTCGAAGGATCTGGAGATCATCGAATCCTGGAAAACCAAATACAACCTGGGCCGCGTCGTCGCCGGACGCCACGAATGCTGGTACAAGAGCGTGGAGAAGGCGGACGGCTCCTGGTACGACGACCCCGAATTGTGCCCCGCGGCGCCGGTGTTTAGGCTCGGCATCTATGGGATCAATGACATGATGCGCGTCTTCGGCGAGCCGGAGGCGGTGCAGGTCATGCAGTCCCGCATCTTCACCGGACGCCCCACGCCGGACATCGCCCAACTCACCATACGCTTCAAGAACGGGGCCATCGTCAACACGCTCGACGGCTGGTGCCTCCAGCCCCCGCGCGACGCCGAGTGCCTGACCATTTACTACGAGAACGGCACGGTCTTCAGAGCGCCGCCTTTGACACACAATGGCGAGGGGACCGCCGCGCTCTGCGTCGTACCCGCCGCCAATAAAGAGGGTCTTCCCGCCGAGACCGCGACCGTGCCCCGCGGCGAACTGAGCAACGCCTACCAGTGGGACGTCTTTTACAAGGCGATGCGGGGCGAGCCCCCCGCCCATCCGACGCCGCCCGAGGTCATCGTCAACGGCGTCAAGGTCATTGAGGCCATGCGGCGCGCACAGAAGAGCGGCAGAACCGAGTTGATTGGTTGAACAGGTGGTAGCCAGGAATCGCCTTAAGGCAATTTGCTGTTTTAGGTGCCACGTCTTATCCCCAACCTACTGTAGTCGTGAGATTTTGAAAAAAGGGGTTCCTCAGATTCAAGT
>CAYTFM010000321.1:0-10000 GCA_964436735.1 uncultured Victivallales bacterium | reverse complement strand
GAAGTAACAAAAAAGCAATAACTACAGCTTGAATTATTTTCTAAGGTAGGGGGCTGTGTATCAAAGCCCAGGGTTGGCGCCTCGCGCCTACCCTGGGTGGAGTCACCCCCTGATTCAACCCCACCGGGGTTGCGTCTACAACGACGCGGGCATATGACCGTTACCCAACCCCGTCAGGGTTGAAACAGGTTCCCCCGCAAACCCAGGGTAGCGCATTCGCGCAACCCTGGGCTATGAGACGTAGCCCCCTGGGGGCAAAAAACAAAAAAGCAAATTCCTAAGTGATCAAGTTATGCGGCGTTCGCCGCAACTTTGTGAAAGGTGGCTTCAACTATCCGCAACTCATGATTCACCATTCACATTGAATTATTCGAAAAGGAATCGGGCACAGTAGCGGTGCGCCACTGCGAAGTCAAGAAGACGCGGCAACAGCCGCTCACCTGCTAACACCCTTGACGGTCCAGGACTGGTAGCCCTTCTTGTCGATCTTGGCCTTGCCGGACCAGCGGACGACTCCGCTCCACGCCAAGTCGTCGAGACTGATCACGCAGTCCTCGATGACGCCCTCGACGACACCGTTTCCGCCATCCAGGTCGAGGATGTTCTCCCCCGAGTTCAAAGGCTGGGCGCTTCGCACCGAGATGTTAAGCTTCTTGGCGTCCCAGGTCAGCTTCACCACGTCGCCGTTCTCCGCCTTCAGCGTGACAGATCCGCTCTTCGGTCCAAGCCTGCCCTTCTGGTCGTCGCCGACGACGCCGTCGAAGAACCAGTCGCCCAGCTCGAAGTGGACCGGGACGTCAGCGGTCATCAGCTTCGTCGGCGGCAGCCAACTGCCGGTGGGGAACGTCATCTTGGCGGTCACGCTGTAGCTGTCTTTGATCCCCTTGGCGTTCTCCTTGCGCGAGGAGGTGAACTTGACGGCGCAGCCGAACTCGACCGCTTCGAAGGTGGCTGCGACGGTGGTGTCCGCCGCGGGCATGGTGAGCGTGGTCTCGGCCGAGGCGGCGTCCTCGACGGCCGCGCTTCCCGTCCATCCTTTGAACATCTGTCCGTCCGGGGCGGGATCCGCGCTGACCGCGACCTTCGTGCCGGCCTCGTAGGATCCCGAGCCAACGCCGTTCTCGACGATCAGAACGTAGGTGGCGGCGTCCGCCTGCCGATAGGTGGCGGTGACCGTGGTGTCCACCGCGGGCATCGCCAATGTGGTCGCGGCGGAGGCGGGATTCGCCACCGCGGCGCCACTCCAGGCGTTGAACAGCATCCCCTCGGGCGGGGCGTCAGCCTCGATGGCGACGCTCTCGCCGGTGCCGTAACGGCCGCTTCCGGAGCCGTTGACGACCGTCAAGGTGAAGGTCGTGGCGTCCTTGTACGTGGCGGTCGCGATGACGTCGGAGGACGGCATCGCCAGCGTCGTGACGGCGGACTTCGCCTTGGCCACGTCGGCCCCGGTCCAGGCGTCGAAGGTCTGCCCCGACGGCGCGGGGTCGGCGGCAATCGTCACCACGGTGCCGGCGGCGTAGTCGCCTCCCCCGGATCCTCCCGCCACGATGAGGTTATAGGTGGTGTCCGACGCAGCACGGTAGCTGGCGGTGACGGCGCCCGCCTTCGACGGCATGACAAGCGTCGTGGAGGGAGAGGACGGATCAGCGACAAGAAGACCGCTCCAGGCGTTGAACAGCATTCCGTCAGCCGGAGCGTCGGCGCTGATCGGCACGACCGTCCCCGCGGGGTAGCTGCCGCTTCCAGCTCCGCCTTGAACCGTCAAGGCGTAGGTCGCCGCCCCGTCCGTATAGGTGGCAGTGACGCGGACGGCGGCGGACGGCATCCGCAGCGTGGTGGTGGCGGACTTCGGATCGGCCACGAACTGCGCCGCCCCGGTCCACTCCTTGAACCTTGTGCCTGGCTCAGGGGTGTTCGCGGAGATGGGCACAACCGTTCCGGCCGCGTACGCCCCGCCCCCGACGCCGTTAACCACCTCGAGCTGGAAGGTCTCGACGGCGAAATTGGCTGTCACGGTCATATTCCTCGTGACCCCTTTCAGCGTCAGCGGGTTGTCGGTGGAATGGATGTCGCCAGACCACTCCGCGAACATGAACCCCTTGTCGGGCACGGCCGTCACAGCGGAGCAGTCGCCGCCATCGGGAACGACCTGCGAGACCTCGCCTGCGACCGTCCCGTGCGGTCCGGCGGCGAAACACGCGGTCAAGGCGGGCCTCCCGACGCGCAGCGGACGCTGGACGGAAACGGCGGCGGCATAGTTCCTGTCGCCAGACTGCGAGGCGGTGATCGCAGTCGCACCAATCCCGACGAGATGGATCCTGCCGTCGACGACCGTCGCCACGGCTTGATCCCACGATGCGTACGAAATAACGAGGCCGGAGCTGGCCACGGCTCCAGGATCGAAATCGGCGGCACCGAGTACCTTGGAGGACAATTCGGGGAAGGCGATCGTCTGCGACGCCTTTGCGACCGTCAGCGCTTGTTGGACGTCGACAGCTGGCAGGCGAGCGGCGTCGCCCGCCTGCGAGGCGGTGATGATGGTGGAGCCCGCCCCGACAATGTGCAGCTTATCGCCAACAACCACGCACGTCGACGGATTTGAACTTGCGTAGGCGACAGGCAGCCCCGAGCTGGCGGAAGCGCCCGGGGCGAAATCGGCGTCGCCGTAGGCTTTGACGGGCAGTTCGCGGAAAGTGATCGTCTGCGACGCCTTCGCGACCATCAGCGTCCGCTGGACGTCCGCCGCCGCATTGTAGTTGCCGTTCCCCGCCTGCAACGCCGTGATCGTCGTTACCCCCGCCCCGACGATGTGGATTTTACCGTTAACGGGCATAGCCACGGCAGGATTAGAGCTGGCATAACTCACCGCCAACGTAGAACTTGCAGTGGCACCCGGGTAGAAATCGGCGTCGCCGTAGGCTTTGGCAGGCAACTCAGGAAAGGTGATCGTCTGCGCCGACTTCAATACCGTGAGCGTCCGCTGGACGTCCGCCGCCGTAGTGTAGTTGCCGTTCCCCGCCTGTGACGCCGTGATTGTTGTCGCCCCTGCCCCGACGATGTGGATCTTCCCCGAGACAATCGTTGCTACCGCCGGATTCGAACTGGCATAACTCATCTGTAATGTCGAACTTGAGGTGGCTCCCGGAGCGAAATCGACGTCGCCGTAGGCTTTAACGGGCAACTCCGGAAAGGTGATCGTCTGCGCCGACTTTAATACCGTGAGTGTTCGCTGGACGTCCGCCGCCGCAGCGTAGTTGCCGTTCCCCGCCTGCGACGCCGAGATCGCCGTTGTCCCAGTGCCCACGATGTGGATCTTCCCCGAGACGATCGTCGCCACCGCCGGATTCGAGCTGGCGTAGGAGATTACGAGAACGGAGTTGACCGAGGCCCCCGGATCGAAGTCCCCATCCGCCAGCCCTCGATCCGCAAGAGCGGGAAAGGTGATCGTTTGGTTCGCTTTGTTGATGATCAACGTCTGTTGAACGCTGGATGCCGCACAGTAGTTGCCATTGCCATCCTGTGATGCGGTGATCGTGGTCGTTCCTGCACCTACGATGTGGATCTTGCTGTTGGCGATCGTCGCCACTGAGGGGTTCGAGCTGGCGTAACTGGCCACCAAGGCGGAACTCGTCGTTGCCCCTGCATCGAAATCCGCATCGCCATAGGTCTTGGAGGGTAATGCGCTGAAGGTGATAGTCTGCGCCACCTTGTTGACGGTCAGAGTCTGTTGGACATCCGCTGCGGCATTGTAATTGGCGTTTCCGGGGTGCGAAGCGGTAATGACCGTAGAGCCTGCGCCGGTAATGGTCACGGTCGAACCGGACACCGTCGCCACCGACGTGTTCGAACTGGAGTAGATGACGACCAGCCCTGACGAGGCAGTAGCCGTCAAAGTAAATGGGGAACCGCCGTAGGTCTTCACCGCAAGGGCGTTGAATGTGATCGTCTGGATAGAGTTATTGACAGTAAGAGTTTGTTGGACACTTGTTGCGCCGTTGTAGTTGCCGTTTCCTGCTTGTGAGGCGGTGATGGTGGAGGTTCCTGCGCCGACGATGTGAATATTGCCGGAGACGATGGTCGCCACGGAACAGTCGGTGCTGAAGTAAGTGACAGCCAGGCCGGAGCTAACCGTGGCTCCCGGTGCGAAGTCGGCGTCACCGTATGTCTTGGCAGGCAATGCATCGAAGGTGATTGTCTGATCAAGTTTGGGTGCGAAATTGGCGGTGATGGTCATGTCCGCAGTAACGTTCGTAACAGTGAGCGGATTCTCAGTTCCGATATGGTCGCCGGACCAGCCTGTAAAACGGCAACTGTCATTGGGAACTGCCGTTATAGCAGAACAAGAAGCTCCATGATCTACTGATTGGGTTGTTGTGCCAGTAATAGTCCCATTTGGAGCTGAAAGGAAAGTGACGAGGTTTGGATAAAAAATGGCTAATGAATGGTTTCCCCCAGCTGTATACGCACCGGAGAATATTGGGGCATGTATGGGGGAAAGGCGGTTGGTTGTGGTGCCGTCGCCTAACTGGCCGTAATTGTTGTACCCCCATCCCCAAACGGTTCCATCGGATTTGACGGCCATAGCGTGCCACATACCTGCGGATATGGACGTTACATTGGAAAGGCTGGTGACTTGGGTGGGCGAATAGTGGCTGGAAGTTGTGCCGTCGCCTAACTGACCGAAATAGTTGTCCCCCCACGTCCAAGCGGTTCCGTCGGATTTTATCGCAATGGTGTGGCTAAATCCCGCGGCAATTGCCGCCACACTGGAAAGACCGATAACTTGCACGGGGAAATTCCGGATAGTTGTCGTGCCATCGCCTAATTGACCGTAATAGTTGTATCCCCACGCCCACATGGAACCATCGGATTTCAATGCCAGGGAATGGCAGAATTTTGCGGAAACTGCTGCAACTCCGGAGAGATTTGGAACCTGTGCTGGAGTGAGCCGACTGTTGATAGTGCCGTCGCCAAGTTGACCATTACCCCCGCCTCCCCATGTCCAAACGGTGCCGTCCGCCTTCAATGCCACGCTGTGATAATCGCCAACGGCAATCGCCTTTACGTCGGATAGAATTGAAACCTGGACAGGGGAGTGGCGGTCGATCGACGTGCCATCGCCCAGTTGACCCGTCCAGTTGGCACCCCACGCCCAGACGGTGCCGTCGGCTTTCAAAACTACAGTAAATCCCTTGCCCTCCGAAGTGACGCTTTCTCCAGCGGCGACCGATACCACGCCTGAAAGACCGGATACTTGGACAGGAAAGAGGCGATCTGTCGTTGTGCCATTACCGAGCTGACCGTATAAGTTCGCCCCCCATGTCCACACTGTGCCATCCGCTTTTACCGCAACCGTATGAGAGTAACTCACGGCAGCTTCTCTCACTTCTGAAATCCCTGGAATTGTGATGAAAAAACTGCGGTAGGTCTTGGTTCCGTCGCCGATTTGTCCATAGTTGTTCTTGCCACATACTGCGAGATGGTTTGTTCGATGGGAAATGACTGTAAATTGTTGTTGAATGTCAGTTGCTGGAATGAAATTGCTGTTGCCAGGCTGGGAAGCCGTGATCGTACTAGTTCCTGGACCGGTTATATGGATCTTTCCAGCAGAGATTGCCGCCACGGAAAGGTTTGAACTGTCGTAGCTTATCGGCAAACCTGAGCTGACAAAAGCTCTCAATTCGAAATCAGCATCACCATATTGCTTTTTAGGCAATGGCCCGAAAGTGATCGTCTGACTGACTTTCGAGATGGTCAACGTGTCACTCGCAGATCCCTCGTAATTGGCTTCGCTAATTGTCCCAACCACCGCATAGCTTCCAGCGTCGGTGGGGGCGGTGGGTGAGCCGTCGTAGGTAAGCGCGACAGCTTTGCCTGGTGGAGTCGTTGTTACTGTGGCGGACTTTGGCGAGCCATTGTAGGTGTGGGATAGGTTTGATAATATGATGGTGACAACCACCTTATTGACGGTTAATGCCTGCTGAACACTCAAGGCGGCGTTGTAATTGCTGTTACCAGCTTGCGATGCTGTGATTGTAGTAGTGCCAGCCCCGACGATGTGGATATTTCCGGAGACGATAGTTGCCACTGAGCTGTTGGAACTAGCATAGGAGACAGTCAGGCCGGAACTGGCCGCCGCTCCAGGCGCGAAGTCGGCGTCGCCGTAGATTTTGTCTGGCAGTGCGTTGAAGGTTATTGCCTGGGAAGCCTTGTTGACCGTCAGTGTTTGTTGAACAATAGATGCCTCTGCGTAGTCGGTATTGCCCGCTTGCGATGCGGTGATTATCGTAGCTCCTAACCCGACAATTGTGACTGTCGAGCCAGAGATCGTCGCCACAGCTGTGTCCGAACTTACGTAGTTCACAGGTAATCCCGAAGATGCCGTCGCAGTTAATTCAAAGGGAGCTTCAATAATTGACTTGTTCGTAAGTGGGTTAAAAGTGATTGTCTGGCCGAGAGCCCTGATCGTCAACACTTGCTGTACGTCGGGAGCGGCCAGATAATTGGTGTTACCCGCCTGCGAGGCGGTGATGGTTGTTGTTCCAACCCCGACAATAGTTACAGTTGAACCAGAAATTGTCGCCGCCGTCTCGTCTGAGCTGGCGTAGGAGACAGGCAATCCCGAGCTTGTCGTGGCAGTCAACTCGAACGGCGCGCCGGCAAGGGGCTTGGTTGGCAATGGGGCAAAGGTGATCGTCTGGCTTGCCTTGTTGACTGTGAGCGTCTGCGTGACATTGGATGCGGGAAGATAATCTGAGTTTCCCGCTTGGGAAGTGGTGATGTCTGTTGTTCCTGCACCAACGATAGTGACTGTTGAGTCAGTAATGGTGGCGACTGCCGTGTTCGAACTTATATAACTTATCGGCAAGCCAGATGAAGTTGTGGCAGTCAATAAGAATGATGGATCACCGAAGGTTTTAGTCGGCAGGGTGGCAAATGTGATCGTCTGCGGCATTTTGGAGAATCTTGCGATCGCATAAGCACTGCAATAATTATGATTATAAAAAGAACCTCCAACCAATATGGAATTCTCGTCTGGTGATATGAAGAAAGAGTCTATACCACCAGAGTAAATTGTAGGATTCCATGTGTTAGCGTTTCCTGTGACAATATCGAGAGCGGCAATGTCGTCTTTTGCCTGCCCGCCGATGGATCCGAAACATCCCCCGGCGTAAACCGCCGAACTCGATACGGCGAGGTTGTAGACGGCTGAGTTTGCGTTCGGATTCCATGATATGATGTTGCCTGTGTCTGCATCAAAGGCGGCGATGTGGTTCCTCGTCTGGCCTTCTATGGAGGTGAAATGTCCTCCTGCGTAGATAGTCGAACCTGAGATGGCGAGCGAGTAGACTGTGTTTTGAGGGTTCGGATTCCATGCGGTAGCTGCTCCAGTGTTAGCGTCGAGAGCGGCTAGACCATAACGCGCCTGTCCGCCAATGGTGGTGAATTCTCCCCCGACATAGACAGTCGAGCCATAAGCAGCGAGGGTATGGACATACATGCTTGCGTTAGGGTTCCATGAATTGACGTTACCGGTTGTTGCGTCGATGGCGGCGATATACCTACGCAACTTCCCGCCAATGGTGGTGAATTCTCCCCCGGCGTAGACAGTCGAGCCGGAGATTATAAGAGAGAGAACGCCACTGCTCGCATTAGGGTTCCATGCGATAACGTTACCGGTAGCGGCATCAATTGCTGCCAAGTTGTTTCTACTTTCTCCGCCAAATGAAGAAAAACCTCCCCCGACGTAAATCGTTGATCCTGAAACTGCAAGGGATTCGACAATCCCGTTGGGACTAGGATCCCATTCTGTGACATTGCCGGAGTTGGAATCTATTGCGGCAATGTAGTTTCTTGCATGTCTTCCGATTGAGAGGAATATCCCTCCGGCGAAGATCGTCGAACCTGAAACGGCGAGGGAACTTACTTTATAGCTTGCATTCGGGTTCCACGCGTTGGAGGTGCCGGTGGTCGCATCGATTGCGGCGATGTGGTTTCTCAGTTGTCCGCCGATTGAGGAGAAAAATCCTCCGGCATAAACCGTCGAACCTGAAACGGCGAGGGTATTGACTTCATAGTTTGCGTTTGGATCCCAAAATGTGACGCTACCAGTTGTGGCATCGATTGCGGCGATATGGTTTCTCGGCTGCCCTCCGATGGATGTGAAATATCCTCCTGCATAAACTGTCGAACCTGAGATGGCAAGAGCGTAAACTGAGCTGTTAGAGTCGGGGTTCCATGTAGTGACGTTTCCGGTGTCTATTTCGATTGCGGCTATGCGGTTTCTCGTTTGTCCTCCAATGGAGGTGAACTCGCCTCCGGCAAATACGGTAGCCCCTGAGACAGCAATAGACGTGACCGTGTTGTTTGCGTTTGGATTCCATGCCGTGACGATTCCTGAGGTTGTGTCTATTGCTGCGATATTATTTCTATTTTGTCCTCCGATGGATGTGAAATATCCTCCGACGTATACTATTGATCCTGAAATAGTGATAGTATCAACCTTGATCCCTTCAACACGTGGATTCCAATCAATTGCGTTTCCATTTGTGGCGTCAAGTGCGGCTAATCGAAATCTTGTTTGTCCTCCGATGGAAGAGAATGAACCTCCGGCAAAGATATTCGATCCAGAGACAGCTATAGTTTCAACGGTTGAATTGGCATTTGGGTTCCATGCGAGGTCAAGGGTTTTGTCCGCCTTGATATGTGCGATGTTATTCCGGGCGATTCCGTTAACCGAAGTGAACCATCCGCCAATGTACCAACCTCCGGAACCATCGGGTGCAATTGCGGTTATTGGACCATTGACTTTGGGAAAGGCTGTGTCTGAAGATCCTGTGCTGGTATCAATTGCGGCACCAAAACCTGTATAGGGGCCGATATTTTTGAATGTGCCACCAACGTAGATGATATCCCCATTTTGGACGATAGTGCCGATCTGACCGTCCGTCATCCAGAATTTCTCGTCGGGCGTGCTCGACTGGGCGAAAGAGATGGTGGGCAGGGCGCAGAGGGCGATGAGGAGCAAAAATCGGAATTCGAATATCGAAATCCGAGATTTTCGGACGTCGAGGACGGGGAAGCGGAATGACCGGAAAACGCTCATGGCATCCTCGATGCTGTGTCTGACACGATTGTGGCTCCCCTGCGGCGAAGCCGCCTTGGAGCGCTCAGGCACACCGCCGCGGCGGTACGACTGAGCTTTGCCCAAGGCGGGCAAGCCCGCAACCGAATGTGAATTGAACAGTACCGAAGAAAATTTTGTCACCAAAATTTTATTCTAATACATTTCCGTCGTGGCACTTGTGGCAACTATTTTTACAAACGATTAAGACATAGAATACGCAAAGGAAATGTATAACTGGACGCATCCGCACCGCAGCAGCCGTTCGGCGTCGATCCAAGCGGCGTCGCGCTTCGCTTGCCGCACGCGCTCCACAGCCGCCGCGCGGCGAAAGAAAACACAAGACGGGCGGCTATAGACATCTCTGAGCGAACTGGACCACATGCGGCTACCGGTCAAAGGTCGTTTGCCAGATGGCATTGTCACCACTAGTAGAACCTATCATTCCCAGCGACATTTTTCCAGGTTTGGAGTGGTTTATTTCCGTGCCGAGGCCTGAAGCCCATGGAACAGGTAGATTTAACCGGCTGTCGCCGCAACTTTTCGTTGGCTGCGAAGCTGCCTGATGTTATAGCCTCGGGTTTCAACCCGAGGCCTGGAGTTTGGACAATCTATGAAATCGAGGCTTTTGGGTGGGGCGCAACACCTTTTGCGCAATCCCCATGGCGCGGAAGGTGCCGCGCCCCACTTTAACCACCCCCAAAGGGCCTTTGTCCAACGCAACTGGCTTCGCGGAACCACTCGTTCACACTCGTGGCTCTGACCAAGCCGCTTGAACCGAGCCCCGACAGTCATGGAGGGGTTGCTACGAACAAAATACAATTTCCTTCTATGTGATATGTCAATACCCGTTACATCATTGAATCCCATGTTCCC
>CAYTFM010000320.1:0-10037 GCA_964436735.1 uncultured Victivallales bacterium | reverse complement strand
AACTGAAATGTGAGCAGTTGGAGGTGTATCCGGAGATCATCAGCGACAAGATTCTCGGGCCGCGATACGCCGAGGCGACGGTCGCGACCCTGCTGAAGGACGCCCTCAACGGCACCTCGAAGAATTCGGTCGAGGAGATCGAGCGGGTGCTCCAGATTCTCTACGGACTGCCCTGCTACGCCTCGGTGATGCGTTTCTTCGACATCGACACGCTTAGAATCTGCGGGGCGGGCATGCGCTATGGCGTCCTCTTCCGCATCGCCCACGGCACCTGGCGCGACATCCGCGAGTTCAACGGGTGAGTCCCGTCACGCCTTGTTGACATGCCCGAATCGTGAGTGGTGCGCACCATTCACTATTTACCTTGAAACACCTGCCGCGCCAGCCACCTCTCGCCGCCCAAGGCTGCGCTGGAGTCCGACGATGACGCCGAGCAGTTCCATTTCACCGGGCTTGAAGAAAACCGACGTGAAGGCGGAGTTGGCGGGACGCAGCTCGCACCGTCCGTCGGCGGCGGCGTGAAACGACCTGACGACCACCTCGCCTCCTGAAAGTCGGGCGAGCACGACATCGCCGTCAGCGGGTTTCAGCAGACGGTCGGCCACCAGCACGTCACCATCCCGGAAACCGAGGTCGCCCATGCTGTCCCCTTTGAGGACAAACGTCCACGCCTCGTCCCTGCCAAGGTCGCGGATGAGCGACTTGTCGAAATAGATGAACTGCGAACCGGCATGGGGGTTTTTCGTGCCCCCCTCCCCACGCGTCAACCTGCCGGCGGTGTCGATCACAGGAAGAGGAACCGGCATGGCGGTCTGTCGAATCCACATCCGCTTGCCCGTGGCGAGGGCGATGCCTCGGGCTTTCCGGGATCTGGTGATGAACCCCTTCGCGGACAACGCTTTCAGATGGTCAAAAGCCGTCGGTGGCCGTATCTTGAAATGCTCGGCGATCTCGTACACGGTCGGTGGCATCCCATTGACGCCATCGAAGTCCTCGATGAAGGAAAGGATGTCACGCTGCTTTTTGGTCAGTCCTCTCATGACAAGGCCTTGCGTAATTCAAATCTGAAACACGAAGCACGAAATCCGAGACAGATGAAGCTCTTTTGACATTTCGTTTGATTCATTCGAGTTTTGAATTTCGAAATCACTTCGCATTTCGATATTCTGATTTCGAATGTGCTGCGCCTACAGGGGCTTCGTGGCGCAATATTCGGCGGCGCTGTCGTAGAGTTTGTCAGGCATCAGGCTGGGACGGTGCTGCTGGTTGACCCACACGACCGCCTGCTTGCCAGTAGCCAACTGCGCGCCCGTCTTCTCGTTGATAAAGTCGAAGCGGAACTCTATCCGCGTCCTGGAGAGACTGGTGATGGTCATTCTGATAATGACGACCTCGAAGAGAAAGCTTTCGTGGTGGTAGTCGATGTGGGCGAACTCGGTGGCAAAGCCGAAACCGCGCTTGATGTCGTCGACGATCTCCGGATAATGTTCCGCCGTGATGATTTCGCGGCATGTTCCCATCCACAGGAAATAGCGGGCGAAATACACATTGCCCGTGCTATTCGTGTCGTCGAAGGTTACAAGGTGCTTGTATTCAAAATGTTTGGATGAAGATTCAGCCATATGATGCCTGGAGACACCCTCCGATAGCGTGAGGAAGCCTCACGAATTCACTTTTATTTCCACAATAAGCAACACGTTCCGCCCAGCACTTCGCAAGCGGACGAATGACAAAGGATTTCCCAGAGTCGAAACGAGCTAGGAAATATATGTCCTATGTGCTTATTTTCAAGAACCCAAGGCTGTTCGTGGCATCAACCGACGACTCGATCTTGGATGGTTTCGCTCCGGACAATTCCACCAGTTCCCTGACCCTTTCCCGGCTCCGGTACCCCAGATGGAAGTCCATGAACCACTCCATGTGCGGCCTGGACGGGTGTGACGGCAGGAAGCTCTCGGTGTAGAGCGGGACGCCTTTGGGCAACGAGGTGAAAAGGGTCTTGAAGAGGCGGATCATCTCCTCGTCGCGCAGGGCTTCGATGATCCCCACGGCAACGCAGACGTCGCGGTCCTTGGCGAATCCGGCGATCAGCTCGGTGGAGTCGGCCAGCCGCAAATCGACTCGGGCGACTTTGACCGTGTTGCGCTGGTTCCGCACCGTCTTTTCGACGAACTCAAGACACGCCGGTTCGATGTCCACGGCGATGAGGTCGAGTGTGATATCGGGGAACGTCCGCATCAGATAGCGTTCGATCGGCGCGGCGCCGCAGCCGATGTCGAGGATCTTCAGCGGGGCGCCGCCCCTCGCCTTCACGAACGCCGCCAGCTCGTGACCTACCCACGAGATGCGGTTCCGGCAGGCGACCGAGGCGGGATACTCGAGTTGCGAGCGGTCGAAATGGTAGGCGAGGCCGGTGCTGAACGACTGATTCTGCACCAGCTTGTCGAGCATGAGGAAGTCCCCGGCGTAGCCGAATGGCTTCTCGATGGCATGACGGAAGACGTCCGATCCGTCGAGAAACTCCAGCACCATGTCGAGGAGGCGCTTGCGCATCCCGTATATGATGGGAGTGTCGACCTTGCGCTCTATCCGCAGCAGGGCGGCCATCAGGGCTTCGATCTCCGCGAGAAAACGCTGGTGGTGCTCCTCGGTTCCGGCGTTGTCGGGGTCGTCTTTGAACTCCGGCCTGAACTGCAGCATCTTCTTGCGGAAATCGGTGAGCACCTTCTCAAACTCGACGGCGGGAGTTAATGAGGGTGTCCGAATGAGTGTCTCGGGAGCCGCCTTCGAGCGCAGCACGACCGTGGCGGCGGCAATGGCTGCCCCTTGGCGGACAACCGTGCTCAAATACTCCAGAAGGACCCCCTTGTCGAGGTGGGCGAAACCGAGCCATGGCCCGCCAAGAGATGAGGTGGGAGTCGGTATGATCCGTTGCAGGCTGGCCGCCTTTTTCCCCGCCTCGATCAAGGTCCACACCCGCGTGGCGGCCGTGTCGAAACTCTCCGCCGAATCGACAGCGGTCTTGACCGCGAGGGCATAGCCGTCATCGCCGAGCAACGCTCTCCACGTCTCGGCTGAACGGGGGGCGACCAGTTCGATGTCAACGCCAACTGGGTCGCGTCCGATAAAGGCGATTGAGCAGTCCGCCCCGTCCGCAAGCGAGACGTCGAGCTCGGAAAACAGTTCGCTTTTCAGGAGCTCTTTCGGCAGGTCGAGATGCGGTTTGCCTTGCGTGTCATGTGTCAACGCGACCTTGTCGGCAGGCAGCTCCAGCTTGTGAGCGGCGGCGAGAGCATGCGCCGCGCGGCGCACGGCGGCGAGATTGCCGACCACCGACGCGCGGCGAGGGGCGGGAGTATCGGCGGCAAGCCGTTCGAACTCCGCGGCGGACAGCTCCGCAGGGGGCTTGGCCAGGGAGCAATCGGCATGCGCGACAATCGCCAGGGCGTGCGGCGAGTCGGGCAACAGGACCCCCAGGTCATCGCACAGTCTGCCCATCGCCAGCGGGGCCGCCGCGCGGCGGACAGACTCCTTGTGCCCCGCCTTCGGCGTCCGCGTCAGCACACCCGTCATCGCCTCAAGAACTTCACCTTCCCTGTCAAACACGGCGAGATCGGAGACGAATTCGGTGTCGGAAAGTTTCCGCCGCACCTTCACGCGGCACAGCACCTTCTCGCCAGGCTTCACGCACCGTCCGAACGCGACGCGCTCGATGCGGGCCGGCAGCGATCCGGCGGGAAGTATCAGGAGCCCGGACTGGAGGTAGGAGTCGCGCGCCACGGGGCTTCCCGTGACGACCACATGCCCCATGCGATCCTCGAAGTAGCGTTCGCCATCGGGTATCTCAACCTCGGTGACACAGTCGTCGCCCTTCGCCATCAGGTGGATGTCCGCGATGCGCCGCAGGAATTTTCCTTGGAACAACGGCGTGGGGCTGAGCTCCTCGGGATTCATGCCGAGGCTGCGACGCTCCCGCGGGAACTCTATGTCGGCGGCTTTGGCGGATGTCTCCGCGGCGAACACGCACAGCGCCGAGAAATGCGCCTGCCTGAACCCATCCGTCTCGGCGAAGAGCGAGACCTTCACGCGCAGCGCGCCGTCCGCCACCACGCCACGGTTGTCGGCGACCGCATGCGTCCTGATGGAGACGACGGCGTCCTCGGGGATGATCAACGGTTTCTCGAAAACGATGTCCTCAATGGCGGCAAGCGGCAAACCCAGCGCGCATAAGGAGGCCGCCTGCGCCATCGCCTCAAGTCCGAGCACGCCGGGAAAGACCGGCGTGCCGCCGTAGACATGCTCGGGCAGATACAGATCGGTGGAATGGGAGAGCGTCGACTCGGCCAGCAGTTCGGCTCCCGGGGCCCAGCGAAGGATCCTGCCGAGGAAGCGCTTGCCTCCGGCATCCGGCGGCGTATACAGGTTCTGCTCGATCTCAGGGCCGAGGCGTCCGGTGATGATGAACACCGACTCCTTCAGGCCAAGGTCGAGCAGGCGCAGGTAGGAATCGATCCCCGTCTTCGCATCCATGGGGGTCACGCCCGCATGCCGCAGCGAGTCGACCGCGCCGAGTTTCATGCCTAACCCGACATCGGCCCAGACCGAATACCCCAGCGAGAGGCAGTGGAGCATGGGGTTCTCCGCTTTCGCGAGCTCCAACGCGCCATCGAGCCAGGCGTTGGCGAACGTGTAGTCCGCCTGCCCCCGCATCCCGGTCTTTCCCAGGACTGAAGAGACGACATGCAATGCGGTAAGCTGAAGGGGTGGAACGACTTTCAGCAGATGGTAAAGCCCCCCCGCCTTGACGCGTATCGTCTTCATGAAGCTCTCCCGCTTCATGTCCTGCAACAGAAAGAGCTGGCTGATGCCCGCGCCATGCAGGATCATGGTCACCTCTCCGAGTGACGAGCGGACGTTGTCCACGGCGCCGCGGACCGATTCGAGCTCGGTCACGTCGCACTGCTCATACTGATAAGTGATCTTCGCCTCTTCAAGCCGCCGGAAGTTGACGCTCATCTCGTCGTCGCCGTCCTTTCCCTGCGGGGCGGGCGAGGTTCCGAGAAGGGCGATCCGGGCGTTCGTCCGTTTCGCCAACGCGAAAGCCAGCTCGAACGTGATGCCCTTGGCGCCGCCGGTGACAAGAACGACGTCACGCGTCGTGAGGGACAGCTCCTTGCCGGTGGGTGGGGGCAACGACGCTCCCATGTCGGTCATGCGCAGGCCTTCGGGGGTGTAAAAGTAGCCGACGCGGCCGCCGCGGGTCTGCGCCTCGGCTTCGGCCACGGACGCCCATCGCTCCGGCTCCCATGAACTGGGGATGACAATCCATTTCGCATGGAACGCCGAATGTTCGAGGCGCATCGTCTTGAGGAAGGCCTTGCCGGCGTCGAGCTCGGCGTCTGGCCCGCCGGACGAGGGGCGGAGCGTCAGGCAGCGCAGGTTCTTCCATGACGCGTCACGATCCGCGGCGATCTTCTGGAACAGAGAGAAGAACAGACCGGCGCGCGCCTCGAGCATCGCGTCGAACTCACCAGGGGAACAGTCGAGGAAACGCTTCTCCATCTCGGGCAAGATGATGATCAGGAAGGACAAATCCTCGGCGATCGCCGCTTCCGGCGCCACCGCGACATCCGTGATGCGGACCGACAACCCCTTGCGCACAAAGACGGAACGGACCGCCTCGACCCGCGGGGAGTGCGGTTCGCCCACGATGAGCACGGATCCCCGGTTGGGCAGATGCAACTGCCCTTCCGAATCGATGGGTGCCTCCCGCCGCTCGATCTGGAAGACCTTGACCCAGTCGGCGGCCGGGGATTCGACGGCGGCGCGCATCCCCAGCACAGTGGTGGAGTCGGGAGAACCCGCCGCGCGCGTCGACGAGTCTTGGAAATCACTTTGCGCGAGGGCCACAAGCCGTTCCAGCGTCGAGTTGGCGAACGCCGAGGGATCAGGTGGCGTTTTCTTGTCAAGCTTGCGGCAGATGGAGAAGACGAGCTCGCCGACCTTGATGGAGTCGAGGTTGAGGTCGTCCCGCAGTTTCATGTCGGGCAGGATCGCCGTCTTCGGGAATCCTGTGCGCTGGGAAATCCAGTCGATGGCGAAGTCGATGATGGGCAGGGCCTCGCCGGGCTGCGCGGCGGCGGACGTCGCCGACACTACCGCGGCGGGCGCGGCGACGGGAGCTTTGGCGGGAGCCCCCTGCAAATGGCGCTGATCGGCGGCGATCATGTCGCGGAGAAATCCGCCGCGGCGCTCCAGATACGCGGCAAAGGCGGCCGCGTCCATTCCTTCAGGCGCCAGCTCGGAGGAGATGGCGGCGGACTCGCCGCCCACATGACGCTGAAGAGCCCCGAAGACAGCCTCTCCAGGCTCTCTTTCGCAGGGGTTCACGATCATGACGGGGTTGTAGGTTTCAACATCGATCGGACGGTGGAAGCGCCATGCGAAGAGTTTCTCAAGAGCCACCGGGAACCCGAGGACGAAGGCGCGAGAGAGAATGCGGTGAAGCAGGTCGTGCCCATCGTCTCCCGGCAGATCGGTCGGCATAGGCTCGACGCCATCGGCGGCGAGTATCTCCCGAACGAGTCCGGAGAGGACGCCGCCGGGGCCCACCTCCACCCACAGGGAGGGTGAAAGGGTTTTCGCCGTCTCGACCGCCTCGATGAAGCGCACGGGCTGCCGGATCTGGTCGCCGAGCAGATGCCGCACATCGGCTCCTTTCTCAAGAAGCCCCCCTGTCGCGGTCGACACGATTTGCGAGCGGGCGCGGCGGCGGAACTTCACTTTCGCCAGCGATTCAAGGAAGCTCGCCGAGGCGGGAGCCACGATCTCGGAATGAAAGGCGTGGGAGACATTCAATTTTTTGCACTGCACATCCTTGCGGGCGCAGGCGGCGGCGAAACGGTCGATCGCCGCGGTCGGCCCGGACACGACCGTCTGCGAGGGGGAATTGAAATTCGAGATGGCGATGGGACCGCCCACGGAAGCGACCAATTCCTCGACCTCCGCGGCGGAGGCGGCCACCGCCATCATGGCGCCCGGATCCGGAATATGCAGGGACGACATGGCGGCCCCACGCGAGGCGGCGACTTTCACCGCCACCTCAGGAGAAAGCAGCCTTCCGGCGGCCAAGGAGGTGATCTCGCCGAGACTGTGCCCGATGACAATCGACGGCTTCAAGCCGTAGTGGTCGAGAACCGACAGCATGGCGAGCGAGGAGGCGACGACCGCCGGCTGGGAAATCGACGTGTTCCGCAGCCGCTCACCCCAGGCGGCCCGTGTCGCGTCGCTTGCGAACTGGTCATCCCGGAAAATCTCGTCGGACAAACAGTCATGCAGTTGTCGGGAAACCGCCTTGTCGAATTTCTTGAAGGTTTTCCGCACGAACGGATAGGCGTCGAGCAGATGGGCGCACATGTTGACGCGTTGCGATCCCTGCCCCGGAAACAGCATGGCCATGGTGGGGTCCGCAAGGGCCTCGCCCACGAAAAGTCCGGCGGCGGAGTCTCCGCAGGAGGAAAGCGGCGCGCTCGAGCGCAGGGCGTCGGCGGCGGCGCGCAACGTCTCGGCCAGATGCCACGGCGAGCGGGCGACCACCGCCAACCGGATGGCGCCCTCAAGGGGGCGGGAGGTCAACGCGGCGGAGAGATCGGTCAACTCGGCGCGGGATAATTTGTCGGCGAGAGAGGCGATCCGTTCAGCCTGCTCGGCCGCCTCCTCTCTATTCGGGGCGGAGATCGGCACGATTTCGGATTTTCTCGCGGAACCGAGCTTCGCCAGATCGGAACGAGTGGGACGTCCGCCGCGAACCGCCTCCTCGATGGTGACATGGCAGTTCGATCCGCCAAATCCCATCGCGCTCACCGAGGCGCGCCGAGGCGTCGGAGACCTTCCCCACGGCCGCCCCTTGACGTTCGGCACCAGCAGCACGGCCGGCGCTCCGAACAAGGAATTCGGACGGTCGCAATTCATGGTCGGCGGCATGCTCTTGCGAGCGACGGCCATCACGGCCTTCGCCAATCCCGCGGAGCCGGCGGCGGCCTTGCAGTGTCCGATGTTGCCTTTGATGCTGCCAATACGGCAGGGCGCCTTGAGCTTCGCGCCCTCAAGAAGACGCTGGATGGCGGAGATCTCGACCTTGTCACCGAGGGCGGTTCCCGTTCCATGCCCCTCGATCAGCCCGACGCTCGACATCGGGTACCCCGCCAGCGCGTAGGCGTTCCGCAGGGCGCGGGCCTGCCCCTCGATTTCCGGGGCTGTCATGCCGCCCGCGCCGTCCGACGAGTATCCCCACCCGCGGATATACGCCAGCGGCTTGAGTCCCAGACTTTTCGCGGTGTCGGCCCTCGTCAGGATGAAAATGCCGCACCCCTCGCCGGTCAGCATGCCGGCGGCGCGCTCGTCGTAAGGGCGGATGTCCTCCTTGGCGAGCGCCTGGGTCTTCGCGAAGCCCACGATCTCGAAGGGGTCGAGACTCACATCGACGCCGCCCGCCAAGGCGATGTCCATGTCGCCGTTGCGGAGCGCGTTGCAGGCCGTGGCGATGGCAAGCAGGGATGATGAGCAGGCGCCGTCGACCGTGTAGCCCCCCGCGCCGAGGTCGAAGTAGTTGCATACGCGTCCGGCGATGGTGTTCGACATGTTGCCGGCCAGTGTGTCCTCGGTTATCGCAGGAAACGGGGCGTTGAAGATCTCCTTGACGGAGGCCACGACGGCGTCGGCGGCGGCATGGTCATGCGAGTGATGGAGCGCGCGGCGGATGCTGCGCTCCACGTACGGCCAGCGGAAGCGGAGATTGTGGCTGCGGGAGAATTCCCCGGTGAGGCTGTTGCCGAGCACCACGCCCATGCGGGTGCGGTCAAGCTTCCGCAAGTCAAGCCGCGCCTCTTCCACGGCGCGGCGGGCGGTGTCCAGAGCCAGCCAGTGGGCGAGATCGGTCGCGTTGAAGGTCACCGGTGGTATGCGGTACGCCAACGGGTCGAAGCTCCACCCCGTTATGACCGCCATTTGATCGGCATAGCTCTTGCCGGGCGCGGCTGGATCAGGGTCAAAGTAGTCGGGAGCCATCCGGCAGGCAGGTGTCTTCCTGAAATAGCGCCGTCCGGCAAGAACGTTCTCCCAAAGTTCCTCGGGGCTCAAGGCGCCCGGAAACGCACACCACATGCCAACCAAAGCGATCGGATTCGATTTTGAGCGGCCTCTGCCCATAGCTGTTCACCTCCATTACATCAAACAACACAGAACAAACATGAAATGTATGCGCCACTCACGGCGGAGGCAATAGGGAAATGCTATTTTCCCTGCCCCAAGTGCGGTAGCCATCCCCCGAACCCCGCCAGGAGACAAAAATCCGCCGTCCGTTTTTATACGTACGCTTGAATTCCTCCCCAGACAAGCTAAAAGCGTATGTATGGTAGCAATCGAAACATGAGAATCTCAACAATAAACAGATATCGAGGGGGAGGCATGTCAAGGAGCGCGAAGATCATCGCAGCCATGGCGTTTGTGGCGGAGGCTGCGATTGTGAACGTCCAGGCGCAGAAGACCCTCACTCCGTGTCCTGCTTGTCGGCAGAAACAACATCGAGGGTGGAGGAATCGTGCTGACGTCCAGGGATCTTGGGAGGTCGCTGACACCGGCGACTTCGACCACGACGGCAAGGCCGACATCCTCTGGCGCGTGAAGTCCACGGGCGCCGTCTACATCGACACCGACCTCCGCAACGGCGTGATCGACACCGACCACCTTGTCTACGAAGGCGGCGACCCCGCCTGGGACGTCGTCAACACCGGCGACTACGACGGCGACGGCACTATGGATGTGCTGATGATCAACGACACCAGCCGGACCGTCCTCGTCTACTACCTGGACGAGTTGGAGGTCAGAGAGTCGGCCGTCATCCCGCTGACCGACGATCCCCAGTGGAATCTTGTGCGATGACCGCGGCGGGGACCCACAGGAAGAGGCTCGGTGACATGGATTTCGGCATGGTTCAAAGTTCACGGTTCAAGGGTTCAACGGTTAAGACTTCCCACACT
>CAYTFM010000319.1:0-10239 GCA_964436735.1 uncultured Victivallales bacterium | reverse complement strand
CGTACATCTGAGTCCCGCCGTCGTTGGAGTACTGCGACCAGCCGACGCTCTCGGGGTTGGACGGATCGTCCGAGGGGCCGTCCAGAACCATGCCGTATGAATAGTAGTAGTTCGGCTTGGCGGGGCCGAAGACGGCGGAATCCCCGGAGCCGTTCGTGGCGGCGTACGCCGGGCACATGAAGATATGCCTCTCCATGGACGACAGGTAGTTCCCCTCGACAAGCAGCGTGTGGTGGAACAGCTCGTCGGGGGCCGTCCCCATGTAGGCGATAATCCTCTCGCCGAAGTCGCCGCAGTAGCTGTGGGTGGCCCCGTGGAGGCTCTTCAGGTTGTTGGCGCAGTAGACCTCCTTCGACATCCCCACGGCCCCCTTGAGCGTCGGCAGCAGCATGGTCGCCAGAATGGCGATTATGGCGATGACCACGAGGAGCTCGACGAGCGTGAAGCGGGAACGAGTGGACGTGCGGGCCGCTTTAGCCATTGACGCAACCTCCGATGTGTTGAAGCGTTTTGGTGTCAATCGACGCATTGTCTATAAATTTCTCTTGTGAATACCGTTCATTCCAAAGGGCAGGCATCAAGGAAAGGATGCCTTGATTTCGTGCTTCTACGGCAGACCATCGTAGGAAAAAGCACCCAAACTCCACGGATCGGCGTTCGGAGAAAACGAAGGCCCACGTGTAGCCGCCTCCTTTCAAGCGTATTTTCCTACGATGGTCTGCCGTAAGCGCCAGAAACATGGAGAATGCCGCTTGGCGTCCAGTGGAACGGCATGCGGCAAGGCAGATTCCGTCATTATTGAAAGCCGCATGGGCTGCCTCAAAAATGACCTTACGTTTATTGTCGGCGGCAGGTGGAAATTCAAGGAGCACACGAAGGTCAGCTTAAGTTGTCCTGATCTCCATATATGAGATACCGCGGTCAATCCGTTTTCATGTCATGGGGTTTCGATGAAATTCCCCCCAATCAGGAGAAACCCATATGCGGGAGGCGCAAGAAAGACAATAACAAGTAGCGCCTGTCGAGCAATTCTTCAAACGTTTTAATGAATGTTGAAAGTCACGGATAGACTTACGTAGTAGTACTTTAATGGGGATTCACTTTCCGCCAAGAGTTGGTGGCGCGCGGTAAGAATGGCTGCTGAGGCTTCGCTGGTTGTTTATCCTCAAATTCGCCTTGCGGCAACTCCCGCAAGACGGAAAGGCGCTCCTTGAAGCGCTTGTGGAATATGGCGGGCGGGCTCATGCTGCCGAGCGATCCTCCTCGAAAAGCGCATATGGAACACCGCGGGGAGCGGCGGGCAGGGGATGATGGATTTGGAGGACGACAACCTATTTCAGGATGCGCCTCGGCAGCCGTCTCCCCCTTATAGATCATCCTCGTCATCGTCGTCGCCTTCGTCGTCTCCCTCCATGTCCTCGTCGTGGATGTCAGGCGAGATCGGATGGCCGCACTCGGGGCAGATTCCACCCTCGGCGTCAATCTGGTTCGCGCTGATCTCCATTTCGCAATACGGGCATTCAATCACATTCATGGCAGTCCCTCCGTTGTCATCGTCACCGTGTTGGGCGGCGACCTTCACTTCTGGTTGAACAACTCGCCGACCTTGTCGGCGGCGAGATTTGACGCCTTCACACAGATCTTGTACAACTCATCCAGAACCTTCTTCTTCACCCTGGTCAGATGCGCCCGCATGATGGACTCGGGCGGCAGGTTGATCCTGCGCTCGTCCTTGAGCCTGTCGGAGACCTCCCGGTAGAGGGCTGTGACGTCCTCCGGAAGCGTGATCGAGTGCGTGGAATGCGTGTCCATGTTTTCCTTGCCGTCACTTGTCACTCGCGTCCGATCACCTTGTCCATCAGCCTGGCCAGCCAGCCTCGTGGCCGGGATTCGCTCATCTCTGTCAGCTCCTGTGCTTTGCGCGCCTCGGGCTCCGGCCGGTCCTCGCACATCCTCGGCATGTTGATCTGGCTCTTCGATAGCTTCAGCGTCTCGGTGTCGTTGTGCTCGTTCTGTTCCATTCCATCACTCATGCGTTGTCCTTTCAGCCTCCTTGCCCGGGCTATGCCTGAACGCGTACACGAATCCCCACCCGCCGTCGGAATCCTCGACGGTCATGCCAAGATCCCTCAGCCGCGCCAGCACAGCCTCGGCGACATAACGTGACGGAGAGCGGCGGCAAAACCAGTGTCCCTTCTTCAGCACATCCTCGTGATCGACGTGAAGCATGCGGAAGGGGTTCTCGGACGCGCCAGTGTGTATGTCAGGCAATGCGCACCCCTCGAAATGCGACAACATTTTGGCGACAAACTCGTCAACCACGGACAGGGACGCCATCTTGCAAGCCTCGCTCACGACACTCGTTCCATCTGGTTCTGTCTGTCGTCTTGCAGTATTGACAAAAACAAGAGGGACTCCTCGATCCCTCATCACTCGCCGCGCCTCGGGAATCTTATCGTGGCGTCCTCGAAGCTCCGCATGTGGTCGGTGAAAGCGCGCCAAATTCTGTCCGCCACACCGACCCATCCGTTCGCGTCGATGGTGAACTCGGTCACCAACGTGTTCTCCCTCGTATCATGCGCATATACGCTCACCTGTCCCTTGGCGTCGGAGGCTTGGCTGGCGGCCAACCTCATCCCGTCCATATCGGTTTCGGACGGAGGACTGGACAGCAGCACCTCGACACAGACGTTAATGCTCCCCATGGCGCCTCCTGTGAATCAGCTTCCCTGTCCGGCTCAAGCCGATTGAGCTCCCGCCCAACTAAGACTCGCAAGCTCCAATGTCAACCCTCACCCATGCCCGAGGAAGCATCTTGTCCATCTCCGCGAACAACTCGTTTATCGTCTTGGCTTTTACGGCGACTTCCCTCTCGCCGCCAACAGCCGCAACCGCGTCCTGGTGTTCGGGGTGTCGATATCTGAAGGTCAGTCCGTCTGTCCCGACTTGCCCGCTCTCGGCTTCCGTCATGTCCGCTCGCTCCATCTCGTTGTATTTTTCGTTTCCGTCAACCACCGCCCGGCGACAACGCCAAGAACGTGGAAAACTATACCGGCGCCATGAGAATTCAACGCGGGAGACGCTGGCGTGAAAATCAAATCGTCTGTTCCACATCATCGAAGCGCGTCTTCCGGGGGTGGCGACCACTCCCAGACCGTTATCCTGTCCTGTCGAGCGTCGGACTCGCGCCTGTTTCATAATAGGAACGATTCAACACCTGTGATCAGGGCTTTCGGATCACGGAAGGGCTTCGGGACGAAGCCGTCGAACCCCTCGGGCAGCATCTTGCCGCGTTCTCTGTGCAATGCGGTCACGGCGACGATTTTGACATACCGCGCACCGGCATTCTTTCTGATGGTTCTCATCGCCTCAATTCCGCTCATCCCCGGCAGACAGATGTCCATCAGGACGAGGTCAGGGCTCTCCTTCTCGGCGGCGCGGACGGCGTCTTCTCCTGTGGCGGCGGGTAGGACATTGTGCCCGTTCTGAGTCAAGATGATCTCCAGCAGCCCCAATGAGAACGGGTCATCGTCCACCACAAGTATTTTTCCGCCCATGAGAGATCCTCGCATATCCGGGAAAGGTGAATGGCCTCGACGGAGTCAATTGCGTTATCATCATGTTGTCTGACTGGGTTGTCAATGCGGTGCGCATGTGTTTTCATGGGGTGATCACCCCATGAAACTCGCGCCTTGACCCATTGCGGGGGACGCCGTTGATCAGTTCATACGGGGCAGTGCCCTCGTCGGACGGGTCGACGGGTGTGCCTGATGGATCCGGCCCCGTCTGGAACCGTCGAGATGGCTTCCCGGACGACAGCGCTCCCGATGACGACGAACAGACGAGTATAATGGGCGGAGAGACCTGGCGGCTTCCAGCGCGATCGCCCGAATCACGTGGACGTCGGGCGTGGTGGTTCTTCAGCCGACATCACCCATCACATGGGCTGATAACGCCCCACGTCTGGCGCTGATCGCCGTGTCGATTGCGTGGAAAAGCTTGGCTTTCTGGATGGGCTTGGTGACGTAGCCGTCCATTCCCGCCGCCAGGAAAGCTTCTTTATCCCCCATCAACGCATGCGCGGTCAGTGCGACAATGCTCGTGTGCTTTCCCAGTCGCCGCTCGCGCTCACGTATCACCTGGGTGACCTCGATCCCGTTCATTCCCGGCATCCGGACGTCCATCAGCACAACGTCGAAGGGTTCGGCTTCCAGAAACGCCAGAGCCTGCTCTCCGTCTTGGGCGGCCCAGACTTCGTCGCCGCGCTCACGGAGCAACAATTCAACCAGCATGCACCCGATCACGTCATCATCCACGACGAGGATTTTCAACGGGTGATGGGGGAGGGTGTCAGCCGCGCCCCGCGCCAACGCCGCGGCATCCGCATGATGGACCGCGGCGATGACGGTGAAGAAAATCGCGCAGCCTTGCTCCTCCACGCTCTCCGCCCATATCGTACCACCCATCAGCCCCACCAGGACCTGGGCGATCGCCAGCCCCAGCCCCGCGCCCCCGTATTTCACCGCGTGCGAGCAGTGGGCTTGCTCGAACGCCTCGAAGATCAAGCCCCGTTTGCCCTCCGCTATGCCAATCCCCGTGTCCCGCACGCTGAACAGCAGGGCGGTCTCGCCTGTGGCCGGGTGGCGCGCCAGCCGCTCGGGGGCCGCATTTTCGACGCTCACGGCAATATTCCCCTCCTGCGTGAACTTGACGGCGTTGCTCAGCAGGTTGAGGATGATCTGCCGAAGCCGCAGACCGTCCACGCATATCTCGTCCGGAAGCCCCGGCGCCACACGCGACTCCAGCTCCAACCCCTTTTTGGCCGCCGCGGGCTGGATCGAGGCCATCATGTCAGCCACCATCTGGCGAAGGCTCAAGGGTTGCCGGTCAAGGACGACTTTTTCGGCATTGATCTTGGAAAGGTCGAGGATGTCGCAGATCAACGCCAGCAGGTCCTGCCCGCGCTGGGTGACGATGCCGAGCCATTGCCGCTGCTCCTTCGTCAGATTCGGAGCCTCCGACAGCAGCTCCGAGAAGCCGATGATGGGATTCAAGGGGGTGCGCAGCTCGTGGCTCATGTTGGCCAGGAACTGGCTCTTCGCCCGGTTCGCCGCCTCGGCCTCCGCCTTGGCCCGCCGCAGTTCCTCTTCCGCCCGCTTGCGCTCGGAGATGTCGCGGCCCACGGTCGAAGCTCCGATGATCCGGCCTGCCATATCACGCAGACAAGAGATGGTCAGCGACATGCAGATCAGTCTGCCGTCTTTTGTCTGCCGCATAGTCTCGTAATGCTCGATCTGTCCACCGTCTCTGATAGTCTCCAGAATATGCGGGATCTCATCCTCCTGCCCTTTCGGGAGGAGAATCGAAATCGGACCGCCGACCGCCTCATCCTCTCGGTAGCCGTATATTCTCTCGGCGCCCTTGTTCCAGCTGGTGATAATGCCGTCCAGCGTTTCCGATGATGGCGTCAGTGGAGGTATCGACGATGGATGCCAGCTGGAGGCTCCTCTCCTCGGCGCGCTTGCGCTTGGAGATGTCGCTGATCACGGCGCGGCACACACGGGCGCCGTCGGCGTCCAGCGCGGTGGCCGCCTCCAGCAGCGCCCAGAAAGACGCCCCGTCATGTTTCAGCAACCGTAGCTCGCGCGACTGCGGCGTGCCCTCTTCGAGGACCCTTCGCCAGTGTCGGTAGTATGCGTCCTGATCCTCGGAGAGGATGAACCGGGTCAATGGCTGTTTGGCCAATTCACTTTTCCCCACCCCCAGCAGCGTGGCGGCGGCGAGGTTGGCCTCCAGTATCAGCCCCTTCTCGCTGATGCTGACATAGCCGACGGGAGCCAGATCGTAGAGGTCGAAGTAGCGCTCCCGGGAGGCGTCGAGTTCCGCCTGCGCCCGGCGCAGCTCCTCGTTCTGCATCTCCAGCTCGATCTGATGCACCCGCAGCTCGTGGAGCAGCCGCTGAGCCTCCTCGGGCGACATCGGCCTCCTGCCGCCGATCTCATCAGCCCTGGCTTTCTCCTCGGCGCGCTTGCGCAACGCGGCAGGCTCATCGCGACCACTATTTGTTGTTTTCATTTCCCACCTGTCATGAGTTGATTAGATCAGATCGCGGGGGCGGGACTGGCGCTAAGTCTATGCCAAATGACAAGGCTGACAGATAAGAGATAGAATGGACGAGGCACATGATCACGGAATCACCATGCGTTCCACAAAAACGGTACAGCTAAGATAATCGATGGAAGATGGAAGGCAAGCGTTAAGGATGGAACCCAAAGACGCCGTCTCGCTCACCCTTTACGTCCTCAAGGAACTGCGCGGTAAATTCAAAGCCCAGAGCGCCTATGTCGACAAATCGATGAGCCACGCCCTCATCGTCCACATCATGCTTCCCGCAGACGACGGCGTGTTTCCGGACAGGTCTCGATAACGCTATTACTAAGGGTTGTTCCTTCATAAGCCGAAATAGGGGAATAAGGGAGGGGCCCCCGTTCCACAAAAGTTTGCGCGTGATTGACGCGGGAGCTAAATTTATAGGAGGTTCTGAACATAAACAGGTGCGCCGGATCTTGAGGGCAAGGCTTGTCCGGTCCACGGAAATAGGGTTCCTCCCTTTCCTTTTGTGTTAGATGTGTGTAGAGGATACGGGAAAGAACTCTGGAACTTCGGAAGTCCGATGGCAACAAGATCTATAAAGCGTACCCGGCGGCCGTCACGCGGCGATCCCTTGGCTGTGGTTGTCAACGACGACAAGACGCAGTTGGCGCTGCTGTCGGGGCTTCTGCGCGACGAGGGATTTGACCCGCTGGGGTTCGAGTCCGCCCCGGACGCCTTGAAGTCGCTCAACCCATCCGCCCCGCCCGCCTTAATCGTCACCGATCTGTACATGCCTGGCATGGACGGCTGGAGTTTCTGCCGCCTGCTCAAGAGCGCGCGGAGCAAACCGTTCAACCATGTCCCCGTGCTGGTCGTGTCGGCCACCTTTTCCGGGGCGGACATCCACGATGTCACCGTTGGCATTGGCGCCAGCGCGTTCCTGCCGGCTCCCGTGGACGCCCGCGAGTTCAAAGAGACCGTTCGAAAAATAATGGCGGGCGAGCTGCCCGTGAAGACTGCCACGGCGCTTGTCGCGGACGCCGACAAGCCGCTTGCCGGTCTCCTTGCTGAATTCCTCTCGGAGAACGGATACAAGCCGGTCGCCGTCCACACCAGGGATGAGGCGGTTGAGAAGGCGCGCACCCTGCGCCCCGCTCTCGCCCTCGTGGGGCATCCTCTCCCCGATGACGAGAGGGGCGGAATGCTGGAGGACATCCTGCGGACCAGCCCCGACACCGCGGTGATCATGATGGCGGGCGCGCCCGACTTTGAGCTCGCCGCCGAATGGCTCGGCAAGGGAGCCCGCGCGTGTCTCGCGAAGCCATTCGACAACAACTACCTGCTGGCTCTCGCCCAGAAGGCGTGCCGTGAAAGCTCTCTGCTGAAGGTCGAGTCCCTGCTTGAGCGCCGGTCGATGGACCTCCGGAGGAGCGAGGAGCGTGGCCGAAGATTGAACGACGACCTTGAGCGTCTTGTCGCCGAGCGGACAGCTCGCCTGAACGAGACCGTCCAGAAGCTGGAGCTGGAGGCCGCGGGGCGCAAGCGGGACGAGGAGGAGCTGAGGCGGAGCAGGGAGAGCCTCAGCGTCACGCTCCAGTCGATCGGCGACGCGGTCATCGCCACCGACGCCGAGGGGCGTGTGACGCTGATGAACCCCGTCGCCGAGAGGCTCACGGGATGGACTGCCGGAGAGGCTTTGGGGAAGCCTTTGCAGGAAGTGTTCGCCATCATCAGCGAAATGACCCGGATGACGGTTGAGAATCCGGTCGACCGCGTGCTGCGGGAGGGTGTCGTCGTGGGACTCGCGAACCACACGCTTCTTGTGTCAAGGGACGGAGGGGAGATCCCCATAGCGGACAGCGGCGCCCCGATCCGGGTCGAGGAGGGGGGGAGGATCCTCGGCGTCGTTCTGGTCTTCCGGGATCAGACCGAGGAGCGGGCAAGGATGCGGGAACTGCTGGTCAGGGACGCCGCCATCCGCGGCTCCATCAGCGCCATCTGCCTCGTCGATCTGGATTGGACGGTGACATATGTGAACAGCTCGCTCCTCAAGCTCCTGGGCTTCGGAGACGACGGGGAGGCGGACGCGCTGGGGCGGTCGATCATGGATTTCTTCGCCGACAAAACCGAGGCAGCCGCGGCTGTCGCCGCGCTGAAGGCTGATGTCCATTGGTTTGGCGAACTGTCCATTCGGCGCGGGGACGGCGAGATCCGCCAGGTCCAGATGGTGGCCAATCTCGTCGCCGACGAACAGGAAGAGCCCTTGTGCGTGATGGCGTCGTTCATCGATATCACGGAGCGCGAACGGGCGGCGGAGCGCATCCGCAAGGTGAACCAGGCGCAGACCGCCCTGCTCGACTCTGGCGCGCTGCCCGAGAAGCTCAGAAGAATCACTGACGGGGTCGTTGGCGTTTTCGGCGCCGATTTCGCCCGCGTCTGGCTTGTTCGTCCCGGGGATCTGTGCGATACCTGCGTCCACGCCATGACCACGGATCCCTCCCACGCGTGTGGCGACCGCCGCCAATGCCTTCACCTCCTGTCCAGCTCCGGCCGCTACACGCACGTCGACGGCGCGGCGCACTGCCGCATTCCCATGGGCCGCTTCAAGATAGGCCTGATCGCATCCGGCCAGGAGTCGGAATTCCTGACCAACGACGTGCCGGGCGACCCTCGAATCCACGACCACAAATGGGCGGGGGAGCTGGGGCTGGTCTCGTTCGCCGGCTATCAACTGCGCTCCTCCCAAAACAAGACGATAGGCGTTCTCGCGCTTTTTTCGAAACACGCCATCACCCCCGAGGAGGACGCGCTGTTCAGAAACTTCGCCAACTCGATAGTCCCGGTGGTCCAGGCGGCGCAGGCGGAGGAGATCCTGAGGGCAAGCGAGGAGAACCTCAGGATCACGTTGAGCTCGATAAGCGACGGGGTGATGGCGACCGATTCCGTTGGGCGGGTCACCATGATGAACCCCGTCGCCGAGAAGCTCACCGGGTGGAAGTCCGGGGAGGCGAGGGGCCTGCCCCTCGCCAAGGTCTTCGTCATCCTCGACGAGGACACCAGGACGACGGTTGAGAATCCGGTCGACCGCGTGCTGCGGGAGGGTGTCGTCGTCGGGCTCGCGAACCACACGCTTCTTCTGTCGAGGGACGGGAGGCGGATTCCCATAGCCGACAGCGGAGCCCCGATCCGTGCCGAGGAGGACGGGAGGATCCTCGGCGTCGTTCTGGTCTTCCGGGATCAGACCGAGGAGCGGACCAGGATGCGGGAGCTGCTGATCAGGGACGCCGCCATCCGCGGCGCCATCAGCGCCATCTGCCTCGTCGATCTGGATGGGACGGTGTCGTACGTGAACAGCTCGTTTCTCGAGCTTTGGGGCTGCGGGGACGCGGGCGAGGTGGTGGGACGCCAGTTCGGAGATCTCTTCGCCGACGGCGCGGAGGCGACGGCGGACATCCGTGGAACTGACGGCAAGTGGATTTGCGAGCAGACCATCCGCCGCAAGGACGGGGAGGCGCGGCAAGTCCACATGGCGACCAATCTCGTGGCTGACGAGAGCGGCACGCGTCTTTGCGCGATGGCGTCGTTCGCCGACATCAGCGACAGGAAGGCGGCCGAGGCGGAGAGGGATCGTCAGAAACTGCGCCTCATAGAGGCCGACAAGATGGCGTCCATAGGACTTCTCGCCGCCGGGGTGGCCCACGAGATAAACAACCCATGCAACTTCATTCTGCTGAACGTGGGCGTCGTGGAGCGCGCGTGGCGCTCCATTCTGCCAATCCTCGACGAGCATGCCCCGGACATCACGCTTTCCGGCTTCACCTACGAGGAGGGCAAGGTCAGAATCGAGCACCTGCTCAAAGGGGCCAGGGAGGGGTGCGAGCGCATCAGGAACATCGTCGCCAGCCTCAAGGAGTACGCCCGCAAGGATTCGGACTTCACGAAGACGGTGGTCAACCTCAACGATGTGGCGGCCACCGCCGTCACCTTGATGTCAAGCGTCTTGAGGAAGGCCACCATGAGGTTCAATGCGGAATACGCCGAGTCCTCACCCCGCGCCATTGACAGCGCGCAACAGCTGGAGCAGGTTCTCATCAACATTCTGCACAACGCCTGCGACGCCTTGCCGGACTCGTCCAGGGCCATCCG
>CAYTFM010000318.1:3894-10354 GCA_964436735.1 uncultured Victivallales bacterium | reverse complement strand
CCCTGGGCTTTGTTACACAGCCCCTTCGGGGCAGAAAACACAAACATGTGAGAAGTCCCGGCATAGCCGGTTAAATTTTCAGGCAAACTCGACTTTGAATATTTTTGCTCCCCATGCGTCGACAGCCGACCAGTCGACGTCCTCGATGACGAGGGTGCCTGAATCGCGGAAGCGCATGGCGTTTCCGGTGCGTACGTCTGTGACTCGGCCCGTGGCGTGGCCGTTCGCGTGAAACGACGCCTTGCCGGTTTTCGGGGCGGTGGTCACGGCCACATAGTGGGTTCCAGGGTGGTCGAGGGGGACCGTGACCGAGCAGAATCCTCCGTCCTTGAACCAGCCGGGCTGGATGCAAGACCGTTCCCCGCCAGTCGTCCGATAGACGGCATCCGCTCACCAGGACAGGAACTCGCCTTCGCGGCCTGCGTCTGCCTTCTGATGTGATCGGCGGTGAATTTCATTGATCGATGCTATTTTACCACAGTTCTTGGAAGATAACTTCCGATGTGATCATCCCTTGCAGGCATCCTTCTTGGCTCCGTCGATCACGGATGCGTCGCGGTCCGGCCGGAACCGGACGCGGAAGGTGTATTCATAGGGGTGGTCGGTGGCGAGCATGTAGCTGTCGTGGATGCGTCCGCCCCAGCTGTTGTCGCCGCCGACTCCCATCTGACCATAATCAACGTTCAGTGTGATCAGATCGCGGGTCGGCATATCGTAGTAGTGGCTGTGCGACTCGAGGTCGTCCTGCAGGAATGGCCAGGCGCTCGCCTCCAGCGGTCCTGAAAGTGATTCGATCTCCAGGACTGATCCGTCCGCCGCTCCAAGGCGCAACCAGCGCACATCCGTGCGGTTGGCGGTTTCCTGGGGGCGGATGTAGGGATAACACCAGTCGTCGACCGTGGATCGGTGCAGGCCGACGGCGGCGCTGGTCTTGCGGTCGCGATAGGATTCATGCGGGCCCCGTCCATACCATTCCACTTGGCGGAAACAGCCCGGCAGGATGAACTGCATGCCAACGCGCGGAATGTGTCGGAGGTCGCCCTGGACAGACTCAAGCCTCACCCGCACATCGACCGTCGCCGGATCGTGGATGGTGTGGACCACCTGGAATTTCGTGGAAAGGCCGGGCGGGACGAAGGTGCCGCTGATTGTGACTGTGCCCGCATTCTCCTCCACGGAAAGGGATTCCAGCGCGGCGTCCGTTCCGGCGGACTTCCAGGCGCCCAATTCAACGGGCATTCGCCAGCCGCGGTCGTTGTCCGTGGGCGCCCGCCAGAAATTCAATTCGACCGGGCGGAGGAGCAGGTCGCGGCCGCCAACTGTCCAGCGGGTCAGGCGACCGGTCGCGCGGTTGAATGTCAGTCGATCTTGTTGGTCGGCGATATGGATGTCAGCCTCCGCGTGGACCACCTGCGTGGAGCGGCGCGGGGTCGCCGGGGCGGGGCTCCAGCAACCGCCGATCGGGATCTCATCCCAGGCGAGCAGGGTTCCGGCGGCGGCCCATGGGGCGTTGTCGGCAAGACGGAATTCCATGCGGAGATAGCATTCCCCGGTTTCGTCGCGCAGGGCCGCGGCGATCGGGAGAGTGACAAGTTGATCAGCCTGGGGAGGCACGGCCAGGCGTCCCAGCGTTCCCCGCGCGGCCGGGACGCCATTCCGCAGAAGCTCCCAACTCGCCTCGTAGATGTCCAACGTGAGAAAGTAATGCCGGTTGACGATCCGCACCTGGTCGGGCGCACCGACCACGGGCAGCGCCTTGACGCACTGGTGGACCTTCTTCGCCTCCTCGTAGTGCGGGTTGGGGCGCCGGTCCGGGGCGACGAGTCCGTCGATGCAGAAGTTGCCGTCGTTGGGGAAGTCGCCGAAGTCGCCGCCATAGGCGTAGACGCGGCGGCCAGAGCTGTCCGCGCGACGCAGTCCGTGGTCGCAGAATTCCCAGATGCATCCGCCGATGAGCATGGGATGACGGTCGATCACCTCCCAGTAATCCTGGAAATTGCCGAGGCTGTTGCCCATGGCGTGGCAGTATTCGTTCATGAAGAATGGTTTGCCGGAGGGATAGGAGCCATGCTGCTCCTCGTTGGAGCTTTGCCCCTGCTCGCCTTTGCGCACGGCGCGGCTTTCGACGTGCTCGCGCAGCCATGATGGCGGCGGATACGTCTGGCTGTCCATGTCGGCGGCCAGGTTCATGTCCGCATACTGGATGGGGCGTTTGTGCGGATCCAGCGCATTGGCCTCGCGGTACATGGCCGGGAACGCGTTCCCGTATCCCGCCTCGTTGCCCAGCGACCACATCGCCACGCATGGGTGGCTGCGATCGCGCACCACCATGCGGCGCATGCGGTCGACCACCGCGGGTTCCCATGCGGGGTCGTCGCCCGGAAGCGTCCGGCGGTGGTAGGCGATCTCATGGCTCTCCACGTTGGCCTCGTCCATCACCAGCAGTCCCAGACGGTCGCACAGGTCGTAGAAGCGCGGATCGTTGGGGTAATGACTCGTGCGGATCAGGTTCATGTTGCCCTGTTTGATGAGGCGCAGATCCTGTGCGAGGCGATCGACAGGGACCGTCTGCCCGTGGTCGGGGTCGAACTCATGGCGGTTGACCCCTTTGAGCTTGATGGACACGCCGTTGAGCCAGATTTGCTGCTGGCGGATCTCCACCTTTCTGAATCCGACATTCAGCGCCCGCGCCTCGAAGACCGCGCCATCGGGGCCGCATAGCTCCACCACCGCGCGGTGCACGTGCGGGGTCTCGTAGGTCCATTTCAGGGGAGCGTGTATGGCCAGGATCCCGGCGGCTGTCCCACCCCCGCAAGCAGGCCGCACGGGATACAACGCTCCGTCTACCGGTTCATGCGGCTCTCCCGAAGGGGCGAACAGGCGCAGTCGGATCTGGTGGCCGGTGGAAAGTTCAGCGGCATCCGGCGCGTGGACTTCGCAGGCGGCGTGCAGCGTGGCGTCGCGGCAGGCGTCATCCAGCTCCGCCCACACATGGACATCCCAGAAGTGGACGCGGGGCAGGCAGTAGATGAACACGTCGCGGAATATGCCGCTCAACCGCCACATGTCCTGGTCTTCCAGATACGATCCGGCGCACCAACGGTAGACTTCCACCGCCAGGAGGTTCGTTCCGGGGCGCAGGGCGGCGGTGATGTCGAATTCGGCTGGAAGCGCGAAGTCCTGGCTGTAGCCGATCCGCTGGCCGTTCATCCACACGTACATGGCCGAACGCACGCCCGCGAAGTGCAGGATGATCCGACGATCCTGTGGCCACTCGTCTGGCAGTTCGAAGATCATTCGGTAGGAGCCGACGGGATTGCGGTGAGCATGCGACGTGTACCGCGGGTCCGGCTCGCTGGTCACGCGGGGAGGATCGCATTTGAACGGGTAGCGCCAGTTGGAGTAGATGGGGACGTCGTGTCCCTGCGTCTCCCAATTGCCAGGCACCGTGATGAGACCCCACGACGACGCGTCGTAGTCCTCGCGGTAAAAGCCGTCCGGACGCTCCGCGGGTGTGGGGACCCAGTTGAAACTCCACCTGCCGTTGAGCGACCGCACCCATGGCGAATGGTCGTAGTCTCCCGTCCGCGCCGACTCCGCGTCCGGATGCGGCCAGGACGTCGCCCGCGGCGGCAGTTTGTTGATGCCCAGCATGAGGGGATTCTCCCAGTCCGGTGCGGCGATGATGTCAGTGCGTGTATCGCTCATTCACTTTCCCTTTTCTCTGAAGATCAGTTTGCCGAATCAGTCATTCTCTTTGAACGGCACGAGAATCTCCCGCGGCGGGGAGTTGGCCTCCGCAGCCATCGCAAGCTCAATAAGGCCTCTGGCGATCTCCTCTATGGATAATTCAAGACGGGTGAACCGCTCAAGTTCGGGCCAGCGCAACTCCTTGTTGGTGAGCATGACGACGTGAATGTCTGTGCCAACGACAAGCCCCAACTCCTCGATCGCCCGGGCCACGCCGACCGCGAAGATGTCCGTGAATACCACGATTCCGTCGGGGTGATGCCGCGACCACACTTTTTTAAACAATTCTCCCCCAAGTTTCTCGGTACCGGGGGATTCGCCCGGTCTTTGGGCCGACTCGGGCAGATCCTCGACCGTCAATGGTTCTGGCGCCGCTATGCCGCGCGGGGACAAGGCGTTCGCCATCCCGGCGCGGAGGAGTCGCGCGGTTGAACTGGTTGCGTCGGCGATGTCCCATTCATGTAGAAACACCGTGATGAGTTTGACGTTACGGCAACCTTTCGCCGCCAGCAACGAGGCGGCGTCATAACCGGCCTTGGTGAAGTCAAACCTGATCCTCCCCCATCCGAGATCTTGATCAAGTGAAATGATGGGGACGGAGAGCTTGGACAGACATGCGCGCTGGGCGGCATTGATCCCGAGGGTGATGAGGGATGAGATCTTGTGGGAAGCGATGTCGTCCTCAAGAAGCGGCAATGGGATTGCCTTGAACTCCGGGGGACGAGCTTCAATGTAATGCCGATATGAACGTCCTCTCCTGAGCAGCTCTCTCTGGATGCAAGTATCCAGTTCGCAGGTGAAAGCCGAGTCCTTGCAGCTGTCCAGCACATGCTTTCCATAATATAGCCCCACTGACGAGGCAGGGCGGTTCTTCTGCGGCAGCACAAAGGTTCCGGCCCCTACTTGTTTTGACAGGAGCCCCTCCTTCTCAAGTTCCTGCAAAGCCTTGCTGATGGTAGCGGTATTCGCCTTCAGATCAAGGGCAAGTTGACGGTTCGATGGAAGCCGTCCGCCTGTTTCAAGCAAAGGTCGCACCAGCTCCCGGTAGATCCGGTCCTTGAGATCCTCGTACAACAGGCGTGGTCTTTGAGGTTGCAGCGGTGGTGTCATGTAGAGTGTGTTTATTAATATTGAATGAATGACTCGGTCAATCGCTTGTTTGTAAGTGTATCATACTTATCCGCGCGTGTCAACATCAAGACTTTTTTCGAGTTTTTTATAGTGGCGTATTGCTGAGTGCAAAAGTTTGCAGTAAACTGATTGCATGAACAAGCCCCATTATCCAGTCAAGCTCGAAGATGTGGCGAAAGAGGCGGGGGTCTCCATCGCCACCGTGTCGAGGGCGCTCAACGGCAGCACCCTGATATCCGCCCGGACGAGGGAGCGGATCGTGCGGATCGCCGAGCAGTTCAACTATGTCCCGAATCCCTGCTTTAAAGCGATGGGGAAAGGGGGGGCGGAACGCTCCAAGGGATCTGGTTATATCGGCCTGCTTGGTCCCACCATATCGCTGTGGTCCAGCAGTTATTACGGCAGAATGCTTTCCCGCCTGGAGTCCGCCGTGCGGAAGACAGGCATGAATTTGGCGGTGTGCTCGCTGGATGTCGAGAAGCCGGATTATCTCCCTTCGATTGTGAGCGATTTGAAGGTTGACGCCATCATCCTGAACTCCATCTCGGACGTCAAGCTCATCCGGCGCATGCGGCAGTTGGTTCCGGCGGTCTCCTTGAACACGCACGTCCCAGGGGAGGAGGCGATCATCCCCTCAGTGCTGCCCGACGAGCGGGCCTCCATCAGCAAGGCTCTGGCGTATCTGCGCGGACTGGGGCATGAGCGGATCTGCTTTTTCGACATACACGACAAACCGCAATGGCACCATCTGTCGCGGACCGCCGCATTCAATGAATTGGCGGGGGAGGGTGCGGAAATGGTGATCATGACGGAGCGGAAGGTTCCAATGGAGGAGCTGGCGCGTGAGACGATCTTGACATGGCGGGCGGCGGGCACGCTTCCCACGGCGCTGCTGTGCGCCTCGGACTACTACGCCTTCGGTTTCCTTGAGGCCGCATACAGATTGGGCGTCAACGTTCCGGAGGAGCTATCGATCATGGGGATCGACGACTTCGAGCCGTGCGAATATGTGAGGCCGCGGCTGACGAGTGTCAGACAGCCGTTGGAGGCCATGGCGGAATTTTGCGTCGAATTGCTGATGAAATCGTTGAGTGATGTGGATGGCGGAGGAGTTTCAGCGTCAACGCATTTGTTTGATGTGGAACTGGTCAAACGGGACTCATGCGCCCCGCCGTGTCCCTAAAACCCGAAACCCGAACACCGAAATTCGAAGAAATGAATAATTGAAAGGAGTAGTTATGCGTCTGGCACCCTTCCTCTCCTGCGGCCTGATTATGATGTCCATTCTCCCACTTCTTCGCGCGGAGGAGAAATGTGCCGTCCAGCCGTTCTTCGACGAGACGTTCAAGGAGGCGAAAGGGGCGTGGGCGTCAGGTGACGCCAAAGTTGTTGATGGGCGTCTGGTGCTTTCATGTAATGGAGGGGCGAAGTACAATGGCTCGCAAGTCGTCTTTCCGACAGCCCTCAAGGTCCCCGCCGCCGGGGAAGGATTGCTGAGGCTGCGGTTCACCATCGACGGAATCGAGAGCTCGAACGGCGGCGTCTCCGCGCGGTTCTTCCTCCTGCCCGAGGTGCTTGC
>CAYTFM010000318.1:0-3884 GCA_964436735.1 uncultured Victivallales bacterium | reverse complement strand
GCCGACGAAATTTGTCGACCCCTACGGGCGGGAGCACGTCCTTGCCCTTTACGTCGATGGGGATGACAAGGAGGTGTCGCTTTCCCTCTATGGCAACGACGGATCGGACAAGGGGATCGGTAAACTCCTTTATTGCGGCCGCGCCTCCGTCAAAGCCTTTCCGCTGCCCGTCACCCTCCAAGTCGACCGTGAGGTGTTCTTTCTGCAGTTCGGCTCCGAGGTGGAGACGAAGTCCGGCTCGAGGTCGGGGCATCACGGTCTTGTCGAGGAGAAGTGGAAAGGGGATGTCGGTTTCGGCGTCCGCCTTGTCACCCTCACCGACGGGAACAAACCCACGATGAGGCTTGCCAACGTGTCGGCGGTGACGGAGCTTCCCGCCGCGTCCGTCGGCAACCAGAGCGGCAAGCCGTCCAAGCGGTCAAGCCCGATTACCGCCGTCGTCCAGGTGCGGCCCGAGCTGATTCAATCCAGCGGCGGCTACGATCAGGTGCAGCCGTTGTTCGGCGGGAATGTGAATGGCCAGAGCAAGGGCAAGGCCGACGCCTTGATCCGCGAGCTGAACCTCAACACGTCACGATTCCATATGTGGCCGGAGACCTACGGCGCGCCGAAGGAGATGCGGGCGCCCACGTCTCCCTCCTTCGCGGGGCAGTTCGGTAATGGCGGCGGCTACCAGATGCCGCTGCCGGCGGATCAGATCGACGCGGCCTGGGACAAATGGTTCCAACTCGACTTCAACACGTTTCTCGTCCCGTGCATTTCGAAGGGCGCGGCGGAGCCGAATTGCGGCTCCATGGAGTCGCAGCTCGCCTTGCAGAAGGTGTGGGGATCGACCGACAACATCGTTTTTTACGGCACGCACAAGATGGACTCGGGGGCTGTCCGCAACAGCGCGGGGGCCTGCCGCTATTTCGACCAGTATCTCAGCGCCGTGGAAAAATACGCGCCATGGATCAACGCCACCTTCACCCAACTCACCAACGAGCCCAACTATGGATGGTGGACGAGCAGTTTCAAAAGCCAGAAGGAGGCGATCGACGGATGGATCAAGCTCTATAACATCATGGATGCGTACTTGCGGAAGACCCATCCCAAGACGCGCCTCCTCGGCCCCTGCCTCGCCAGCAGCGAATTCTTCTCCTGGGGCGGCTGGCAGGATTGGACCGTGCCAGTCCTCAAGGAGGCCGCGCTCGACATGGAGTACTTCAACTACCACAACTACGACACGGCGGCCGTCTCTCATCTGGCCTGGGTCCAGCTGCTTCAGGCCCACGCGGGGGCCCTCGGCCGCAAAACGCCCCGCGCCGTCGTGACGGAGATGAACGACAACGCCACGTGCGACAAGGCGGCCAGGAAGTTCGAATGGTGGTCGGAGCAACTCTTCACCGCGTTGGAGCATCCCGACAAATTCCACCTCTTCAGCTATTTCCTCCTCGTCTACCCGTCCATGCAAGGAGACCAGTGGGGCAATCTCGTCTCGCTGAAGGGGGACGTCTCTGCGCCCACCGAAACCTATTGGCTCTTCTGGGTTTTGCGCCAAACACGGGGGAGCATCCGTTATGTCGAGGAAACCGGCGTCCCGGATTTGAAGGTCTTCGCTTGCGCCCCGCAAGACGACAAACTGGTTCTCAGCCTTCTCAACAACACGGGAAGGCCCGTCAAGCTGACGCTCCGCTCCGGCCTTCCCAAGGACGCCAAGATCCAAAGCCTGCTGCGCTGGTCGGCGCACCGGCAGGCGGACGTGATCTGGCATTCCGAGGAGAACCTGCCTCCCGCGGCGGATGTCCAAGCGGAATTGTATCCAGGCGCCGTTCAGAGCTTCGTTTGGCAGCTTGACGGACCTGTCCTTAAAGACGCGCGAAAGCTGGAGCGGCGCGAGTTCTTCTCGAAGACCCTCGCGGCGAAATTCTCAACCTCCATTGAGGCCCCCCTCGACGTGCCGCGGCTTCCGAACGATGACGAGGACGCCTTCCTGCGTTTCGCCGTCTGCACGGACAACGCCCTGGCGGCGCGCGGACTGACGGTCGACCTCAACGGCTACTCCCAGTCCGTGGCCTGGACCGACGCCCCCCGCGAGCAGGATCGCGCCCAGCGTTCAATCTGGTGGATGGAACTGCCCGTTCCCGCGGCCAAGCTTGCGAAGTCCAACAAGCTTTCATTCTTGAATGCCGACACTGATTATCGGCTCATGTTCGCCTCCCTCGTCTACCGCCAGCAATCCAGCAAAGAGGAGGCGCGCAAGGCGGAGGTGCTGGCGCTGGCCCGTCGCAGCGAGGGGCTCGCCGTCAGCTTCGCACCCCTTGGAGCGATTATGGCGGGTGACAAAAAGACGTTGTCAATGACCATCGAAAACCGTGGTGACGCCGCGGCCTCCTGCGCGGTCTCCTTCACGGCTCCGAGCGGAACCTCCGTCGAGGGACTGCCCGCTGAGAGCAAGCTGGAAATCCCGGCGAAGGCCAAACGGGAACTCCATGGCGCGGTTCTCGCGGGCGAGAGTTCGAAAATCCGTTTCCTCCGCCTCCTGGCAAGCATCGAAAAGGGCAACGGAGAATGCAAGGATTATCCCGCCGCGTTGACGCTCTACCCCAAACGGAATGCCGCCCACCTCCAGACTGCGCCCGTCATCGACGGCAAGCTCGACGAGTGGCCGGACGCCGACACCATTTGTGTGGGCACCGAGGGGAAAACGGCGCGGTTGCGCCTTGGATGGGACGAGGCCAGCCTCTATCTCGCCGCCGAGGTGAAGACCGGCAAACGCCCCGAACCTCCGAAGAATCCTGGACATTTCTGGGAGTCGGACGTCCTCGAACTGTTCATCGACGTCGGCAACAAGAAGAGCCCGCTCTACACCGACACGGACGCCCAGTTCTACTTCTGCCCCTATCCCGGAGAGGGTGGTGCACCTGCCTCCGGGCGCTGCCTGAGGATCCGCAAAGGGGATGTCGCCGCGCACAATGGGATACAGACTGATGGCCCGTGGCGCGTCGCAAGCCAGATGGCCGACGACGGCTACACGCTGGAGTGCGCGATTCCCTGGTCGGAGCTCGCGAAGGACTTCAAGCCACAGGCCGGTTCCCAGCTCGGCATGGATGTCGCGATCCATGGCTTCGAGTCACTGTTCGGAGCCGACGAGAAACCTTTTGACAATCCAAGCCTGTGGGGAATATTGAACCTAAAATAAACACTCAGAGGAAACACTCCGATGGGCGGTTGAGGCGGGGCGGCGTGGTTGCCAGCGATGATCGACAGGTGGATATGCGCGGCGGACGGATTGTTTGTGTTGAGGATGACAATTCTAAACAATAAAAATCTGGGAGGAATACTATGAAGCGCATGGCAGGCGTAACTCCGAATACGCGCTGTCCTCATCGGACGCGTCGTCAGATTTTTAGCAGCCGGACCATTAATAATTCTAACAAGGTGAAGGCGACCGCCTTCACCTTGATAGAATTATTAGTTGTGATCGCGATCATCGCGATTCTCGCGGCGCTGCTGCTGCCGGCGCTCAAGGCGGCGCGGGACACCGCCAAAGCCTCGATGTGCCTCAACAACCTCAAGCAGTGCGGCTACGCCGTCGCCAGCTACGCCAACGACTACGACAACTACATCCCGCACTGCGGCGACACCGGCGACTGGCATGTCTACTCCCGGTGGCACTACAAGTTATACACGGGCGGCTACCTGAACTACTCCGTCACCCTGTGTCCCTCCTTGCGCCCCGAGTCGACCCCGCCCACCACCATTCCGGGGGGCAACTCCAGTTATGGCGTCGAGCATTGGAACAACAAGGCCACGGGAACGTGGTGGAGTTCGACCCAGACCCGCCTCACGCAGGTGCTCGGCTGGCAGCCGCAAATCTCGCTGGAGGACGGCCTTGCTCGAAC
>CAYTFM010000317.1:0-10363 GCA_964436735.1 uncultured Victivallales bacterium | reverse complement strand
TATAAGAGATTTCAGGGCACCAGCTGTGCTGTAGATCGTCTTAATGTCCGAACCGATGCTGCCCACGCTCTCGGCGTCGAGCGAATCCAGCAGCATGAAATTCTGCGTTTTCCGTGTGGCGTTAACTGCTTCTTTTATGTCGGCCTGCGCGGCAGGTTTTTCCGCCTGTACCTGGGCGGCTCTTGCCTTGAAGAATTGCTCGAACTCGTCCTCTTCCTTTGGGGAGGCGGCAACTGCTGGTGGTGGGGGTTCTACGCCTGAAGGCGGTGGGGTGGGTGCCTGTTTGGGGAACGGGGTGAACAGTTTGTCGATTTCATCCTGTGGGGCGTTCGCTCCTGAGGCGGCATCAACAGATTCTTCGCTTGTAGGCGGTGGCTGTTTGAAGAGGTCGGCGATCTCGTCTTGGCTGATGGTGGCGCCGGAGTCCGCTGGTGGTGGCTTGGGAGTCGCGGTCTTGAAGAGGTCGGCGATCTCGTCTTGGCTGATGGTGGCGCCGAAATCCACTTGGGGCGGCGTCTCGATTTTCTTGGGCGAAGGCCTGAAGAGGTTGTCCATCTCGTCCTGGCTGACGGAGGTGCCAAAGTCGACTTGCGCATTGGGCGCCGCCGGGAGAGTCGTTGGTTTGAAGAGATTGTTGATCGCGGCCTGATTGCTGGAGGTGCCAAAGCCGGTCTCCAGTCGCTTCTCGATTATTTGGGGGCCTGTTTTAAAGGGGTTGTCCGGCTCGGCCGGAGTGTCGGTGGGGGGGGGGTTGCCTTGGGGTTGCGGGGGGACGCCGGGGGGCAGAGTGGCTGTTGGCGGCGCCTCCGCTTGCCGAGCCGGGGGGGGGGGGGGGGGCGGAGGTGTTGCAGCCTGAGCGAAAAGCTTGTCCAACTCTTCTTGGCTGAGGCTGATGTCATCCAAGCTCGCTCCCGCTGTGTGGCCGTCAGTCGAGGAGGTCGACTGGGGTTCGGTCCCGCCGGGTGCCACGAGAGCGGCATATGCGCTAAGTTTATCGCTCTCTGAGATGTCGGCTTGAGAGGCACCCTCAGCCGCCGTCGTCGTTTGAGGTGACGGAGGTATTTTCGAGGGCGCCTGCCGTTGAGGTGAAAACAGTTCGTTTATCTCGTCCTGCGAGATGACCGCCTGGGTGTGTGGTTGCGTCGACTGTGGCGGAGCGTCTATGGTGGCTCCGGTGTCTGTGGCGGGGCGTTGGGGGGCCGGTTTTCTGATGGGGCCGAGTTTAAGCTCGGGGGGCTTCTCTGTGGATTCGACTGCCGGCGATTCTGGGGCGTCAATTGTCGCCGCGCTTCTTCCCTTGTCTGAGGTGCGTCTGATGGCTTCGCCAGCAAGCCGTCGGAGGTCGACGGCGGGCACGGTGATTCGCTCGTTTTCCGTTATATCGCCGGAGATGAGATGGTCGTAGACTTCCTTGGCGCTGACGGGCGTTTCAGACTTCCCATAGATTGCCCGGAGATTCTGGCGTGCTTCGGTTTCTGGAAACACTTCGAAAAGCGTCCGTAGCTCTGAGGCGGCCATGAAGACGGTCGTGATCGAACGGTCCAGGGAGTTGATCGCCGTGACGGAGATGTTTTCAAGGAGGATGGCGTTCGGGACGGTGATGTTCGACGATCCCGGGGCACTGTCGAAGGTGATGCCATATGAACGGAGGAATAGCTGCAGCTTGAGCCTCCTGTCGTTCAACTCCTTGACAAGTTCTCTCGAGGAAAGAAGCCTAAGCTCTCTCTCGCCGACTTTTGTCATCGCTGGCATGATGTCGTCTCCTCTTGCCGGATGTGCGCCGGTTCATCCTGTAAAGCTTCTCTCACCCTCACGTCGGATGGCAGAAGCGTTCTCCAAAATTCAAGGACGGACGCGTCTGCGGCGGTGGCTTCATAGCCCGGTATCCACAGCGACCGTTCGTGCTCCTTTGGTTCGCAAGTCGTTTTCATATCCACGCACCCGATGCGGGGAATGCTCCACGCATCGGGGAAGATTCCGCCATTTTCCGCAAGAAGTGTGCCCGATTCCCGTTCCCTGATGATTTTGAGGAGGGCCGGCAGGGGCGTGGAGGCAGGCACCGAGAAGGACGAGGCCTTCTCCCTGGCGGGGGCGCCGCGGCAAGACTCCTCACGTGCGACGTCGATGAGGGCAAGGCGGTTTTGGGGGTAATGAGGCACTTTGCGGGCGCAGGCCGTTTCGATCAAGAGATCGGACGCCTCGAGCAGCGCCTCGAGGAGCGCATGATGGGAATCGGCGAGGGCGGTGAGCTCGGACTTCGGCGTGACGCGGCACAGTTCGCGGTGGCGGACAAGTTGCAGATAGGCACCGCTTTCAGAGAGGAGTTGATACAGGTCGTCCTCCTGCGTCAACCATCCGAGAGCGTAGTCATCTATGCTAAAGGACTCACGGGAACAGGCGTGTGACAAGCGGGCGCGTGTCTCCTGCCGGACGCCCTCGAGACGGCTAACGAGTCGCTCCCGCAGCGCGCTGACGTCTTCTTGGGAGATGTCCGACGGCTCGATGCGAAGGCCGCTCTTGCCTTTTCCGTCCGCCAAGGCGTCGAAAAGGCTCTGCAGTCTTGCTCCCTTGATTTTGGCTCCGCCTTTGGTTGCGTTGACCACCTCGGCGGCAGACGCAGCGATGGCTTCCTCAAAATATCTGAGATAGAAGCACATGGAAAGCTCGGTGGTGATTGTGCTCCCATCCGAGGATTCTATCTCGAGAAGATTAGGGGGCGTGTATTCATGGTAGTAGGGGTTGGGCATGTCCTTGGGATGGAAGCGGCCATTCCTGAAGCCAAGGTCGAAGCCGATCATAACTATCTTGCGGGGTGCGAAAAGTTCTGCCAGATGGAATGCCGTGTGCCCGACGCAAAGCCCTATGGTGAGCGGTTTGAGCCGTGTGGAGAGAGATTCATGCCAAATGGAGGAACGCTCGTCTTTGAAGAAGGCGATTGGACCGGGATAGCCGTCTATCAGAACATGGTTGGAGCGGAGCGTCGTCGCGAGAGGGACGCATGATAGCCGCTCAATATTCGACACGGCATAACGCCACGTGCGCACCGTGTCGTCCATTGAGGCGACCAGGTCAGGGAGTATCCCATGTGCGAGAAGCGTGTTGAGCGACCCGTCCGTAGCTACGATCAGAGCCTTTATCTGGAGGCGAGCCAGTTCGGGTGCGCTGTCGTCCAGTGATGGACCAGCCCCCACGACCACCGCGATGTCGGCGCGGGAAGATGGAGCGAAGGCGTGAGAACGGGGAAGGGCGGCTGTGTTGAGAATGGCGTTGACGTGGCCGCGCCAACCTCGAAGTTGCCTGTGGGCGGCGTCGGTGCACGCGCCGCGTTGGACATTAAGTGTTCCTTGCTCGATGATCTCGACGAGGTCGGGAGCGAGTCTTTTGAAACGGGCGGGTGCGAAGACAGATGCCTTGCCAAGCAGAAAGTCTTCATAGTAACGGAGGAGATGCGATTCGAGATCCGACGCGGCGCGTTCGTTTGACTTGTTGGACAGCGGGAGGATGTCGGCGGGAAGGTCTTTAATTGAATGGGCGACCTGCCGCCAGGCGTCGAGACGGGCGGGTGTGTTGTCGGCGATGACGAGGCGTCTGAGGTGCTTTCCTTTCTGAAGGATCGCCATAATCGTCCGAAGGGAGCAGGGAGGGATGACCACTATCCGCAAATCAGGCAGGCGGTCGCCCAGCGTGTCGAGGGCCTCGCGTTCCGGCTCCGAGGGATTCTCGAGATATTTGAGATTGCCCTCCGCAACAAGAGCGAGCACGCCACTCTCTCCGGAGAGTGTCCATGTCTTTTCGGTTTCTCGCATACGGTCTACCTGGTGGGGGCTGGGGGGCTTACGAAGGCGGTACCCGACTCTTCCCGTCTCGGATGCCGCCATCCGCGAAATTGCCTGCCCGCCGTCGAGGCGGATTCTTCTGCAGGAGTTACATACCATATCATGAAGTGAGGACTCCCTCAAGGAATCTCTTCACGTCGGTGCGCAAGAGGTTTTTTGAATTCATGGCCTTGGAAGGGTAGAGTAGCGTCAGGTCTGATGAGGGATTCCCGGTAGACGCATTGAGATCCGCGCTCCCATTTCATGGGGGAGCCTAAGGCTTTACTGATGCCCACGCGACACAAGAAACAGAAGACCGTCGAGCGGACTGAGCATCCTGCGGCGCAAGCCTTGGGGATGGAGGAGCTTGAGAAGCAACTCGTCAACGCCCGCAAGATGGAGACGATCGGCACGCTGGTCTCGGGGCTCGTGCATGAGTTCAATGATATCTTCACCCCATTGCTTGGCTTCGCCGAGCTTGCCCGTGAGGGAACCGCCGAGGGATCAGAACTACGCCACAACGTCGATATGGTCATCAAAGCCGGCGGACGAGCGAAGAAGCTTGTCAAACAGATGCTCGGTTTCACGAAGTTGTCTGGACAGACGCTGGTCCCCACCGATATGGCGGACGTCCTGGAGCGAGAGCTGACGCAGTTGTCTGGAACGATCTCCCCCTGTGTCACGGTGGTGAAGGACTTTGAGCGACATGGCGCCTGCGTTCTTGCCGATACGACAAAAGTGGGACAGCTATTCACGAACCTCGTGGACAACGCACTCGAGGCGATGCGGGATACGGGCGGGACACTCACGCTCAACTTGTCGCTGGTGGAATTCTCCCCTCGTGAGATGCTGAAGTATCCCGAACTTCGCTCGTCATCGTGCGTCCGCCTTTTTGTGAAAGACACAGGTGAAGGGATTCCCCCGGAGAACATACACCGCATCTTCGACCCCTTTTTCACGACGAAGAAATTCGGCGAGGCGTCGGGGGTGGGGCTTTCCGTCGTACAGGGCATCGTGAGGGCTCTTGGCGGGGCGATCATTGTCCACAGCGAGTACGGGCACGGCAGCGAGTTCGTCGTGCTTTTGCCCAGGCATCAGGAAGTCAGCAGGCTCCATGTGGCCAAGCATGCCGGGACCACGGGAGCGAAACCTACGGAAACCACGACCTCAACGGCTATCACCCAACATGCGCTTGCCCGCGTGCTCTGCGTCGATGAGACCAGCGAGGACAGTGTCGACTCCCGCTATCTTTTCGAGGAAAGCGGATTCCAGGTGGTCACGACGGCGTCCCCTGCGGAAGCGATCGAAATGTTCCGCGGCGCCCCCGATTCCTACGACATTCTCGTGACGGATATTCGCCTCCAAGGGATGGACGCCTATGTGCTCATCAAGGAGGTCCAGCGCGTCAATCCTGACATTCCGGTGGTGATACGAGTGAGCGAGAAGGAGCACATCACCCCTGAGAAGGCGCGCGAGTTCTCGGGGTTCACCTATGTGATGAAGCCGGTTGACCGCATCCATCTCGCCGACGCGATCGAACTCGCTCTCGGGAAAAAGGATGATTCCCCCGCCATGGTTCCGCCGCCTGAGGCCGTCAGAGCGGACGGCCCGGCCGTCACTCCTCACCGCCCCGCGGAGGATGATGAGCATATCGTGCTCCGCAGAAGACCGAGCGCGGATGCGAAGCGGATTCTGTTCATCGACGAGGACTCGATGATCTGCTCCTTCTTCAAAACTGCGCTCGCCACCGAGAACTATGTTGTCGACACGGCTGAAAGCTCCTCCTCGGCCTTCACCCTTTTCAAGGAGAAGGCCTACGACATTATCGTCATCGATTATAACCTCACCGACGTTTCCAGCATGGAGTTGCTGCGCAACTTCAAGGCCGACCACCCCAAGACGGAGATCATCGTAACCGCCAGCGCCCCTGATTTGAAGGACGCCGTGAGCATGATCAAATTCGGAGCCTTTGATTTTCTGGCGAAACCGTTTTCTAAGAGGGATTTGGCTTCGGCCATCGAGTCGGCGGCCAAGCAGCACACCATGCGCCTCAGCCTGAACGCCGTCTCCCTTGAGAATTACCACAATGGGTTCCGCGTGATACGCACTCTGGGCGCGGGATCGATGGGCATCGTCCAGCTTGTGGAGAAGAACAATGTCTTCTACGCCATGAAGATCTTGAACACCTTCGGCGGCGAGGGGACGCGGCAGTCGAATTTGAAGCGGTTCCTCCGCGAGGCCAAGATCCTCTCGCAGTTGGAGCACCCCGGCATTGTCCGCATCTTCGACTCCGGCGTGCTCCCGGAAAGGAACATCCCCTACATCGTGATGGAGTATCTGCCCGGGCAGTTGTTGACGGAGCGGATAGGTGACGCCTCACTCAGTCTCGCGCAGAAGACGAAAATCATCATGAACATCGCAGACGTCCTCGATTTCCTCCATTCGAAGAAGATACTCCACCGCGACATCAAGCCGGGCAATGTGATTCTGGTCGACGGCGTCAATGTGAAACTGACCGATTTCGGCATCGCGCACAGAATGGACTCGAGCACGACCGTCACTCAAACACTCATGGGGTCGCCCGCCTATATGGCTCCCGAGCGATTCGGCGGTGTCGGAGAACTCGACCATCGCAGCGACATTTTCTCGCTCGGCGTTCTTGCCTATGAGTTGCTGTGCGGTCGACGTCCCTTCGTCGGCGACAACATGGTCGAGGTCATCACCGCCGTCCAAACCCGAGAGCCAGCGGCGCTCCGCGAGGTCCTTATCGGTATCCCCATCGACCTCGAGGAGGTCGTCATGAGAATGCTCAAGAAAAAACCCGAGGAGCGCTACCAGCGCGCGGGGCAGATCATCAGAGACCTCTCACAAGTCCGATTCTGAATCTATCTCGGCTCGCATCCCCCTCCGCGTGAAAAATCGCGCATCATTGATTGCGGGTCTTGCAAAACCTCCCTATCGAGCTACCTTATATGCTTTCGTTTTGTACGCATACGCACAAGCGCGCATAAGGCCACACACAACCCGGTCATTTTGCATGCTGGCATGAGCGGCACAGAAAAACACTAAACAAAAAGGGATCTTCCCGCCACCTTGATCCAAGGAATGGCGTGGCAAAGACCCGAAGCAGGAAAGGGACAGGCTGATGGCAGAGAAAGTGACTATCCAACATCTTTTGGAGGCGGGCTGTCATTTCGGGCACCAGGTGAAACGCTGGAACCCTAAGATGAAGGACTACGTGTACGGAGTCAAAAGCGGCATCTACATCATCGAACTGACGAAGACCATGCGTCTTCTGGCTGAAGCCTGCAACTACCTGCAGCATAACGTCAACAACGGTGGAGAGATCCTGTTCGTCGGCACCAAGCGCCAGGCCCAGGAAATCGTCAAAGAGGCCGCCGCCAAATCCGGCATGCATTTCGTCGCCGAGCGTTGGCTGGGTGGCACGCTGACCAACAACGCCACGATCCGCAGGAGCATCAGCCGGATGCGCGAGATCGACGGGATCATGACGTCCAAGGGCGAGCACATGTCCAAGAAGGAGCTTTCCTCCCTGAAACGCCAATCCGAGCGTCTGCACCGCAACCTCGACGGTATCAGCAACTTGAAGAAGCTGCCCTCCGCCCTCGTCGTCGTCGACGTCTGCAATGAGGACATCGCCGTCCGCGAAGCCCGCAAGCTCAAGATCCCGATCGTCGGCATTGTCGACACGAACGGCGACCCGGAGCTTGTGGACTATCCCATTCCCGCCAATGACGACGCGATCCGTTCGATCAAGATCATCATCGATGTGCTTGTCGGCTCCATCGCCGTCGCCGCCGACCTCTATCGGAAGCGCTGGGCCGAGGAACAGGCCGCGAACGCCGCGCGGAAAGCCGAGGAGAAGGAAAACGCTCCCGCCGCCTCCGAGAGACCGAGACGGCCGTCGAGGGAGAAGCGTGAACGGAGACCCGAGCCCAGAGGCGAACAATCATCCTCCGCTCCCGCCACTGCTGAAAGCGAGGCGAAGAAGAGCGAGGCGAGAAGGTCCGCCGCCAAGGAAACGGCCGCCAAGGAGCCGAAGAAGAAGACCGGCGACGAAGCCAAAGAGGCTCCCGCCGCCGAGGCGAAGCCCAAGAAGACCTCCAAGTCCGCCGAGCCTAAAGAGGCGGCTCCCGAGGCTCCCAAAGCCGATTGACGCGCATAAGGACGTTTGTGGCACAATATGAGGTGGAGCCTTCGGGCTCCCCTATCTCTCCAAGATTAAAGAGTGAGGATTGATTGATTATGGCTGAGATTACTCCTAATATGGTGAAAGACCTGCGCGATATGACCGGCGCAGGTATGATGGATTGCAAAAAAGCCCTTGTCGAAGCTGACGGCGACATTCAGAAAGCGGTCGAGAATCTCCGCAAGTCAGGCATCGCCAAAGCCGAGAAGAAAGCTGGCCGCGAAGCCAAACAGGGCGTCATCGCCTCCAAGATATCCGGCTCAGTCGGCGTTGCCCTCGAGATTCTGTGCGAGACAGATTTCGTGTCCCGCAACGACAAGTTCAAAGACTTCGTCGCCGCCGAGGTGGAGCACCTCTTGGCGTTCGACAAAGAAGGCGACGTGAGTGCCGATTTCTGCGCCGCGGAGAAAGAACGGGTGACGCAGATGATCGCCACGACTGGCGAGAACATGCAGATCCGCCGCGCCGTCCGTTGGAAAACCGCGGGACGCTGCATGAGCTACCTCCACATGGGCGGGCGGATCGGCGTGCTCATCGATGCGGAGGGAGAGGCCGACGATGCGCTCCTGAAGGACGTCTGCATGCACATCACCGTCTACAGTCCCGCCTATGCGTCGCCCGACGTGGTGCCTGCGGATGTGATCGCCAAGGAGAAGGAGATCGCGGCCGCCCAGATTACGGGCAAGCCCGCCAATATCGTCGAGAAGATCGTTTCCGGGAAAGTCGAGAAATGGTATACTGACGTCTGCCTCACCAAGCAGGTGTGGTTCAAAGACGAGAAGACCTGCCTCGAGAAGATCGCTCCCGGACTCAAAGTCAAACGCTTCATACGCTGGGAAGTTGGCGAGAGAGTCTGACGTAGGTCTGAGTTCGCTTTTGAAAAGGGACGGCATGTCGCCGTCCCTTTTTCTTTGTGTAACGCCCTCCCGTGTGTGCAAAACTCGTGCGCGTCAGGGATGGCAAGATATGTCCGTGCCGTGTTGACGGCTAAAGTGCAATTGTCGCGCCTCAGGAGCTCTGCACGGTTCACCGGAATCGTCGGCGATTCCGGAATATAGTTTTTCCGACGTTTCCCCTCACGGACAACATGAGGGGGAAACGTCGGAAAAACTACAGCCAGCCGGTAGTCTTGGCGAGGAGTCTTGTGTAATTGACGAAGTCGGGCCATGAGACGTCCGACGGCACGCCGTGGTCGCAGCCGGGGATGTAGCCGCCATCTTTGATGACCGGCTCGATTCTACGGATTTCATCCTCAATCACCTTGCCACCCGCCGCCATCGCCCGCTTGTCCACGCCGCCGCGGAACGCCATTTCGCGTCCAAACGTCTTGCGGAACGCCACGATGTCGTTGCCCGCCGCAACCTCGATCGGGTCGCAGGCGTTCATCCCCGCCTCGATCCACAGCGGAATCAGTTCGCCGATGAAGCCGTCGGAGTCCATCGAATACACCGGCACGCCGGCCGCCTTGATGATCTCGCCCCAGCGCTTCCACGTCGGCAGCAGAAACTCCCGCGCCATCGCCGGAGAGACCATCGAGAAGCATTTGTACGCCATGTCCTCGGAGAGATGCACGGAGTCGGGGATGAAATGCTCGAAGGTCCGCTCGAGAAGCCGTGCCACATGGTTCTCCCAGAAACTGATCATCTCCTTGACGAACGCAGGATCGTCGTAGAGCATCATGCAGAGCTGCTCGAATCCGAGCCACTCGCGTAGTTGCCAGAAAGGACCTGAGAAGCTGATTTGGCTGAAGTGCTTCCTTTTCTTTAGCTTCTGTCCACGCTCCGCGGCGTCCGCCGGAAGGCGGCTCGGATCATTGGCGTCGTACCGGCGCTTCATGTCCTCCCAGTCGACCCGGTTCTCGACGGGACACTTGATCCAACGGCGGGTGACGAAATCGATGGCGTTTCTGAGATATTCCACGGTGAACTCGTTGCCGATCTCGCAGATGTTGCCTTTCCAATCCTGGACGACCTGCGAATCGGTTTTCTTCTCTATCACCTTCTCCTCGAACATAGGCATCATGCGTTCGGCGACATGGAATCCCTCGCCGCCCTCCGGCCAGTCGAGTTTCCCGCCCGCCTGACGGTAGGCGTATTCCGTGATGTCCTTGACGTCTCGCGGCAATCCCTCCGAGTACCACCTTTCCCGCGTCGACTCCCTCCCTCCGCCCGGTTCCAGTGGGATCCGGTCGGGCTTTCCAAACAGCAGGGCTTCCAGCGTGCGTTCTCTCGGTGTCATCGTCAGTTCTCCCTTAAGTTATTTCCGTCTCGAGTGCTATGGATGATCTGTTGGTGACGCCTTGTGCCGCGGTTGGTCTTGCAGCCGTATGCCAGGATAC
>CAYTFM010000316.1:0-10370 GCA_964436735.1 uncultured Victivallales bacterium | reverse complement strand
GAAAAACTACAGCGGCGGGAAGTATATCCAGAGATGGCCGCCGCTGTCATCCTCGCCGAAATATATTTCCCCATCGGCGCCGACGGCGGCGCATGAGGTTGAGAACGCATAGCGTCTGACACCGATCACGGCGGCCGCCACGCCAAGATCCTCGATATTCCTCTCGCTGGGCCGCGCCTCGAAGAATCGTCCAATCCCCTCGCCGCAGAAACCGAAACAGCGTCCGTCGGGCACGCATGCCAGGGATTGCACGGGGGCGAGATACAGCTGTCCCGCAGGCTTTGACTCTCCTGTGGTCGTATCGACGATCCACACACCACCCGCCGCATCCACCGCAAGCGCCTTGCCGTCATGGAATGGGTAGAGGCGGACTGCGTTCTTCTCTTTGACCGGCAACCTGTTCGGCAGCGTGGTCGCCGTCTTTGTGGTAAGATTCAGCGAGACGACCTTCCCCTCAACTCCTGCGGCGGCAATAACGATTTCCGCACTCACCGTCAGCAAGGAATTGACGCAGGCGACGCCGGAGAAATCCCTTACCGTTCCATCACACAGGTTCAGCGACAGACAGCGGCGGTCTGTGGCGCAGACGATAGAGTCGCCACACGCCACCGCGTCAAGAATCATCTCGCCCGGCAGGTGGAGTGCCACGTCGGGGACTGTCATCCGAAACGACCATTCCTGGACCCCGTCGGACACCTCGGGAGCCGTGGCCTTGAGGACGACCGCCCCTGAAGTCCCATTGGCGGCGAAGAACACCTGATCGCGCGCTTCAAGAACTTTCACGCCGTCACTTGCGCCGTCACGCAGCTGGAACGTGACGACATACCCACCCACCGCCTTCGGATACGCCCAGAAACCGTAGGCCACCGATCCGCGCGTGACGCCGCCGACCATGCGACCACCTCTGAGTGCCGCAATCGATGCGATTCGGCAGTTCTCCAGGGAGGGCGGCGTCGAAACCGAGGGGAAGCAAAGCGGCATGGCGAAGAACTGTCCCTTCGTCACGAATTTCTGCTGCACATTGGTCGAATCAAACTGCATTATTTCGCCAAGGTTGTCGCAACATTGGGACTCGAAGGATTGACATCAAGCGTCCTCGACTTGGGCCGCACGGTCAAATCCATATCTTCCATCTGGATGACGCCAAGCAACACTTGATCGCCGAGCACCAAAGCACCTGAAAACCCTACACGATTCTTGAATTTGATCTCCACAGGCCCGACATAGGGAGCCAGCCTCCTCGAACCATCCGCCAAGGTGACTTCCTTCTGATCTATCTCCTTGAGTTTCAATTGGATTTTGAGGTGTTCAGGAATGCACAAATGAACCGCTCCGGTATCCACAAGCGCATCCACCGTGAGAGAAGACACTGTCGCATCCGCAGGATTAGATAGTGTGATTTTGGAGATAACCAGCCCCATTTCGTACTCTCCTTGGTTCGGTTGAATTTCTTTCCCGCTTTCATATTGTCGTCATCCCCACAGGCGCAGAGAGAGCGGATCCGTGGGCTCTGCATAGCTCATCTTGACATGGAAGATCCCCACCGGACGGGGGCCCACATGTCCGAAAAACAGGTCGCCCGCCGCATCGCGGGCGCCGCGCGAGACATAGTTGGACGAGCTGCCGGGACGGCGCAGCACCGCGACCTCCTCGAGGATTGACGTGGTCGGGTTGAACCGTACAAGCCCACCGACCATTTTGTCGCTGCCCCAAGCGGAGTCGGCGAGATCGGCTCCTTCGTTCACCGCCCTGACGAAATAGAGACAGCCGTCGGCGCCGAACACGAGGCCACCGACATGGTCGATCGACATCGAGATGGGGTGCCGCGGATCGCGGTCGAACGTGACCGGACCGAGGTCCTCAAGGCGTCCATGCGGCCCCTCCTCCGGCCACAAGCGCGCGAGCCGCGGTCTGACCATCCACGGAATCATGTAGACCGCGCCGGTCGCCGGATCAGCCGCCGCGTCGTAGAGGACGCCGTGCCAGCCGTTCTGAGACCACTCGTGAGGATACACTAGCGGCAAAGCCTCCATGCGTCCCTTGTCCGGGTCGAAGCGCATGAACACGCCTTGATCGTTCGTGAAGAAAATCCGTCCTCGTGAATCGCTGAACAGGCACTGGCAATTGACCGATCCGACCCGCCCGACATCCGTAAGCTCTTTTTTCGCAATGTCATACACCACGAAATGATCACGCGGATAGGTGAGCGCGTACAGCCGGCCGCGCGCCTCGTCGAGGCAGAGGCAGCGACACCCCTCCTTGGGAATCATGAGGGCGGTCCAAGCGATGGCGTCCGCTTTCGTGTCGTATGCGGCCAGATATGCCCCACGGAAGGAGCGTCGGGTGTCATGCCATGCCGCCCACGGGTTGTAGGACGTCTCGCCCTTCGGCGCGCCGCTGAGGTGGGTGGCGGCATAGAGGATTCCAGTTGCAGGCGACGGTGCGAAGCTGTAGTGGATTTTGCAGTGCGTGGCGCGTCCGCTGTCGCGCAGATCCCCCGTGACGACATCCATGTCGAAGAGATATTCAAGCGTGTCGTCGGCTGTTCGATGACGGACAACGGTCACCGACTCGCCCGGGCTGTGCTCGGCGCACGCCGAGGCGTAGACGCGGCCGTCGGGACCCGTGTGAAGCGACCAGCAGGAGTCCGACAGTGGACGCTCCGCGAACTGCATAAAGCGGCTCTCGAGCACTGTTCCGGGCTGTGGATGGCACCGACTAGTTGTGCCCGCAACTTCCATGGCATGATCCGTTCGCATGCAACCGGCTTGCCGCGACTGCAACCACTCGCTCACACTCGTGGCTCTGTTCGAACGCTGTGAACCGAGCCCCGACTGTCAGGGAGAGGTACAGCAAAACCGCGTCACCTTGGATTCACAAACATTTATACTCAATTAGGGTGAAAATTTAAATCCCCTCCCTAATTGAGTATAACCTTCCTCAAACGTAGCGTGGCGCAGACGAAAGTGCAAGGGCGTCACGCCAGTGGCGGTTCATTGCGCGGGAGGCGTACGGGCGGTAGATTACCCCTCTGATTTTGTCGATCATTGTCCACAAAATCCACAGTATTGCAACGACAAGGCGGCTCAAGGGCCTGCTAAACGGGGGTTGTGTTCACATGGTTCTTTTGCATAGGTTAGTTGCGACCTCGCGCCACATAGTACCACCGACTACCTCACGACGCTGTCTCACCGCGCTCTTGCTTGCTCTTCTTTCTCCGGCAGGTCTGTGGCATGCGACCGCCGCCGACACGCCGTCTCAAGAAAACCGCGGCGTCAAAGAGGAGCTCCCCCCTCCCGATGGGCTTGCCGATCCCTGGAGGATGACCGACGCATGGCGTCAAACGACGCCCATGCGGGAACGGATCTGCCTCAACGGCCTGTGGGCGGCGCTTCCCGTGCATGACGCGACGGTCTCCCTCGACGCCCCTCCCGCGAAAGGAGCGGGATGGGGATGGTTCAAGGTCCCCGGCATTTGGCCGCGCGAAGCCGCCCGGGACGTCGGCGAGGCGGCGCAGCGACTTCTCATCCCTCCGCGGCTGGAGGCCAAACTCGCCGAAGCGACCAGCACCGTCGACCAGATGTGGCAGCGTCGCACCTTCTCGGTGCCCGCCACCTGGAAAGGCAGGCGCGCCTACCTTGACTTCACGATGGTTCAAACGCATGCGAAGATCTTCGTGGACGGCACTCCCGCGGGCGAGGTCTGGTTCCCTGGCGGCAGGGTTGACATCACCGACCGCCTCAAGCCGGGGGCGGAGCAGGAGGTGGCCATCCTGGTGACCGCCCGCCCGCTCGAAGGCGGCAGCCAGCTCTTCATGGCGCCGGACCGCATCCAGAAGAACAAGACGGAACTCAAGCTAAAAGGGCTCACGGGAGACGTCTTCCTCGTCGGCGAACCGCTCAGATCGGCCATCGACGATGTCAGAATCACCACCTCGACCCGCGCGAAGACCATCACGTTCGACCTCGACATCACCGACCTCGACATCGACGCCGCCCGCTTCAAACTCTCCGCCGTCGTGACGAAGCTCGACGACGCGTCCGTCTCAAAAACCTTCACCTCCGAGATCCTCGACCAGTCGACGGTGAAAGGCGGCACCATATCCTTCACCGCCGCGTGGGCCGATCCAGACCTGTGGGAGACCGACTCGCCAAACCTCTATGAAGCCGTCGCGCGCATAGAAACGCCCAAAGGCGGGGTCATCGACGAGTCTTTCCCGATCCGTTTCGGCTTCAGGGAGTTCTGGATCGACGGCCGCGACTTCTATTTGAACGGCACGCGCATACATCTGCGAGCCCTTCTGTCGGAAAACATCTCCGACCAGGCCGACCGCTCCTGCGCGGCCGGGTGCGCGACCACCCTTGTGCGGATGCGCGACTACGGCTTCAACTTCCTGATCACCAGCAACTACAGCTTCGCCCCGGGAGAGGTCGGCTACATGGACGGACTGTTCGACGCCTGCGACAGCGGCGGCATGCTGGCCGCCTTCACCCTGCCGCACGCGAAGGACTTCGGCTGGAAACTAGACGATCCCGCGAAGGCCGAGGCATACCGGAAGCTCTGCGGCTGGCTGATCCGTCGGGCGCGGCAGCATCCCTCGATCATCCTCTATGCGATGAACCATAACGCCACCGGTTACTACGGGGATCAGAACCCGCTGAAGATCGACGGGCTCTACAACCCCGAGTCTGCGGCCGACGGGAAGCTGAAAAGCGAGCAAGGCTCCCTCATCTCCCGGCGCAGGCAGGCGATGACCGCGGCGAACATCGCCGCGGCGATCGACCCCACCCGTCCGGTCTACCATCACGAGTCGGGGAACCTCGGCCCTCTGCACACCGCCAACACCTACCTCAACTGGGCTCCGCGCCAGGAGCGCAGCGACTGGTTCGCCCATTGGTCGCAGACGGGCATCAAGCCGCTGTTCGTCGTCGAATGGGGACTGCCCCATATCGCCTCGTGGTCGAGCTACCGCGGCCCCGAGTTCATCTGGGAGGCCGACGTGTTCCAATCAGTCTGGGCCTCCGAGTTCGCCGCCCCCGTCATTGGCCAGCAGGCCTACCGGATGACGCCGGAGAAGATCAAACTCATCGACGAGGAGGAACGGTTGTGGGCCACCGGCAAGCCATTCCGCTATCCCGCCGAGCTTGTCTCGAATCTCGACGACAACTACACCTCGGTTCAGGCGTGGTACGCGTCGGACAACTGGCGCGCGATCCGGACGTGGGGCGTCTCAGCCATTCTGCCCTGGGACCAGGGGAGCTTCTGGAGGAGAATCCACCCGGGCAGGACGCTTGCGCGCGCCGCCCCCTACACGGACCTGCAACGGCCAGGCATCACGCCCGACGTCACCACCTCCGGGAGGCAATACATTTACGACAACACGCCCGACAACTTCGCGCCGACCGCCCTCGCCGCCGAGATGCTCCGCTGGAACAAACCGCTCATCATGTACATCGGCGGCTCCGAGAAGGCGGGCTTCAGCGACAAAGCGCATGTGTTCGAACCCGGCGAGAAGGGGGAGAAGCGGCTCGTCATCGTCAACGACACGCGCCAGGCGCGGCAGTGCTCCTACCGCTGGCGGCTCGACACCGACGGATCCGACGTCTCCGGCGAGGTGAGGATCGAGCCTGGGACGTCAGCATTCGAGCCGCTGCTCTTCACCATTCCCGAGAAAAAGTCGGATTCCTACTCGTTGGTGGTGAAGGCGACATTCGACAATGGCGAAACGCTGACCGACGCCTTCGCCCTTGAAGTCGTTGACAACCAGATGGACACCAGCCTCATCGCCAAAATGCGTTTCATCCCCGCGCTGCGCGACAGACTCGAACTCGACACGAAGGTCGGACTTTTCGATCCGAAAGGCGTGACGACCAAACTCTTCGAAGCGGCGTCGATCAATTACTACACCATCGAGACGCTCACGTCCCTTCAAGGAGACGGCATCGTCGCCATCGGCCGCAACGCCCTCTCAGATCCCAAGGTGCGCTTCGACGCCGACGCAGTGAGGGACGGCGTCCGTGTCGTGGTGTTCGAGCAGAACGCCGACACCCTGCTGGACCGTTTTGGCTTCCGCGTCAATGTCCTCGGCGTGCGGGAGGTACATCCGCGTCTCGCGCACCCCGCACTCAAGGGACTCGAGGAGAATCTCCTGCGCGACTGGCGCGGGGCGTCGACCTTGACGGCGCCACGACTTGATGTCGAGGCGTTTGAGCGGGCGGATCCCAAGCTCGACTGGTGCGGGTTCGAGAACACGCGGGTCTGGCGCTGCGGCAACCGCGGCAACGTCGCCAGCGTCCTCATCGAGAAACCCGAGCGCGGCGATTGGCTGCCAATCGTCGACTGCGGCTTCGACCTGCAGTACAGCCCGCTCCTCGAATACTCCGAGGGGAAAGGGAAAGTCGTCTTCTGCCAGATGGACGTCTCGGGCAGGACCGAGAACGAGCCGGCCGCCATCAGACTCTGCCGGGATCTGCTCACCTATCTCGACAAGGCGAAGAACATACCAGAGAGGCCCACCTTCTACATCGGCGCCGAGAAATGCCGGAATCTCCTGAACAACCTTGGCGTCCATTTCACCGACTACGACGGCAGAAACCTAGGCGGCCCTGATCTTCTGATCGTCGGTCCTGGCGGGGGGAAAATCAACAGGCTATCAGATGCGTTCGAGAAGGGGATCACCGTCGTTTTCATCGGCTTGAACACTCAGGAGCTCACGTCGCTTCTTGGCAACATTGTCGCCTGCGAGGATCGTCCCACGCTCGCGGGCTTCGTCGAGGACTTCAACGTCCCCGAATACGCCGGGCTCTCCAACGCCGATCTGCACTGGCGCACCCGCCCCACCATCGCGGCGCTCACCTCCCCCGCCGCCGACCTCGGCGGCAACGAGGCGCTCCGCGTCATCCGTGTCGGCAAAGGGAAGGCCATCCTCTGCCAAGCCGCGCCATGGCACTTCGACTATGCGAAGAAGCCCTATCTGAGGTCGACGTTCAGGCGCAACTGTTTCCTTCTCTCGCGTCTTCTCGCCACCGCGGGGGCGACCTTCAGCACCCCCCTGCTCGACAATCTGGGAAAACCGGCGAAGCCGCACAAGGGCAGTTCGGACGGCCAATGGCTCCAAAGCTACTACCTGCAGAAACCAATCGCCGACGACGATCCCTACCGCTACTATCGCTGGTAAGGGTCAAGCGGCGGTGGCTGACGACGCCGACGGAGTGGCGGCTCCTGTGCCCGTCGCGGCGCTGGAGCTTGAGGCCAGCACCGCGACCGCGGGCGACTTTGGCGCGGTCTGCGTCGGGGGAGCGGCAGGTGGCGGCGGCGCGGCGGCTTCCTGGGGTTTGACCGTCTCGCTTGGCGCTTTCCTCTGTGGCTGCTCAGCGGGTGTGGTGATAAGCGCGCTTACCACCACCGAGTCGAGATTTTGCGCTTGACTTGGAATCGAGGCGTTCAAATTCCGGTTGATCGCTTCAATCGCCTGCATCAATTGCGAATAGACGCTGTCCGCGCTGAGGGGGGTGGTTCCCGCACGCGTGGCGACACTTTCGTAGGAGGTGTTGGCAGTTTTGAAGGCATCAAGCACGGCGATGCTGGTCTGCGCACCGAGGCTCTGCCCCGTGATGTCCGACTTCGCGGCGGATAGCACCGTTTCCGCGGCGGCGGCGCCTGACGCCGTACTGATGTCGAGATTGACCAATCCGAGATGCTGACGATCGAGATTGCCATTGCTGACCGTCATCGATTGTCCGTTAAGCCCAACAGTGACATCGTACGTTCCGCCCTGCAGGACGCGGCTGGTGCCATAGGCTCCATTCTGGTAGAAGTCGTCAAACTTCGTCAAAAGCGTCTGAAAGTCGGCGTTCAACTTCTCCCTGTCGGCAGTGCCGTAGCTGGGATCCGTCGCCTGCAAGCGCAAAGCCTCCATTGTATCGACAACGTCCGACGCGCCGTCCAGATAGCCCTTGACGGTCTGCGTCCTGGCGACGCCATAGTCGATGTTCGACGTGGTTCCGCCTATGATCGTGGCGAGAGACCGTGTTCGCGAGCTCACTTGCACGTCAATTGGTATGACGGCGTCGGCGCGCTGATAGGTTATGCTATCCAGCAGATTGCTCTCAAGTGTATGCTTGTCAATTTGCTTGAAAAGCGTATGTTGACTGAGCTTCAGATTCTCCCAGCTTGGCTGGATGCTGTCAAAAAAAGGCGTGAGGCTTTGGACAAACATACGGGCAACCCCGGACAGTCATCAATGTATACATATCACCACCTAGGATTGTAGCTGGGACTGGCCCCTTTTTCAAGCCTGCGAAGGGGTGATCACCGAACCGCGCCCATCACGCTCTCCATCGCCGCAAGCAAATCGCCTCTTTTGACTGGTTTCGCGATGTACCCGTCCATTCCCGCCGCAAGGAACTTCTCCCGATCACCGGCCATGGCGTAGGCGGTGACGGCAATGATGGGCAGTCTCCGCGCTCCCTGTTCCCCACCGGGGATTTTCCGCTCCTTCTCAAGGTCCCTGATTTGGGCGACGACATCGGTTCCGCACATGCCGGGCATCTGGATATCCATGAACGCCACGTCAAAGCGCTCCGTCGTGACCGCGGACAAAGCCGCGCCACCGCTTCCCACCACGCACACTGTGTGGCCAAGGGGGTTGAGGATCTCCGCGATTAGCAGGGCGGACATCTCGTCATCCTCGGCGACAAGGATGCGTAGCGGCGATGCGTGAAGCTTCTGGGACTGAGCGAAAGCCAGCAGCTCCCTCTCATTCCGCACATCCGCTTTCGCAAATGGCAGCACAAAGGAGAACGTCGAGCCTTTGCCCACGTCACTTTCGACCCACAGCCTCCCCCCCATCTTGTCGACCAAGCGCTTGCAGATGGTCAATCCAAGCCCGATCCCTCCGAATTTTCTCGCATAGGATCCGTCAACCTGCACGAAGGCGTCGAAAATCACCGGCACCCGTTCAGCGGGAATCCCGCTGCCGGTGTCTGCCACGGTAAAGAGCAGGAGATCAATGGCCTGACGGGGGAGGCCAGTGGTGAGTTGCATCTGCGTTGACATGTCGGACAGGCCGGTCACGTCAGACGAGTCGGGGGGCCACCGCGCGACAACCACACTCACGCTTCCCGCATCGGTGAATTTCACCGCGTTGCCCAGAAGATTGAACAAGATTTGACGCAGGCGAAGCTCGTCTCCCCTAATGAGCAGAGGAATGTCAGCGCCAACCTCATGCTTCAATGCGAGCCCTTTCTCCCGCGCGGCCTGCTGGAAGCACTCGACGATCTCGGCAACGGTCATGTGGATGCCAAACTCATGCACCTCAAGCTCCAGCTTGTCGGCCTCGATCTTGGCAAGATCGAGGATGTCTTTGATGATGCCAAGCAGATCGCGTCCCCGCTGTCCTATGATTTTCAGCCACTCCCTCTGCCGCGGATCAAGGTTGGTCTCCGCCAGAAGATCGCTGCAACCGATCACCGCATTCAACGGCGTGCGCAGTTCGTGGCTCATCGTCGCGAGGAACTCGCTCTTCGCGCGGTTGGCGGCGTCGGCCGCATTCTTGGCGTGCCGTAGTTCCTCCTCGGTCCGTTTGCGCTCGGTGATGTCCAGCAAAATGCCAGTTCCGACGATATCGCCATCAGGCAACGCCCGCGGCCGCGACTCGAACTGCATCCACCGCGTTTCGCCTTGTATGTTCATGCGCCCCACCCAGGTCAAAGGCTGCAGCGTCCGAACAGCGCGCTCATTCGTGGCGACCCAGTCGGCGTAGTCATCCGGATGGATCTGCCGCAGCGTTATCGTCGGATTCGCGAAGAGCTCCTCCCGCACCGTCCCCACCAACTCGCAGTAGCGGTCGTTGACGAACTCGTAGCGGTAGGGTGGGTTCTCGGGAGAGCACCAGGGCATGGACTTCTTGGCGCGGACACGGAAGATTCCGGCGCACTGGTTGTTCACCAAGTCGGCGTACATCGCCTCGCTCTCCCGCAGCACCTCCTCCGCACGCTTCCGCTCGGTGATGTCGCGGAAGATGCCCATCATCAGGCGGCGCCCCCCGAGCTCCACAGGCTTGGAACTGATGTCGGCGTAGAAAACGGTGCCGTCTTTGCGGCGAACGGGTAAATTCCGCGCCACCTCTATTTCTTTGCGGGCCTGCATTTCAAACGCCTCGATGACCCGCGGGAGATACTCAGGCGGATGGATATCAGCGATTCCGAGTTTTTTCACCTCGTCAGCAGTGTAGCCGAGCATTCGGCAGATCGTCGGATTGCACATGATGAACGTTCTTTTCTCGGGATCAGCCAGAAGAATACCGTCCATCCCCTCCTCGAACAACGTACGGAACTGCTCCCCCTGCTCGATCTCCCTCAGCCGCTTCA
>CAYTFM010000315.1:9038-10424 GCA_964436735.1 uncultured Victivallales bacterium | reverse complement strand
TGGAGATGGTGCGCTGCGCCGCCGAGCAGGCGGGGGCGCGCTGCGCCGTGGCCGACCACTGGGCGAAAGGCGGGGAGGGCGCGCTCGAGTTGGCGGACGTCGTCGTCGACGCCTGCGCGTCGCCCAGCAGGTTGAAATTCCTCTACCCGCTGGAGATGAAGCTGCGCGACCGCGTGGCGGTCATCGCCAAGGAGGTCTACGGCGCCGACGGTGTCGAATGGACGCCCGAGGCCGAAGCCAAGGCGCGGATGGTCGAGGCCGATCCGCAGTACGACGGCTACGCCACGATGATGGTGAAGACGCATCTGAGCCTTTCGCACGACCCGTCCCGCAAAGGGGTGCCGAAGGGGTGGACGCTGCCCATCAAGGATCTGCTGATCTACTCGGGGGCGAGGTTCATCTGTCCCTGCGCCGGCGACATCAGCCTGCTGCCCGGCACCGGATCCAACCCGGCCTTCCGCAAGGTCGACGTCGACACCGCCACGGGCAAGGTCAGAGGACTGTTCTAAGAGCGTGAGGCTTTGTAAGTGGGGCGCAACACCTTTCGCACCAAGTTTCCATGGCGCGGAGGGTGCCGCGCCCCACTTTGCCGTCCCCCAATCGAACTTTGTCCAATCTTCAGGCCGGAGCTTCCAGCTCCGGATCTTATCATGTTTCATCCGGAGCAGGATGCTCCGGCCACATTGCTGAAAGCTGCGGGCGAAGCCCGCCTAACTTGATCTTTCCCTCGACCGTCTTCTCGCGGGAGTCCTGGAATCCGCTGGACTTTGCTCTTGACAAGGTATTAATATATGATATACTTTGACAAAGTAGTATAATGTCATATAATAAGCCATGTCGATACCAATTGTCAATCTTGAGCGAGAGCCCGCCTACCGCAGGATAGCCGCACATCTTGAGCGGCTCATCCGCAGCGGCGAGCTTGGCATGGAGGAGAAGGTTCCCCCGACGGCTGAGCTGGCGGAGAGGTTTGGGGTGACCGTCGACACGATGCAGCATGGATTAGCCCTCCTTGCGAAAAGGGGTATTCTCGTCCGGAAGCGCAAAACCGGCACTTTTGTGAATCCGTCGGTGATGGCGACATGCGTTGGCATCGTGTTGCGAGCCGAGGTGCTGACGGATCACAACCAGAGTTTTTATGCGGCACTGTTGGGCTCTCTTTTGCGGCAACTCAAGGAGCGTTCGTGGGAGGCGAAGACCTATCTTGTCACTGAGGTGTCGTCACTCATCTCCGAGCTGGCGCAGGACATCGGCAACGGCAGGATCAAGGCGGTTGTCAACTTCGGGGCGCCTGATGAGATAGTCAATTGGTTGCAGAAGGAGGGCAAGGAGGCGGCGTTCGGGAGCCTTGCGGCGGGTCAACGATACTCCACGCTGAGGCGCAGG
>CAYTFM010000315.1:0-9028 GCA_964436735.1 uncultured Victivallales bacterium | reverse complement strand
CGGATCCCGATTTCCCGCATCTGACCATCATGGGTGTCGATTATCTGTTCTCGCAAGGGGCCAAACAGGTCGACATTCTGTCGTGCTACCCCTCGGTCACGCATCACTTGCGCGCAGCCGAGAATGCCCTGCGCGCGCATCTTGGCGAGAAGGATATGAAACGTGTGACGTTCAGCGCGTGTGGACAAGGAGCTGTGGCTGGACGCAAGGCGATCCACGAGATCTACTCCCGGAAGGGGCGGCGTCCGGAAGCCCTGCTGGTGGTAAACGACAATTCATGCCGAGGCGTGGTGTTCGGGCTTCTTGAGCTTGGTGTTCGCATCCCGCATGATGTGGCCCTGCTGACGCATGCGAACAAGGGATTGGACATCATGTCACCCACATCTTTGACGAGGTTGGAGTTCGATCCGAATGAGTTCGCCACGGATATCATCAGGCGGCTTGACGCCAGCTTCGAGACCGGGGAATTGCCGCCGCCACTCTACACGAAGGCGCGGCTGATTCCCGGGTGTTCCTGCGGCGAGTGAGAGTTCACCACTCATTGTCCGTAAATGTGCCATTCGGCAAACAGGGAGGAGCGTCTATGCAATCATGTGTTTCTAAGTTGTCGCAGGGAATCGCGGGGCTTGCCGCCCTTGCCGCCTGCAAGACCGGGACCGATGCCGTGGCAGGTGAAGCCTCGGATGGCCGGAGCGCGTCGGCCGCTCTTCTAACTCTTGAGCAGACCCTGCCCGCGGGGGGGAGGCTTTTTTGGGTTGAACAGAACAATGCGGCCTCGTCGGACGAGGGCGACGGGAGCAAGTCGCATCCGTTCAAAACCATAGGCGCGGCAGCGAAACTGGCAAAAGCCGGCGACACCGTGATCGTCCGGGCGGGCACCTACCGCGAGCGTGTGACTCCAGGTTGCGGCGGCGAGGAGGGGAAGCCGGTGGTCTATATGGCGGCCCCTGGCGAAACAGTCGTCGTCAAGGGCAGCGATCTGTGGACTCCCGCATGGAAAATCATCGCAGATGCCACAAGCGTTTACGAGGCGGAGTTCGACCCACGACTGTTCAAGGAGAGAAGTCCCTATCGCATCGGCATAAGCGTGGCCAGCAAGGATCAGGACGAGACGGTTCGCCCGGCGGACGGACAGTCACTGAAGCGCACGCTGGGGCAGTTGTTCGTCGATGGGGTGCCGTACATCCAGGCGGAGGAGGTTGAGTCAGTCAGAAGTAGCCCGGGCACGTGGATCGTCTCCGCGTCCGGCAATTCAATAATCGCCCACTTCCCAGATGGGGTGGAACCCGGCACGCGGGTGATTGAACTGACGGTCAGGGACCGCGTCTTCGCCCCGCGCAAAAGGGGGCTGGGGTTCATCCAGGTGAAAGGGTTCATCTTCGAGCACTGCGCCAACCAGGGGCCATTTCCGCAGGGCGGAGCGGTGAGCGTGCGCAGCGGACATCACTGGCTGCTGGAGGGGAACACGATTCGTTTCGCCACGACCATCGGACTTGACTGCGGCAGCGAGTTCTGGGATTGCAAGCAGTTGCGGGACACCGACGAGGCCGACCAAAAGCTTATCGTTGCCCATCATAACATCATCCGCGGCAACATCATAAGCGACAATGGCTTGTGCGGGATAGCCGGGTGGAACCACGGAAACACCGTTATTTTCAGGAACACAATAGAACGCAACAACAGCCTCAACTTCTACACGTGGTTCGACGCCAAATGGGAGGAGTGGGGCGGAATAAAATTGCATGGGACCAACGCGCTCATCGAGGGGAACCTGATCCGCGATAATGAGGGACACGGCGTCTGGATCGACAACGGATATGAGAACGCCCGCATCACGCGGAACGTCATCCTGAACAACAGAATGACGGGCGTTTTCATGGAGTACGGCGCGGCGCCATGCCTGATAGACAACAACATCGTCGCCTTCACCCGCGCCTTCGGCTATGTGGATCGTTCGGGCGGCGATTACTTCAACGGGATCGGGCTTCACGCGCATGACGCCTCCAATCTGATTGCCGTCCACAACCTTTTCGCCTCCAACGCCGGCTCCGTGAGGCTGATGAGAACCGTCACCGACCGTGCGAAGGGGACGACGAACGAGCGCATCTACAACAACGTGTTCTACGACAATGGCGGCGTGGCGGTCTGCCTGCCATATCCCTCGGCGCGCGCGAAGGGGAACATTTCCGATTATAATGTGATCCTCGCCAAGTTCCCCGGCGCGCTTTTCGAGGTCAACGAATGCAAGGAGGTTCCACCGGGCAAGGAGGTCGTCGCCGCGTTGGAGGCGAAACTTAAAACGGGTGGCGTTCCGCCTGAGGAGTGGCCAAACTTGGCGCAATGGCCACGTCATCCCGTGCTGGACCTGCCACAGTGGCGACTGCTCATGGGATTGGACGAGCACAGCCGCGAGCTCTTCGGTTATCTCGATGCGAAAGACGCCCAGCATTGCCAGGCGGAGCAGTTCAGCATCCTGCTTCGACCCAGGTTGCCCAACATGACCATCAACGCCACCGACGCCTTTCTTGAAGCCACGGCCCTCGACGTGGATATTGTGGACCATGACTTCATGGGCGACGCCATGCCGGCCGGGCACCGCCGTCCTGGTCCATTCCAGAATCTTAAGCCCGGAAGAAACACGATAACGCTGTGGCCACTGCGAGGTGAGTATGACACGACGACAAGGGATTTTGGGAAAAGCACGGTCGCCAAAGGCTGGAAATAGCAGGTGGCGGAACAGGCGCGCGACGTCCAGGACACGGTTCACTTTAATCGAACTGCTGGTGGTCATCGCGATCATCGCGATACTCGCGGCGTTGCTGCTGCCCGCGTTGAAGCAGGCGAAGAGCGCGGCCACTAAGATCGCCTGTCTCAACGCCGAGAAGCAGTTGGGGCTGTGGTGCTTGAACTGGGCGGATTCACATGACGGGTGGATGCTTCCGGGATATTGGTGGCCGGCGTTGGCGTCGGACGACAGCGCGTTCGTTCCCGCCAGGCACAACAAGTGTCCCGCCTCGGACGACGCCAACGGCTACGGACTCAACGCCAATTTCTCGAATCCGATTCCTTTCATGAACCCACAGTGGGGTGGAGCCGGGAATCCATGGTTCAGTGGACATGGCAGGTTTAAGATCTACCGTGTGGCGAACCCGCAATCCGTCATTGCTTTTATGGATGCCAACACGTACTACGGGGCATTCTGGCAAAACCTCCCCTTTGCGTATAGCCTGTACTCAAACAGCCGCCATGCGGGTGGGGGAATCGTGGGCGGCGCGAACGTCTGGCTGCTCGACGGGCACGCCGAGTACAAGCGTGACGACTGGATACGAACCCCTTGCGGTTCTCCCACCGGCACGATCGGCGCGAGCGGCTGCGAGATCGGGTATGGCGGGTACAATTTCCGCGTGTGGTGAATGTGCCAAACAAGACGGCGACCATCATCGCCGGAAGGAGGAGTCCGATGACGCGTGGAATTCGCAATGTCATTGTCATGATTGTGGTTGGCGCGGCCGTGGTCACCGCCGCGAGAAGCCCCGCCGCCGAGATTGTCGTTCGAGCGGACACCGCGCTCGAGGTCAACGGACAGTCGATCATTCCGGCGGGACTGTTTGGCGTCACCGCCTACGAAGGGGCCAGTGCCGCCTGCGACGTCAAGCTGAAGGAGACGTTGCTGAATTCCGGCATCCGCTGGGCCGGGCTTCCCGCCCATCTGTCGTGGATGTTCCCCAAGGAGGCGCCACCGGATTTCACGTATGGCTGGGCTGACACGGCCGCCGCCGCCCCCTTTCTGGATCGTGATCAAGGCGGCTACCAGATCCCCGACTGTGTGAAAGCGTGGCGTGATCTGGGTGTCGAGCCTATGCTCTACCTACTCGGCTACCCCGAATGGCTGGACGGCGGCAAGAGCGCGGACGGGAAAGTACACATCTCCGATTATCCCCGCGATGTCGAGCAGGCGGCTCTCGCGTGGGCTGAGTATGTCGCGCTGATCAGACGCGCTGATCCCGGACTCACCTGGCTTCATCTTGGCAACGAGCCGAACGCCCGCTGGTTCAAGTTGGGCAAGGGAGGTTCGGACTACGCCACCGTTTTCAAGGCGGCCGCCACAATGATCAAAAAACGCAATCCTGGTGTCAAGATAGGAGGTCCGGTGCCTTGCTGGCCACCGTCGTTTCCGCCAGCCCAGAAGGGGTGTCCAAGCTGGTACACGTGGGATTCGTGGGCGAAGCCTTTGATCGAGACGGCGGGCGACGAGCTCGACTTTTTCGACTTCCACCTCTACGAGGCGACCTCGCCCACCTTGGCGCTGGAGGAGGTTCAGACCACCGCCAACGCCATGTGGCTCAAGACGGGGATGCGCAAGCCTCTCATGATCACCGAGTATGGCGTGTACTTGACGGACGAGGACATGCGCTCGGCGGAACGGGTGTGGAAGCGCCGCGTGGCGCCGTGGCAAGCCCAGGTGATGGACTTCCTGGATTTTCAACCGGACAAGGTGCTGAGCCTCCAGCCGCATGATCTTTTCGCCTTGGCGGGGGGCAACTTCAAATTCATCAAGAGTGCCGATGCCGATGACCAGTTCTCGCTTTACAAGATGTATCGTGTCTGGTCCGCGCTTTCGGGAAGGCGCATGATGGCGACCAGCACAGATCTGGCTGTCAGGGCATTCGTGACGTCGTCGGTCTCCCTCCTGACCGGGAAGGCGAGGCTTGCCATGGTTGTGGTGAACACGTCTGACGTGCCCCAGAAGGTGTCTGTGCGGCTGGATGGAGGACTGGCCGCGGATCCGTCGGTTCCGGTGAGATGCTCGTATGTGCGGCTGGTTGATTACGCTGGCAGTGGCGAAGATGCGCAGGACGCCACGGCTGCCAAAGCCGAAGGGGTGCAGAATGCCGACATGGGGGGAGCCGTTGGCGGAGTTGATGGCGCCGCCGTCACGCAGGCCGCTGACGACAAGAATGACGCAGTTGCCGGCAAGGCGGTACAAGCCTCGAACGACCATTCAAGAGTCGAAAGTGGTACCATCGTCAGCGACCGGCCCCTGTCGACGTTCACGCTTGCCCCGCGGGAAACCCGCTCGCTGGTGTTCGCCTTGAGCAAGCCTGTGGAACCGGCTTTGACGCGCTGGACGCGTGACGTTTTTGGCGATGTGATACACAAGGATTTTGAAGAAGTCGGCAACTCCATCGAGGTGCAATTCGAGCTGAGCGGGGCCGCCACCGGAGCGGACAAAGCGGCCGTGCGGGTCGGTTTGCTCGGTTCCCGTAAAGGCGACCAAGTGACGATGGCGATAGGCGGAGCCGAGTATCAACTTGGGCAGGACTGGTTTCAATGTGTGCCTCTCGCCACTGTGCCGTCTGACGGGAAGATGAAGGCGGTTTTCACGTTGACGGCGCGCGGGGAGCCTGAGGTACGGCCCCTGAAGTTGCGATTCGGGTCTGCGACCATTGCGCTCGAGGGGACCTCGGAATTCAAGCTGAACGCCTCCCCTGCCGCGCTTACAGACGCCCCGGCACGCGCGCAATGGAGCCTCGCGGCAATGAAGTCGATTCCGTCGCTGATGGAGAATCCATGGAGCTCGCTGACGCAATCCGTCTCAAATGCCCATCTTGACAAATACCTTGTGTGCAAAGGAGTTCCAAACTCAACAACGTTGAAGGCCGTGGTCGACGGGGGCGTCAGGAGAAGCGCCTGCGAGTCGCTGACGTTCCGGGTGCCCGTCGACGGGGTCTACAAGCTTGTAGTGGCGGGGAAACTGCTTTCCCGTTCGTCCCCTACTGCCGGGAACGCCTTGGTCTCGTTGTACATTCTGGGATGCGGCGACTCGGGACTAAGGGAGATCAAGGCTTTTCCTCTTAACACGCCGCACGGGCATGGCGGCTATCCGCAGGACTTCGCGTGGGATGCGGTGGTGCCGCTTCAGGCGGGATGGAGGTTCGCGGTCGGACTTCAGACGGTCAGCCCCGGGCCGGGGAACGCAGGCGCGTCGCAACTGGAGGTCACGAGTTTCGACGTGAAGGAACTCGATATGGCGCGGTAGTGACCGGGCGCAATACCGGCGAGTTCGCGGAAGCGGCGGATGAAATGGACGTGATTTCGGAACCCGCATTGATCGCCGATCTGCTTCACCGACAACGAGGTCTCACGGAGAAGATGCTTGGCGAAGTCTATCCGGAGCTTCGTCACATACTGCTGGGCGCCCATGCCTGTCATCGTTTGAAAGAGGCGTGACAGATAGCTTGGCGTCACGCCGAAGCGCGAAGCGATGAGGCCACGGTCGATCCTTTCGTCGAACGAGTTCTCCATCCAGGTGCGGATTTTGTCGAAGGTGGCCCGCGCCTTCCCACCGCTGGCGACAGGTTCCTGCGCGCATTCGCGCAGCGCAAGCCGCAGCATGGCGCGGGCGAGATCCGCTCCGGCGTCCTGGCTCTCCATCCAAGGCAGCGCGTTCATCGCCTCCACGGTGAGGCGCAGGGCGTCGCCATAGGGGCGGGTGGTGTGATGGTAGACGGGGACGGGCGAAACGCGAGGGCCGCCGCCTTTTTCGGGATGAAAGTTGTAGAAAGACACCCGTAGATAGCTGGTGCGCGGCACCACGCACAGCAGTTCCAGCCTTCGCTCCCATTGGTACGCCTCCCAGGAGTTGGGCAAGGCGTAATAGGCGTCGCCCGCGCGGAGATGAAGTTTTGCCGCCCCGTCCCGAAGCGGCAGTTCAATGTCGACGCTTCCTGAGAGCGCCATGTCAAGACGGGGCCACGCCTGGACGCCCGCGCCCGTCACAAGCGGCTGACCAGCGACGGCGTAGAAGAGGCGGCGGAAGGGGAAATGCTCGACAGCCCATTTCAGTTTTCCCAAAATGAGCGCCTGCTCGGACACCGCGCGCATGTTTCCCTCCTTGTCGCGAAAAGCCATATTCAGTATGCTAAAGTCATAGTGGTACTATTGTAGCCGCATAACGAATAGGATACAATCAGTTGACATAGAACTTTCATCACATGGAGGCAAAATATGAGAGAGTCCACCGTGAGCCCGTTGAATCCCGTGGAGATTACGTACCTTCCAGGAGAGAAGTATGCGACGGCGAGTCGTCAATTCCAGGGAATCCCGGGGATCGAGGTCACACCCTCGGGAAGACTGTGGGCGACCTGGTACTCGGGCGGAGTGAACGAGGGACCGAACAACTTCGTGCTTCTGGTGACCAGCGACGATGGCGGGTCAAGCTGGAGCGAGCCCGTCGCCGTGGTCGACCCACCGGGCAACGTGCGGGCCTACGATCCCGCGCTGTGGCGCGACCCCGCGGGGCGGCTATGGTGGTTCTGGGCGCAGTCCTACAGCCCCGAGGATGGCAAGATCCACGATGGACGGGCCGGCGTCTGGGCCGTGCGCGTCGCCGATTGCAACTCAGTCCGTCCGGCCTTTGGCAGACCGGTGAGGATCGCCAACGGCGTCATGATGAACAAACCGACCGCGCTTTCCTCAGGCGAGTGGGCGATGCCGTCCGCCGTCTGGGAATACGGCGGCCCGCTGCTTGAGGAACTGAAGGCCGAGCGTTTCTCCAACATGGTCGTCTCGTCTGACGACGGCGCCTCGTTCCGGCTTCAAGGCGTCGCCGACATTCCCCACCGCTGTTTTGACGAACACATGATTGTGGAACTGCGGGATGGAAGGTTGTGGATGCTGGTGCGGACGCTCTACGGGATTGGTCAGAGCTTCTCCTCCGATAAAGGCAAAAGCTGGAGCCCGGGCGAGACTGCGAATCTTGGCGGCCCCAACTCCCGTTTTTTCATCAGGCGACTGTCGTCGGGCAATCTCCTGCTAGTCAATCATGCCGACGTGCCGCCCGAGATGGCGGTGACACGTTTTCTTGCTGGCCAGACCTGGCGCCCCCGCTCGCATCTCACCGCGTTCATCTCGGACGATGACGGAAAGACATGGAAGGGCGGTCTTCTCCTCGACGAGCGCAATGGCGTCAGTTATCCCGACGGCGTCGAGGACGAGTCGGGGGCCATCCGCATCATATACGATCATGAGCGCTATAAGAAGGGATCCATCCTCATGGCCACCTTCCGGGAGGAGGATGCGCTCGCCGGAAAGCCCGTGACACGGGATGTCCGGCTGAGGATCCTCGTGAACGAGACCGGCGGAATCCGGCAGTGAGCCAGGCGACAGTTCCTTACCTCGAGGCGGTTATCCGTATTTACACGTTTGCTTTTGCCGTTTCCGATGGTACCATATTCGCCTTGCGTGTGTCCGATCACGTGCGAATGGTTTTGCGCAGGCGGTCGGGGGCGCGCGGACTAAACGCGAGTGAGAGACGGCTTCTATGTCTGAAGGTATAGACAATTACACGATTTCGGCGTCGACGGTCATCTACAAACCGGGGATACACCTCCTGTGTCCGGCGTGCAACACGGTCAACAGTCGGACATTCACGACGTGTGTAAGTTGCGGTACCGGCTTGTTTCCCTCAGCGGTGTCCGGCGGAAGCGGCATCGACATGGGGCAGCGGGACACGGCGTCGCTAATGCGTTCACATCCGAACCTCAACGCCTTTTACGGCTATTATGCAGGACTCGGTTCGATCATTCCGGTCATCGGACTCCTGCTCGGCCCAGTGGCGATCGTCCTCGGTATCCTCGGCCTCTCGCACTATGCGAAATATCCCAAGTCGAAGGGGCGCAAACACTCGCTGACGGGAATCATGATCGGAAGCCTCGCCTTCGTGGCGAACCTGCTGATCATCACCATCCTTCTGCTCCACCACAAGTAACATTCCAGACACGCGCCTGGAATGTTAATCCAGGTGCGTCAACGGACTTTTTCCGAGCGGGAAGACGTTGAATCCCATGGCGTGCAACCGTTTGTGGTCGAGAATGTTGCGTCCGTCGAAGATGAACGCTGGCTTGCGCATGCTTGTGAAGATCCGCTCGTAGTCGAGGCTGGCGAACTCCTTCCACTCCGTGAGGATGGCGATGGCGTGGGCGTCGGCCGCGGCCGCGTAGGGATCCTCGATGTATTCTATGAGAGT
>CAYTFM010000314.1:0-10482 GCA_964436735.1 uncultured Victivallales bacterium | reverse complement strand
ATCGAGGACGCCGCCGAACTCTCGCTGAAAGCCAGCCAGTCATTGTTGGAGATCATCAAAAAGCCCGTGCTTGAGGACTGGCTCAACAAGCAGGAGCAGTTTGACGCGCAGAAGGATCCGAAAGTGCTGGACAAGTTGATGAACGACCGTCGGGAACAGGTGCTCTGCAACGCCGGCGAGGCCGCCTTTTGGGCGGAGAAGTATGCGGAGGGCGCCAAATATCTCACCGATCTGCTCGACGCCAAAAAGACGCCGTATTTCTTCAAGGCGACCTTCCTGCGGGCCGACACGTATGCGAAGATGAAGGACTACGACAAGGCCATCGAGGATTACAGCAAAGTTGGTGGCCCCGGCACCGACAAGGAGTCTGTCCGCTGGGACGCCGGCATCAGAGTGGGCAAGTTGTACTTGGAGCAGGATAAGTTGAAGGAGGCGAAGAGCTCGTTCCACATCATTGCCATCACCCCAATGGATCAGGAGGGGAGCCTCAAGGAAGTCTCCAAAGAGGAATTGGAGGCGCAGAAACGTTTCATGGAGGAGGCCCTCTACTACGATGTGCTGTGTGGGGCCCGCCTGGGCGAGAAAGACCTTGTCGAGGAGATGTCGAAGAAGTACAAGCAATACTTCCCTGATGGCAAGTACATCAAGAAGATCGACAGTCTGCCGCCCGCCGATCCGGTGAAAGCCGAGCCTAAAGCAGATCCCAAGGCCGGAGCGAATGTGGATGGCAAGAAGCCTGAAGAGAAAAAGAAATAACACTAACACACTATACTAAGATTCTAAGGAAAGGATGACAGGACAATGAAAAAGCTGTTGACCGCTCTCCTCGCGATTACGATCGCCGCAAGCATGAATGCCCAGAAGGCCGCCGAGGGCGCGGCTCCCGCCGCGGGCGGCGCGCCTGGCGTCGTGGTGCTCAAGGATGGCAAATCGGTGGACACTGAGGCACTCGACGCCGATGCGCAAGGGAATATCACGTACAAGGAAGGCAAATTCACGGCGAAGAAGAAAAGGAACGAGTACAAGGAGGCGTATCTCAAGAATGAGCCGAAGGAGATCGCCGAGGCGAAGAAGTTGATGAAAAGCAACGCCCTTGGCGCAGCGTCAGCCTTCGCCGCCGCCTTCCCGAAATACCAGTATCTCGGATTCGATGTCGCCTGCATCTTCGGAGAGGGCAAAGGGTATGCCGATGGGGGCAAGAAGGACCAGGCCATCGCCGCTCTGGAGCGTCTGCTCCCCTTGAAAGGATCTATAGGGGACAAGAAGGAAAAGGACTTTGGCGAAGGACTCAAGCTGTTGCAGTCGCTGTATATCGAAAAGAAAGACTACGCCAAAGCCGATCAGATCGGGGCGGTCATGGGAGGGTCACAGAATGAAGCCATGGCCTTCGCCGGACTTATGAACAGGGGCAAAATGCTCGAGGATCAGGGCAAGGTCAAGGATGCCGTCCTTATGTATATGCGCTGTTCTCTCCTGTATCCGAAAGACATGAAGGAGCGGGATGTGGCGATTTTCAACGTCGCCCGCATCATGAAAGCCACGAACGACGCCCGTTGGCAGGATTGGTCGAAAATGCTGCAGGAGCAATATCCTGACAGCAAGTTCGCCAAGCAGTTGTGAGGGGAAGGGATTCATTGCGAGCGTGCCGCGCTGAACCCGCTTTCCCGTGATGAGGAGAGGCATATGAGAGACGATTTGGCCGAGATCGCGGTGGTCATGGATGTGAGCGGGTCGATGGACTCGGTGAAGAACGATGCGATCGGCGGGTTCAACTCCTTCCTCAAGGAGCAGCAAGCTCTTCAAGGCGAGGCGCGGTTGACGCTGGTGTTGTTCAACACCGAGTCCAGGACGATATATGACGGGGTGCCGATCAGTCAGGTGAGGCCCCTGAGCGAGTCGACCTATGTCCCCAATGGCTTTACGGCGTTGTTTGACGCCGTTGGCGACGCAGTCGACGTGATAGGCGAAAGGCTTGCCGGAACCCCCGAGGACGAAAGACCCGGCAAGGTGATCGTCGCGATCATCACCGACGGCGAGGAGAATTCAAGCAAGAGGTTCACCAGCGCGCGGATCAAGGAGATGATCGGGCACCAGCAGTCCACCTACAACTGGCATTTCCTCTTTCTCGCCGCCAACCAGGACGCGGTGCTGGCCGGCGGCACTATCGGCATCAAGGCGGGCAACTGCGTCTCCTACACCTCGGACAGCATCGGCACAAAGACCGCCTACGGCGTGATTTCCAGCTTCACGACCAAGATGCGGCGCGACCATCTCAGCATTGACTAAGCCTTGTCCCGCGTTTTCCGTGGGCGGCATATTTTGCCGTCGTCTACGCATATCTCCCGCAGACGACTTGTCGCTTTTCGTCCCGGCGCGCGCCGCCTTCAGTGGGCCGCAGGAGCACCCTCCGACACCCTTCGCGCTGGCATGCTTCATGCGTAGATAAGCTCTTGCGATCAAAGAAACTATCACCTTAGGGGAGGGGCGGGCGATGAATGTGGCGGCGATTCAACAATTTCAGAAGTTCGATTTCAACCCGTATCTCGACAAAATGGCCGAACAGACGATCAAGGTGCGCGATGTCAACGAAAGCGGGTGTTTGAGCGCCTCTGAGGCGAATCTTCCCGACGAGGAGTTCACTAGAATCGACTGGGATCACAATGGGAGGATCGATGACCAGGAGCTGAAGTCCGAGGCCGTCTACGAGCGCAATCAGATGTGCGATTCTCTCAATATGGCCGAGGTGATAAGCAAGAACAATCGGGCGCCAGATCCGGAAAAGCTTAAAGCTTTGTTCGGGCACACGAGCTTCCCGCCCCAGCCTGTGTGAGCGGATTCGAGCATCCCTCAGAACGTCCTCCGCCTTAGGGCCTGTCACAAAAAAACTATGCTATTTGGCACGGGTGGCAGACCATCACTTTCGGCGTCATTCGTCATTTCCATATCTCGATATGCGCATTCCTCATTCCTTGAAATGCCACCCGTGCCAAATGGCATAGTTATTTTGTGGCAGGCCCTTGGAGACACGGAATTACTAATCTAACGTAAATGGTGGATTAGAAAGTTCCGCATCCCTTACCTTGCGAGTTTTTCTTGTCTTCGGCTTGCGGCATTGCCCTCATGGTATACTGTTTTCTCATGTCGTGATGTGCGGTATCCTTAAGAATACGCGAGAAGGAGGTTCTATGCCGAATCTGCATCCTTTGGCGAAGCATCCGTTAGCGCTGAGGAAGGACTATCTGACGGTGTTGGCGTCGATGGCCTGGGCCGACGGGAAGGTCACCGAAGATGAAAGGCGCAAGATCGAGGGATTCTGTGAGCTTGCGGGGCTTGACAAGGCCGCCATGGGGCAGGTGATCGAAGAGGCCTGCTCCCAGAATTCCTCCACGCTGAAAAGACACTTCGAGTCGCTGAAGAATAGTGATTTACGCTACACGTTGCTGACGGATTGCGCCTTCCTCTCCTTTGCCGACGGCCTCTTCTCCGACGAGGAGAAGGCCGAGGCACAGAAGGTTGCCCAAGGCCTTGGTATTGTCGGGCAGCAATTGGAGGCCATTGCCAATTATGTGAGGGCGGTGGCGAGCCTTGGAAAAGGCGTTTCCGCCGAAGAAGCGAAGAAAATCGGCGAGAAAGAGGCTGCCGAATTGAAGGCGGCGGGTATTCCCGTCGAGGAGGTCGCCATCGCCGGCGCGTTCGTGGCATGCGCCGCCCGCGGCGGCGACGGTGATATGATGGATGTGCTGAAGGCTTTCGGCATCGGTCTCGGAGTCGTCACAGGACTTGGCCCCCTCGTCATGCTGGGGATCCTAAGCTACAAAGGGGTCAAGTGGCTGTTCAAAAAGCTTTAGAATTCGAAACCCGATTCCTCGGCCAGGCCGTAGTCGGCGAAGCTCTCGCCTGAATCACCGAAGTTTCCCTTCATCTGCCGCCCGTTTTGCGACTCGTTCATGCGGTTGTTCCACCATGAGTAGCTTCCATATGCGCGCCTATTGCTGTCGGGCATGGTTTTCTTCGACAGCGTTTCGCAGCCGGTCAAGAGTGCTGCGGCGCACGCAAGTGCCGCGCAAACAAGAATAATCCTCATTTTCTCAACTCTCCGTGTTGCAAGCCTTCAGTTGCGAACCCGTTCCGTCAGGTGGTGTGTACAATACAAGCGTGGGCCACTGAATCAAATGCCCGCGCGCGTTGCATAATCGCATTGAAATGGTACATTAGTCTCTCCCTAAAATCCTTAAAAGGTTGGTGGTTTCACTGTGATGAGATATTGTCTTTCCTATAGCATTACCTGCTGCGTTTTCGTCCTCCTCGTGTCGTCCGGGTGTGGAACGCCCAATCCGTTGGACTATCCGATCACCTGCCGCGACGCCGACACGCTTGACGCCACGAGCGATATGGAGGGGTTGTCGCTGCCGACCCAGCGGAAGGCGATCAGGGTGGCCTTTTTCCCGTCGGATAGGAAACTCCTGGAGGACGAGGGTGCGGAGCCTGATTTGAAGAAGGGGTTCTTCAAAGACGCCAACAAGCCCAAAGAGCTCAACAAGGTCGAGAAGAGAATCATCAGAGCTTTCGACAGCCAACTCGAAACCTTGCTCATTCAGACCGCGCCCCTCAAGATGACGCCGAAATCCGAGGTCGCCGAGGCCTTGAAGAAGTTCGATAATTTCACGAACGACAAGGCCGTCGCCTCAGCGGCAGTCCCTGAAACGGACTATCTGTTCATCTTCGACATCGCTTCCTACTACATGGATCTGGAGGATACGACGACGAACTATCTTGCCCCGGGGGCGGCTCAGCCGGAGGGGAAGTACGCTGCCGTCACGGAGTTCAAAGTGCCTGTCTTCAGTCTTGTAGACAGGAAGAAGGAGTCGGTGAAGTTGATCTCCGGCCGGTCGATCTCATCTTCCCCGATTGGAGGTCTCGGCGCGCCGGAGTCGCAGCGGGCTTTGGTTGAGGCGGCCAAAGACGCAGCCTCCAGCCTGGTGTACGAGTTCCTGCTTGAGCATGCTCCGTTTGGCGTCACCGCCACCCGCGGCGAAGGGCGTTTCGCCTTGATTGACATCGGGACGAATTTCGGGCTGCGACTGGGCTCCAAAGTCGAATTCTACACTGTCACGGCGAATGGCGACGCCAAGCTGAAAACGCCTTTCGCCGAAGGAAAGGTGCTCAAAATCGAAAAAGAGTCCGCCTGGGTGGAGATCGAGAATTATCGCAAAGTCGGCGTGAAAGTGAACAGCTTTGTTAAAAAGATTGGTCGGACGCGCAAGGCGGTCGTGGCGCCGGACGCCGCTCAGCAATAGAATAGGGTGGAGGAGGGTTCAGGGAGAAAATCAGCCCTCAATACGCATTCCGGAGCAAGGTTCCCTTTGGGTAGATTTTTCGATAGGGAAAAGAGAATGCCCCAGCGTGTATTTTGATGAATTTACTGAACCCCGAACCCTGAACCCAACCTTGCCTGAGCAAATGCCAGACATATAAAGTCTTCAACAATAGAGGTGAGGTATGCAGGTTCCCTTTAAAGTCGATTTGAAAGACAAAGTCGCGGTTGTCACCGGCGGCGGCGGTATTTTGTGCGGGAAAATGGCCGAGGCCTTGGCGGCGTGTGGCGCATCTGTCGCCATTCTGGACCTACGCCAGGAGGCGGCGGACAAGGTCGCCGAGACTATCCGGAAGGCGGGTGGCAAAGCTATCGGCGTGTCGGCGAACGTTCTCGAGCGGCAGAGCCTTGCCGACGCCGAGGCGAAGGTCCGTCAGGACCTCGGCGTCTGTTCGATCCTCGTCAACGGGGCCGGCGGTAACAACCCGAAGGGGACTACCAGCAAAGAGTATTTGAGCAAAGAGGATCTGACGGCGAAGGTCGAGGGCGTCACCACCTTCTTTGACCTCGACCCCAAGGGCATCGAGTTCGTCTTCAACCTCAACTTCCTCGGCACGCTTCTCCCGACGCAGGTCTTCTGCCGCGGCATGGTCGAGCAGGGATCCGGCGTCGTCATCAACATCTCCTCGATGAACGCCTTCAAGCCCCTGACGAAGATTCCGGCGTACAGCGGCGCCAAGGCCGCCGTCAGCAACTTCACGCAATGGCTCGCCGTCCATCTCTCGAAGGTCGGTGTCCGCGTCAACGCCATCGCCCCCGGATTCTTCCTCACCGACCAGAACCGGGCGTTGCTGACGACTCCCGATGGCTCGTTGACACCCCGCGGAAAGACCATCATCGCCCACACCCCGATGGGGCGTTTCGGCAACCCTGAAGACCTTATCGGCGCCTTGCTGTGGCTTGCCGACGACAAGGGTGCCGGGTTCGTCAACGGCGTCGTCGTTCCCATCGATGGCGCCTTCTCCGCCTTCTCTGGCGTCTGACGAATGAAGAGCATGACTGGCTATGGGGCGGCCGAGCGGCGCCTGAGGGACGGTGGCGCCGTCAGCGTCGAGATCAGTTCCTTGAACCGCAAGCAACTCGACATCCGCGTCAACGCACCCGACGACTTGGCGTTTTTCGAGATTGAGGCGAGGCGCTTGACGCAGGCGGTGGTTGGTCGTGGCTCGGTCGTGGTGCGGATCACGCCGCTGGCGGATGACGAATCGGCCGGCGGCGAGCCGGAAATCAACGAGAAGGTGGCAGGCGTCTACCTGCGGAAGGTGCGCAAGCTGAAGGAGCGTCTCGGGATTGTCGGGGAGCCGACCCTGTCCGACATCCTTGCGTTGCCAGGCGTTGTCCAAGCGGGAGAGAAAACCCGCTATGACGAAGTATTCACCGAAACCGCCCGCGAGGCGGTCAAGGCAGCGCTCGAGAGACTCGACGCCTCGCGCGGCAGCGAAGGGGAGTTCATCACGAATGATCTGCGTGGCCGCCTTGACGTGTTGACGAAGACCGTCTCCTCCCTTGAAGGACTCGCCTCAGGTTTAGTCGATGTCGCCAAGAAGCGCCTGCTGGAGAGACTAAAAGAAGCTGGCCTTCCCATTCAGCCGGAAGACGAGCGGCTTTTGAAAGAAGTGGTGCTCTACGCCGACCGCGGCGACGTCAGCGAGGAGCTCACGAGACTCCGCGCTCATCTTGCGAAGTTCAAAGAGTTGCTGGGAAGTGGAGAATCAACGGGGCGCTCCCTCGATTTTCTCACGCAGGAGATCCAGCGCGAGATCAACACCCTTGGCAACAAGGCTCCATCCCCCGATATCTCCCCTCTGGTGGTCGCCTTCAAAACCGAGGTCGAGAAAATCCGCGAGCAAGTCCAGAACCTGGAGTAGTGGCTGAGGGACGACAACGGAACGGTGCGGGCATTACACTGCTCCAATGAGATATCAAGTGCCGTTTGGACTCACTGTGGACACGTATATTTTCATTATGTAAGCGAACGCCTAGATCTCCCCGAAGCTGTAAAGAGTTAAAAGTCTACCACTCCGAGCTGATGGGGAGAATCTATTTGTTCGATGTTTTATTATCTTTTTTGTTATTTTCCCAAAAGCTACGTGGCGTCATGATAGGCACGCCATAGTATTCCTTGATATCAAGGAGATCTTTATCACCCGTTATAATTGCGTCAGCATTTCCTGTAGTGGCAAGTCCTAGTACCATCAAGTCTTTGGGGTCTCTGCATGCCCCTTCTTCCACTTTATCGGGAGTAAGGATTTGGGCGTTATTTCTCAGGAGTCCTATGTACTCGGCGATGATATGGGCGGGTACTTTAATCTTGTGGTTAAGTTTCTCTTCTACCTCTGAAATAATGCCTTCGCAAAGAATAATGTGATGATGTTCAAGGCATAGTTCCATGATTGCCTCGCATAACCCTCTTGCGGCAGCGGAGGCTATAATAACATTAGCATCAATTACGACCTTCATTTTAAGGCCTTGAAAATATCGTCATCTGTCAAGAGGCCTTGAGCTTCAGCGAAAGGAAGGATGTTCCTCCGGATAGATCTGAAATTTTCAATGGCAACATAGCGGCGGATAGATTCGCGCACTATATCGCTAATAGCCTTGTGTTCCTTTCGACTAATTGCGTCAAGATCAGACTTCAAAGATTCTGGTAGACGGATAGTAAGTGTTGACATATTGACCTCCTGTAAGACATTGTAGTGCGCAAGAGGTGTTTTGTCAAGTGGCTTTTACATCGAACACTAAGATCTACCCGAGATATTAAGAGTGAAACTCAATGCTGTCCAAAATAAATTGAAACCAGCCAGGTAAGCGTTTACTGACGACCATCGTGCATTAGCCACGCAACAGCGACACATTAGAACCACGCGCGGGGTTGTGACTTCCCCGCCGTGGCTCTGTGACATGAGTAAAGTTTAGGCGGCGGCGGCTGATTCGACGGAGGACTGTGCCTGTTTTTCCGCCAGTCTCAGGCGCTTCCAGTTGTGTGGGATAAGTTCGGCTATCCGGCTCGCCGGTGTTTTCGAGATGCGCTTGAGGACGTCCTCGAGGTAAGTGTGCGGGTTGATCTCGTTGCGTTTGCATGTCTCGACGAGGCTGAGGAGGATGGCGAGATTCTGTCCGCCTTCCTCCGATCCGGCGAACAACCAATTTTTTCTTCCCAACGCCACGGGGCGTATGGCGTTCTCCGCGGGGTTGTTGTCGATGTTGAGTTTCGGATTGGCGAGGAACCGCGAGAGTTCCTCCTTGAGGTTGAGCGCGTAGTTGGCCGCTTTGGCGATGGGAGCCTGCGGCGGATGCGCCGCCTTCAGTCTCTCCAGCCGTTCGAAGATGTGGGCGACCAGTTTCGCGGAGTCCCGCCCGCGGAGCCTTCGACGCGCCGAGAACAGTTCGACCTCCCCCGCCCCGGCGGCGCTCTCCTTGGCCTCCCGCTCAACCGCGTAGAGCGCTTGAATGAGGGCGAGCGCGCCTGTGGCGTCGTCTTTCGCGCTGGCGAGCGCCTCGTAGAACTTGCGGCGGACATGCGCCCAGCACGCGGCGTGCAGGATGGATTCGTCCAGCCTGCCGAAAAGGCCATCGTAGCCAACGTAGTCGTCCGCGACTATCGTCCCGTTGTATTGCGCGAAGAAGCGGCTGGGTCGCTCCGATTTGCGGTCGGGGGTGAACTCGTAGACGGCCACCGGCGGACCGGTCCCCGACAAGGCGACCCAGATCCTTCCGATCTTGCATTTGCCCCGTCCAGGGTCGAGAAGACGGACCGGCGAATCGTCGGAGTGGATGATGTCGCCGAGCAGCAGCTCCGCCACGAGAGCGTCGTATATGGCGCGCAGGGCGAAGGCGGATTTGCCGAAGAGGCGGCAGAGCGTCGAGCGGTCGACCTCGACGCGGAGGCGCTCCAGGGCTTTCGACTGGCGGCACAGCGGCAGGCAGTCGCAGATCTTCGCCACTATGGCGTAGGCCACGAACGAGGCGTCGAACCTCTCCTTCCCCGTCTTGCCGTCGAAAAGATCCCCGGGGTGCGGCGCGGTCACCACTCCCATGAGGGACTTTCCCGGCGTGGCGTACTTCTCCCGCTTGTAGCGTATCTTGTAGAAGCCGCAGCGCCACGCCAGGCGCTCGAACACGTCGTATCCGATGAGTTTCAGAGGCTGGCCATCCTCCCCGACTTTCTGACCTTCGGGGACCGGGATCACGACCTCCTCGACCGGCAGGTCGTCGGGAAGCATGCCCCAGCCGCCCTTCTCCCGCTTCGCTTTTTTCCGTTCGTATTCGATCTTCTCGGTCTCGGCGTGAGCCTGGGGGGCCGCGGGCTCGAACCCGGGCAGCGTTCCGGTCTGAGCGGCGGCGGAGTCGTCCACGAACCGCTCGGACTTGGCGCCGTGGATGAGCCTCTCCAGCATGTCGACGCGGTGCTGAAGATGGGCCACCGTGTTGGCCAATCGCTCCTTGTCTCTGCGGAGTTCGTCGTTCTCGGCGGCCAGCGCCTCGGTGCTTTGCTGTGTCATGCTCATGGGGTGAGCATAACATATTTCACATATATTTCAATAGTTTGATATTAACATATTTAAATAATAAAAAATAATATGTGTAATTTATGCCGCTCTTCCATAACGCCTGTGGTATCTTCTCGGCACGATGCCCTCCAGCAGGGAATACAGATCCCGCACGCCGATGAGCTGTTTCCGCTCCGCTGATCCGACCGGCAGACGAAACGTCCCCTGTTCAAGCCGCTTCTGCCATATCGCGTAGCCGTCCCTGTCCCAGTAGAGCATCTTCACCTGCGTCCGGCGCCGGTTGCAGAAGACGAACACATGCCCCAGCAGCGGATCCTCGCCCAGCGCGTCGCGCGCCAGGCCGGACAGGGAATCGTATGACTTGCGCAGATCGACGGCCGTACGGCACAGGAAGATCTTCACGGATCCGGGCAGCGACATCATTGCTCAAGCCCTCCCAGCGCCAAGGCGGCTCGGGATAGGCATGACGAGCCGAAGCGGGACGCCAACTCGATTCGAATCCCGTTCGACAGAAGCACGCGCACGCCGCAGCCCGCGTCGTCCATGCGCCGCGGTTGACCATCATCGGCGGGCACAGGCAGAAGTTCGACGAAGTTG
>CAYTFM010000313.1:0-10545 GCA_964436735.1 uncultured Victivallales bacterium | reverse complement strand
GAAACCTGAAACCTGAAACCTGAAACCTGAAACCTGAAACCTGAAACCTGAAACCTGAAACCACCTTATGGACAGACGCAAAATCGAAGAACAGGTTTTCAAAGTGTTGATGATCGGCTCGACCCTGTCGATCATCGTCATGCTCGTCCTGATCATCGGCGTGATCACCGCCAGAGGTCTTCCCTACCTGACACTCGACATGATCACGAAGTCTCCCCAAGGCGGCTTCTACCTCGGCAAGGAGGGCGGCATCCTCAACGCCATCCTCGGATCGCTCTATCTCGCCCTTGGCGCGACCATCCTCGCCCTCGTCATCAGCCTGCCAATCGCGATATACATCAACCTCTACGCGAAGCGGGGTTCAATGCTGACGGAGACCGCGCGCTTCTCGCTCGACATCCTGTGCAGCGTCCCCTCGATCGTCTACGGTGCCTTCGGGTTCATCATCATGCTGCAGTTCGGTCTGAAGACCTCCCTGCTGGGCGGCATCATCACCGTGGCGTTGCTGATCTTCCCGATCATGTGCCGGGCGATGGACGAAGTCATCCAGATGGTTCCCGAGGAGCTCGCCGACGTCTCGCTCTCGCTTGGCTCGACCCGCTTCGAGCACGCCTTCAAGGTGGTGGCGCGGCAGACGCTGCCTGGCCTGTTCACCGCCATCCTCATCGCCTTCGGGCGCGGGATCGGCGACGCCGCCTCGGTGCTCTTCACCGCGGGCTTCACGGACTCGATTCCCACCTCGCTCTTCAGCCCTGTCGCCACCCTGCCCCTGGCGATCTTCTTCCAACTGGGCTCGCCGCTTGAGGAGGTCAAGGGCCGCGCCTACGCCTCCGCCCTGATACTCACGGCGATCATCCTCATCATCAGCGTCGCCGCGCGGCTGCTCAGCGCGCGGTTCTCAAAACATGTGATCAAATAAATTTTGAGGACAAAAATTTAATGGACAAGACACACATCAGCGTTCAAAACTTTAACGTCCACTACGGTGCGCACCATGCGTTGAAAAATATCAACATCGACATCCCCGACAAGAAGATCACCGTGATCATCGGTCCGTCGGGCTGCGGGAAGTCGACGCTGCTGCGCTCCTTCAACCGCCTGATCGACTCGGTCGACGGCGTGACGGTCGACGGCAAAGTGCTGGTCGACGGCGAGAACATCTTCGACCCCGCCGCCGAGGTCACGCACATCCGCAAAAAAATGGGATTGCTCTGCCAAAAGCCGTTCCCGCTACCGATGTCGATCTACGACAACATCGCCTACGGGCCGCGGATCCACGGCACGAAGGACCGCGCCTCGCTCGACCGTCTCGTCGAGTCCAACCTGAAGCTCGTCAACCTCTGGGACGAGGTCAAGGACCGTCTGCGCCAGCCCGCCTCGAAGCTCTCCCTCGGCCAGCAGCAACGGCTGTGTCTGGCACGCGGCCTCGCGGTGGAACCGGAGATCATCCTCGGCGACGAGCCGACCTCCTCGCTCGACCCCATCTCGAGCCGCCACATCGAGGAGCAGTTCACCCGCCTCAAGGAAAGCTACACCATTGTCCTCGTCACCCACATCCTGCGCCAGGCTCGCCGCCTCGCCGACTACGTCGTGTTCATGTACATGGGCGACCTGGTTGAGCGCGGCCCCGCAAGGCAGCTCTGCGAGAGCCCCCGCGAGAAGATGACCCGCGACTACATCTCCGGCGCGATCAGTTAGCTTTCCGCCGCTCGGCGGAAAGCTGTGCGGTACTGCCGGGGGCTGCGGCGCACGGCGCTCCGGAAGACGCGGTTGAAGTGGGTAAGACTGTTGAAACCGCATTCGAAACAGATCTCTGTGACGCTTTTGCCACTTTCCAGCAAAAGCCGTTTCGCCTCGTCCACGCGCTTCGACTGGACGTATTTCGTGAACGTCACGCCCGTCTCCTTGTGGAAGAGGTGGGAGAAATGAGCCACGGATAGTCTGGCGCAGGCGGCGGCATCGGAGAGCTGGAGCCCCGCGTCTTTGAAACGAGCTTCGATCAGCTCCTTGGCCCTGCGAATCTCATCGCGTTCGAGCCGGGCCTCCAATTCCCGGAGTCGCCAGTCGCTAGCACAGAATTGTTTGGCGAAGATCTCCAGCAGGCGCATGACATGCGCGAGGTGCTCACGGGGCATCCACGGGGCTTTCTCGTAGGCCTGCCGCAGGCGCCGCTCGGGTAGCTCCAGCCAGCGCAACCGGCGGCGCATCCGCTCGAATCCGGCATCGCATGGCGGCTCGGGCAGGACTTGTCCACTTGAGATCGTCGCCACGTGGCTGCCCTGCACCATGATCGGAATGGCCATGTCGTAGAAGCCCGCATGGCATGCGTACAGTGCCGCCTTGCCGTCGGCGGCCGCCCTCGCATGATGTCGTCGATCGCACTCGCCGCAGCGGCGCAACCCCTCGGCCGTCCCCCGGATGATCGCGCATAATGGATTTCCCGAATCATCCGGCACGCCAATCCGAATGCTGGACACGTCGGGCGTGTTCAACGCCATCGCCAGACCGGTGAGCCGCTTCAAAATCAGGGCGAACTCGGCGAACTCCGGCGACTCCGTCAACTGCCGGAAAAACACCTCGCCAGATAGTCCCCCGCCCGAGATCGCCGTCACATCCTCGCCGCTTGTTTTCGTCTTCCTCATATAAGCTGTAATTTAGCATAATTCGAAAAATATGTAAAATGAATCGAAAGCGATGTGGAGAAATAAAGATGCCGCCGCGCTACACTGAGGACAACATATGAAGTTGCACATCATGACACACTTATTAAGGAGATTGTATGCCTAAAGACTGCGGTTTCGCGCGCACGTGGCTCAAGGCGGCACAGGGGGGAAATGTGGCGAACGTCCACCTTGAGTGCCGTCGGCAGGGGTGGGGCAGGATGCGGCAGGCACAGTCGATCATAGAAAAGCCACTCCGCCTTGCAGGCACGGAATTCGACGGCGGCATCGGCACGCACGCCGACAGCGAGATACACCTCCACGCCGGCATGCCTATCCGGCGGTTCCGGGCGATGGTCGGCCTCGACGATAATGCGGAGACGCGCAAGGCGGACTCCAAGGCTCGTCTCGTGTTTTCCGTGGAGGCCGCAGGCAAAGAGATCTGGCGCAGCCGGGATCTCGGACTCAAAGACGAGCCACAAGCCGTGGACGTGACACTGCCTGACGGCGTCCGGACATTGACGCTCAAAGCCATCGCCTTGAACGGCGCGATCGGCTATGCCCATGCCGACTGGGCGGATGTCGTGGTCACACTCGATGACGAGAGCGAGATACGTTTCCCGCCTGACACAATCGTCCAGCCAGTTCCCAACGGCTCGCCCGTCACCTTCCTGTATAATGGCAAGCCGTCGTCCGAGCTGCTGCCCGTTTGGAGGCGGGAACTTCACACGCCAACAAAAAACCCGGACGGCGTCATCGAGCACCGCGCCACCTGGTCAGATCCCACTACCAGCCTGCGCCTGACGGTGGAACTGCGGGAGCTTCCTGGATTCGAAGCGGTGGAATGGGTTGCGCGCTTTCGCAACGCGGGCACCAGCGACACACCGATCATCGCCGACGTTCAAGCTCTCGCGGCGTCATGGTCCGGCGGGCCGGGGACGAAGCTTACCCGATCAATTGGCTCGCCCTGCCGCATCGACGACTTCCTCGTCACGCATGAACCGCTTGAGCCGGGCACCACGCTGCGCATGGCGGCGGGCGGCGGTCGCTCGTCGAACGACTGGCTGCCGTTCTTCAACCTCCACACAGGTGACGCCGGCGTGATCGAGGCGATCGGCTGGAGCGGTCAGTGGGCCGCGGAGTTCGCGCACTCGGCCAGCGGGACGGTGGCGCTCCGGGCCGGCATGGAGAAGACCCATTTGAGGTTGCACCCTGGCGAGGAAATGCGCACGCCGCGCATGCTCCTGTTCTTCTGGAGAGGCGATCGGACCGAGGCGCACAACAGCTTCCGCAGACTGCTTCTCGCGCATCACACGCCGCGGCCAGATGGCAAACCGTTGGAGGGACCGCTGACCATCGCGCATTGGGGTGGCATGCGGACCCCCGCGCATCTCGAGCGCGTCGCCGTCTATGCGAGAGAGAAGCTGGACTACGACTATTACTGGGTGGACGCCGGTTGGTACGGCCCTCCCGACAGCTTCTCGCCGGACGAGTTCCAGGGCGACTGGGCCAAGCATGTCGGCAACTGGCAGATCAATCCCGCCGCGCATCCGAACGGCCTCAGGCCCATCAGCGACGCGACGAACAAGATCGGCATGAAATTCCTGCTCTGGGTCGAACCGGAGCGGGCGATCGTGGGGACGCCGCTGGCGAAGGAGCATCCCGAGTGGTTCCTCGGGGAACGCAAGGAAAACGCAAACATACTGTTCAACCTCGGCCTTCCCGAGGCGCGGACATACCTCACGAACCTGATCTCCAATCTCATCACGTCCGAGGGCATCGGCCTCTACCGGCAGGACTTCAATTTCGACCCCCTGCCCTACTGGCGCGCCAACGACACCGAGGATCGCCAAGGCATGAGCGAGATACGATATGTGGAGGGGCACTACGCCCTCTGGGATGAACTGCTGCGACGCCATCCCGGACTCGTGATCGACAACTGCGCCTCGGGCGGCCGCCGCATCGACCTCGAGACCATCAGCCGCAGCGTTCCGTTGTGGCGCAGCGACTGGCAGTGCCGTCCGGACAACGATCCCATCGGCGGGCAAGTCCATGGCATGGGGCTTTCGTGCTGGATCCCTCTCCATGGCACCGGCACCTGGGGCAGCGTTCCGGGCAACCACACGGCCTACGAGACCTACCGCGTCCGCAGCGCCTACGGCCCGGCGTTCCAGTTCTCGTCGTTCCCGTACGAATACACACCGATCCGCGGCGACTATCCGTGGGACTGGCATCGGGCGCGGCTCGCCGAATACCATCGGGCGAGACCATTGTTCCGCGGCGACTACTATCCGATCACCGAGGTGACCGCCGCCGAGGAAGCCTGGGCCGCCTACCAGATGCACCGTCCGGATCTCGACGAGGGGTTCGTGATGGCCCTGCGCCGCCCGAAGGCGTTCTTCTGCGCGGCAGAACTTCGCCTGCGCGGGATCGATCCCGCCGCCGAGTACGAGGTCGAGGACGCCGACTCCGGTCGCAAAGAGCGTATGCGCGGCAAGAAACTGCTCGAGACGGGAATCCGCGTCGACCTACCCGAACCACGGAGCAGCAAGATGGTGTTCTACAAAAAGATCAAGTGAACACGATGAATACGAAGAAAAGCGGAGCAGGCCGAACCCGGATTTCGCATATCGAGCTTTTCCCTGACCCGACAGTAAGCGCGGTCTGCGGCGGCGTTCCGGTCCACGCCTACGGCTACACGCATGTGCTGGGCGGAGCGCCCGACCTCGCCACTCCTTCTGTCTTGCAACAACGCGCGACATCACCACTCCGGAAAGTCCGCCTTAATAAAAGCGGGGAGATATCCTTCAACCTCCTTGGGGGAACGACACCGCGGATGCCGCGGACTCCGGCCAACGACTATCTGCCGCTGGAACCTATCCATCTGATCGACGACGATCCGCGCACCTGCTGGTCGAGCAAAAGCGTCCCACAATCCGACGCCGAGCCCGCCTGGATCCGAATAGATCTTCCCGTCGAGCGACCGGTATGCCGTGTCATACTGCGGAAAAGAATTCCCGGCGCGGCGCGCAACATCGTTGGCTCCATGCCGCTGGATCAGGGAGCGGTGGAGATCGGCATGGCGATTCCGGGACAGCTCACCATCAAACTAGGCTGCGACGCCATGAACTGGAAGACGGTCTTCGAGGGCGAAAGCGGCGACACCCCCGAACGCCGGGAGTTCGTGTGCGAGTTCCCCACGGGCCCCGCGAAGCAGATATGGATCATTGGCACACGGCTGCCCCGTGTCGAGAACTGGCACTTCTCCTTTTCGATCGCAGCCGTCGAAGTCTGCGACACCGCGGGAAACAACCTCGCCCTTGTGTCCCGCGGCGCGGGAGCCACCGTCAGTTCCACCCAGCATTCCTTTGGGCAGACCCGCGAAGAGCATCACAGCCTGTGGCCGCTTTTCACCGATCTTGGGCTTAAATGGGCGAGAGTCGGTTACCATGACGATCCGATCAATTGGCATTGGGTGGAAAAGGAAAAGGGCACACTGGTGGTCGACCCCGAGGCGGACGCATCCATCAGCTATCTGGTCGAGCGCGGAGTTGATGTAATCATGGCGCTGGGATTCGGTAACCGTCTGTACACGCACGACGATCCGGCGCGGCATCTGCCACAACTGTGGGAGTGGTACTACGAGAACCCTGCGCCACCGACCACGCCCGCGGCGCTCGAGGCCTGGGGCCGCTATGTCCGCTTCATGTGTAAGCACTTCAAAAACCGAGTGAAGATTTTCGAAGTGTGGAACGAATGGAATATCCCCATGTACTGGGGTGCCGCACCCAGTCTTGCGCACTATCTGGCGATGGCGCGCGTCGCTATTCCTATTATAAGAGAAGAATGTCCACAGGCGAAGATCATGCTCGGTTCGTTCGCCGGATTCCCCCATGGCATCGCCGAACGCGGCGGAGATGAACTGCTCATGGAGGACTGGGGCGGGAGATGCCTCGGCGCGGTGCGGGCGGTGGCGAAGGATGTCGACCTGATCGGCTATCATCCTTTTTACCAAGTTGACCCCGAGTCCTCGCAATTCCGGAGCTACACGGCGGACATCCTGGCATTTAAAAAATGGTGTGAGGCGCAAGGATTCCGCGGCGACTATATGGCGACCGAGTACAATTGGGGCGCGAGCTATCCGGCGCCGGCGAAACCGCACTGGTGGGGCAGTTGCGAGTGCTCTGAGTTGCAGAAGGCGAAGTATGTGGCGCAGTTGACCACCACACACACGGCGTTGGGGATCGGCTCCTTCTTCTGCGAGGTCTGGGCAAACCAGGCGTACCCGCTGGATCTTGGGCTCATGCGCCGCGCCTTCTCCGCCGATCCGATTTCTCCTCTGCAACCCCAGGCGGCCTACTACGTCATGCGCAATCTGGCGACGGCGCTGGATGGATTCCTTCCCGCCGAAATCTCCTGCCACGTCACCAATGGTCCAACCGACCTTGTCTGCCACCGCATGGCCCGCAAAGGCGAAAAGGCGCTGGCGCTGTGGTTGCCCGGGAAGGCATCCGACGACTGCGCGGGGGTTCCAGTCGATATCCAGATCAAAGGAAGCTTCTCCCGCGTGGTCGGCTATGACTGCCTGAACGGGATCGAGCAAGAGTTGCGCGCCGAAGCAGCCGCTGGCGACACGATCGTGCGTGGGCTTCTTGCGACTGACTGTCCATTGCTGATCCGGTTTGAGGACAAACGGTCCACATGAGCACACTGGCCATATACGGATTCGGCATGGCGGTTGTGGCCGGCGTGCTGGCCGGCGGCTGCGCCGCGCCGATCAAGCTGATGCGCCGCTTCCAGTTCGAGCACTGGGCGTTCGTGGCGACGCTGGCGGGGCAGATCGCCCTGCCATGGCTGCTCACGTTTTTGGTCTGCCCCGACGCGCTGTCCGCGCTCGGCTCCGTCGCCCCCGCAACTTTAGTGAAGGCGAACGTGTTCTCGTTCGCCTGGGGAATCGCGAACGTCCTCTGCGGGCTGTGCCTCGTCAGAATCGGCTTCAGCCTTTCGGTCGGACTGCTCACCGGGATCGGGCTACCGATCGGGGTGCTGCTGCCCATGGTCTTCCGTGGTTCGGGCACGTTCGCCGACACTCCGGGGCTGGCAACGCCAAGCGGCCTCCTGATTATCATCGGAGCCGCCGTCATGACCGCCGCGGTGTTCCTGATTGCGAAGGCCGGCTTCGGACGCGATTCGTCGCGGAGCGGGAAGTCGGCCGCCGAGGGCGGGTTCCGAGGAGGACTGTTCATGGCGGCGGTGGCGGGTGTGCTACAGGTGGGGCTGAGTTTCGCCTTCGTCTACAGTCAAGGTCCGATCTGCGAGGCGATGGCGGCGCGCGGCGCGGGTGAGACGGCGGCCGGCATAGGCGTGTGGGCGGCCACGCTTCCCGGCGGCGCGCTGGTGAACCTCGCCTATCCGATGTGGCTCATGAGCCGCAAGAAAAACTGGAACGTTCTTGCCTCAGCACCCGGCGAGTTGGCGCTCAGCGTGGCGATGGGCGCAACCTTTTTCCTGTTCGTCATCGCCATGGGGACAGGCATGCGTTGGATGGGCGCGCTTGGAGCTTCAATCGGCTTCGGCGTCTACCAGGCGGCGCAGATCTCGACGTCGCAGGCGGTCGGCTTCCTGAGCGGCGAGTGGCGCGGCGTATACGGCCGACCGCGGCTGGAGATGAGCGCGGCCATCGCACTGCTGCTGCTGGCGGTGGCGGTCATCGCCACCGGACGGGCAGCGGGGTAAGGAAACGTGAAGCGTGAAACATAATACGTAATTCAAAATACTCCCCTTCAAGGAGCAAAAGGAGAAGCTGGAATGAAGCCTTCACTACCTTCGGCGGTTATCGCACTGTGCGCGGCCGCGAATATCCATGCGGAAGGAACTGCGCCGAAATTTGCCGATACGCTGCGACCGATCACGCTCAGACAAACGGAACTGTCCGGCGAAATCGGGCGGCGACTCAACGATCTCATCTACAGGAACTACATGGCTCTCGACCTTGACCACCATTTCATCGAGCCGTTCCAGTCACGCCCGTTCACAGAGGGGAATCATTACATCGGCGTCGGCAAAGTCATCGACGCGGGAAGTCTTTTCGCCGCCTATACGGACGATCCGAAAGTGAACGAGCGCACATCCCGTCTGATCGAGGAGATCATCAAAACGCGCGATGCCGACGGCTATGTCGGCACGTTCAAGCCCGAACCAGAGGCGCACCAGAACCACCGCAACTGGGTGCTGCATGAACAGGAGTATCTGCTTCTCGGACTAACGAGGAACTGGCTCGTCACCGGAAATGAGAAGTCGCTCCAGTACGCCCGTGAGCTTGGCGATTATGTGATCACGACCTTTTCAAAAGATGCGAAACCAGAAGAGGTGTGCACGGAGGGACTGCCCGAGGCGTTCCTCGTCCTCTACGGATGCACCGGCGACGCACGGCATCTGAAGTTCGCCGCCGAGATCCGCCACGGCAACGGCGGCAGCGAGATCAAGTGCGCGTCGCTTCGTGACTGGAAGCAGTCCTTCGACACCCGCCCGGCACATGTCTACGTGATGCTGGCCCGCTGCTATGCGCAGACGGAGCTTTACCGCTACGAGGGACAACTGACGCTGTTGGAGATGTCCGCCTATATGCGCCAAGAGCTCTTGCGGCCCGGCGGAGGTTTGAATGTGGTCGGTTCCGCATCCGACGGAGAGTATTTCTCCTATACCCAGAACGGAGCCGGCACCATCGGCGAGTCGTGCGTGACGGCCTATCTGCTGCGCTGGCTGGAAAGCCTGATGCGCCTGGATGGCGATCTGCGCTACGGCGACATCATGGAGCGCACCGTCTACAACGCGCTCTTCGCGGCCCAAGATCCGGAGGGACGGAAGCTCCGGTATTTCACGCCATTCACCGGTCCGCGCGCCTATTTCGACCAGGACGGCTTTTGCTGTCCGGGAAATTACCGCCGCATCGTGGCGGAGCTTCCGCAAAAGGTGTACTATCGGTGCGCGGACCAGGGAATCGCGGTCAATCTGTTCACGACATCGAAAACAACGGTGGAACTGGCGGCAGACACCTCCGTCACGCTGGAGCAGGACACAGACTACCCGAACTCCGGGCATGTGGTCTTCCGCGTGACGCCGTCGAAAGAGGCGGTGTTCGCCTTGCGGTTGCGCATTCCCCGGTGGTGCCGCAACGCCACGGTTGCGATTAACAACGAATCACCGGTTTCCGTACCGACTGGCGCGACGACCTATGAACTTCGCCGCACGTGGAAAGCGATTGACACCGTGACGCTGGAGCTTCCGATGACCTGGCGTTTGATCAAAGGGCACCAACTGCAGGAAGGGAAAGTGGCACTGATGCGCGGCCCTGTCGTCTACTGCCTGGGCACGGCCCAAAATGCCGAAGTCCTGAAAAAGTATCCGAACTTCAATGGGGTTGTTGTCGATCCGAGTTCGTTAGGTGAACCGGAGGGTGACACGTCGATCCGTCCCGACGGCAAAAAAGTCAAGGCCTCGGCACGAGTTGAAGCGGCGGGAGCCTGGAGCAAGGGTGCGCCGCACGAAACGCTGACCTTCACCGAGTTCATCGATCCGTCCGGCATCGCCACCTATTTCCACGTGCTCGATCTTGGCAAAGCCGAGGAGGACGAGTTGGTCGGTGATTGCTTTGCGAAATGAAGTCACAGAACTTTAGACACCATTTAGAAGGAAATTCAATGTGGGTGTACATGGTGGGATGATCTTCTTCACCCACGGCACAAGGCCGTGGGGGTCGGAACTATGGCTGAGGAACTTTTGGCAGCATAGGATCATCTTCACCCATGGGACAAGCCCATGGGGGTCGCAGGAAAGATCCCCACGGGCTTGTCCCGTGGGTGAATCAAATCAGTCGGCTACACGC
>CAYTFM010000312.1:5936-10550 GCA_964436735.1 uncultured Victivallales bacterium | reverse complement strand
GAGAGCATCTACCTTCTCATCACCTATGCTGATGCCTCCGAGTCCAGACGGCCAGCCTTCTGGACATGGAACGCCGAGCGGGGCATCTACACGCAAACGGAGGGAGACGAGGACGGTCTCTCCATCTTCCTCCGCGACGCCAGTTCACCTGACCGTGGAGATCTTTGGCTATGGCGGGCGGCGCGGACAGACCCCGATGGCTATGCTGATGACTTGTCATTCAAAACCGCCTCGCTCAGTCCAGGCACCGGCGCGCCTTTCGGCGACATCTCCTCGCTTATCATGAAGAACGACAGCGGAACCCCTTGCTGGAAGAGCCGGTTCTACGGATCGTACGTCGGCAACAATCTGCCGCGTTTCCAGCGCGAAACCCATCCCGCCGGCAGTGCGGCGGATGTTGTGGCAAAAGGTCACTGGGAGGCGGACGTCTGGACCATCGAGCTCACCCGCAGGCTCGCAACCGGCAATCCTGACGACCTCGATCTGTCGCGCGTCAAAGCTCCCGTGGTCGCCGCCGGCCGCCGCGGGGACGGGGCCGCCGCTGCCGAGAACACGAAATTGGCGGTCGGTCGCCTTCTTTTGCCATGATTAAAGTAAAGTTTTCATTGTCATGAAACGTCTCGGTCACAAAACAATCACCGCCATCGTCTTCACGGTCCACACGCTTTTGATCATCGGTCTATGCGCCGTCATCATTCATTTCGGTAAGCGCGAGATCGATCAAGCTCAGCGGCACGCCGATCTTGAGAAAGCTTTCATGGACAACCTGTTCGAGTGCTCCATGCGTCTCAACGTATTTGAAAGGGCGCTCAGAAATCTTCCCGAGCCTTGGACACTCGAGAACGTTCTGATGGTCGAGTACAAGGCGCGGATCCTGTTAGGCGGCGTGGAGGAGGCGCTCCACCGCGACAAGGCGCGGACGGGCGTTGCCGAGAGCGCTCGGCTCACCGCACTCGCCGAACACACGCGGACACTCTGCTCCGTCTCCGCCGCCATGGGGACCGACCTGCGATTGCCGCCGACGGAGTCTCGCAGAACACGGGAGGACGCCGACGCCCTTGCCGACCTGTCTCTCTCAATTGGCGCGGACCTTCATGCGCTGTTTTTGACCGAACTGGACAAGACCAGTATTTGGCGGAGCCACAGCCTCTTCTTTTTCAAACGATTACAGTATTTCGTGATAATGTTGTTCGTCCTTACCGCCATTTTCAGTTTTGGCGCATCGTCCCTCTTCGCCTATATCCTCAACCGCTCGCTCAGGCGACTCAGCGAGGGGACCAAAGCCATCAGCTCGGGCAATCTCTCGTACAGCTTCAACGACATTCCGGGCGACGAGATCGGGCAGGTGATGAAAGATTTCAATCTCATGACCGAACGGCTCGCCGCCCAAAACGACCAACTCGTGGGGGCGAACAAGGAACTCGGCGAGAAGGCGCGGCTCCTCCTCGAGGCACATCAGCACAAGGACCGCTTCCTGGCGAACATGAGTCACGAGCTCAGAACGCCATTAAGCGCCATTATAGGTTTCTCGGAGCTGATTCTCCGCCATAAAACCGCCGATGAGAAGACCAGGCACCAGTCTGAAAGGATCCTGCGGGCCGCCGAACACCTCCTCGAGCTTATCTCGGATCTGTTGCAGATCGCCAAGATCGACGCCGGCACCGTCACGCCACACTTCGAGCGCGTCGACATGTCGGCATGTGTCGGAGAGGTTGCCGGCATGCTCCGCCCCATTGCCGAGAAGAAGGGACTGTCCCTCACCTGCTCGTGTCCGCCAGGGCTGTTCCTCATGGCCGACAAACGCATGCTGAAACAAATCATCATCAATCTGGCGGGCAACGCGGTCAAGTTCACGGAGAAGGGGGAGGTGCGTCTTGCGGCCGCCTGCCAGACTTCCGCCCTGTCCGACACGTCAGACCAGGCTGACCACACGCAGGGCGCCACCAACGCTCTTCTTTTCTCCGTCAGCGACACCGGCATCGGCATCAGCGAGGCCGACCAGAAGTTGATCTTCAAAGACTTTCTCCGCCTCCAGTCGAGCCACACTTCGAACTACGAGGGAGCCGGGCTGGGACTCACCCTCAGCAAACGCTTAGTTGAATTGCATGGTGCCACGATTACATTAGAAAGTGCGCCTGGAAGAGGGAGCGTCTTCACGGTGCGCTTCCCGCACGTCGACACCGAGCCGCAATCCAACGAACGGAATACAAAGCTATGAAGAGTGTGCGAATTTTCTCATGGATCGTCTGTGTGACAACGCTATGCCTTCTGACCTCAGGATGCTTCGGCTCAAGCCGTTCCAAGTCTCCTCCTGGCTGGGATGGCGAGGCGCCGAAAAACGGGCAGACGGGGCAGCAGGAGCAGGGCGCCGCCGGAAAGTCCGGGGCCCCTCAAGAGCTGGCGAAAGGCTCCGATGGCAAAGAACCGGTGTCCGTCGCCGCCGAAAAGCTGCTCGACAAGATCATCAAAGGCATGTCTGATGGCGACTACGCCGTCTACTCGGCCGACTTCACCGACAGCTTGAAGCTCGTCATTCCCGCCGGGAAATTCGTCGAGGATATCAAGAACAAAAAGAACACCATCGGCGACTACGTCTCACGCGCCTTCCTCACTGAGCTTATCAAGGGCGACCGTCGGATCTGCCTGTGGAAGGCCAAGTTCAACAAGACCGAGGACGACGTTCTCATCCGCATTGTCATTGAGAAGGATGGCGCCGTCTACAAAGTCTCCAGCCTTTGGATCCAATAGCGGGGCTTAATGAAACAAAGCCACCCCCTCATCCATCGCTTATGCGGCTACTGCGCCGCAGTGTTCGTCTCACTTGCGCTGCTGGCGACGCCGGGCTGCCGCACTGGAAAGCCCGAGCCAACCGAGGAGGAGAAGACGGCCGCCGCCGAATCCGCCGCAAAGGCGAAACAAGCGGGGGAGCAGGCGATGGACAACATCCTGCGGGGACTGGAGAAGTCGGACTACGGGCTGTTCGCGAAAAACTTCACCCTCGACATGCGTGAGGGATTCCCGGAGAAGGGGTTCGCATCATTCGTCGACAACAATTTCAAGAAGAAGTATGGTGATGGCTACGAATCCCGCGTCTACCTCGGCGAGCTCAGCGTTGGGGAGCTTACCGTCCTCTTTTGGAAGGCACGTTTCAAAAACTACAAGAACGACGTGCTGCTCCGTCTTGACATCGGAGAGGTCGACGGCGACTTCAAGGTCTTCCGCTTCCTCATCCAATAGCATATGCGCGCGAAATCCGAGAAGCACCTCCCCTATTTCGTAGTGCTTGAGGCGTTTCAAGAGTCGAAGGGATGCGCGCTATGCGACCTTGAGAGCAGCGGCATGCGCCACTATCTCGACTCCATGCTCTACGAGAATGTCAATGATCCCAGAGTCAGGGCTGAATTGAAACGGTCGCACGGTTACTGCCATCGCCACGCCCACCAGCTTCTGACGTTTGACAACGCGCTCGCCGTTGCCGTCCTGTATCGAGATCAGGTCCGCCAATTCCTCGATTCTCCCGAAGAGGAGCGTGGCTGGAGCCTCGCCACTCTTTTCCATGGTCATTCGTCGCCTGACAGCACAAACCGTTGTCCCGCCTGCGCGACCCAGCTTGAGGCTCGATTCCGCCATATCGACGTCTTGATCGAAGGGCTCCGCACTGAAGACGATCTGAGAATGGCTTTTGAGAAGTCCATGGGACTTTGCGCGCCGCATTTCCACGCCGCCCTCAAAAGACGGAATCTACCGCCTGACACACGGCGGTTCCTCATCGATGTCGTCACCAGGAAGTCCGCCTCACTGCTCACAGAGCTTGAGGAGCTTTGCCGAAAATTCGATTATCAATTCTCGGCGGAAAAGGTCGGGGAGGAAGCCGACTCATGGATTCGGGCGGTCGAAATGATGACGGGTAGAAAAGACGTTTTCTAAGCCACAGGTCATCCAAGCTCCTTGCCGCTGCCCTCGCATTTGCATTCCGCCAGCTTACGCGCGATGACGTCACGGAAAAACCATACTCTGCCGAAATAATTGCCGTCAGAGTCATGCACCGGCGATGAGTAACGGTCGAACACCCTGCCGTCCTTCAAGCGGATCTCGTCCCGGCTTGTTTCGCGGTTGTGCTCGTAAAGGTAAGCCACCTTCGCCAGAAAACTATCGGGGTCGACAAGTTTGTCCATCACCGACTGGATGGCAAGTTCGTCCGACTTCTTCTCGATCGTCTCGGAGGGAATTCCCCACATTTTGATAAAACGCGTGTTGAAGGAAATAATCTTCCCTTTCTCATCAACAGTCAAAATCCCGTCTATTGAAACCTCCTGCTGGGTCGACATCAACATGTTTTTAAAGATCAGCTCGCGCTCAGCACGCTTGCGCTCGGAGATGTCGTGGAAAAGCCCCTGGATCATCCGCTTTCCCTCGATCTCCGCTTGGGAGGTGAAGACTTCGACGGGGATCACCGCGCCGTTGGCGGTCAAGACCTCCAGTTCGACGTTGATGCTTCTTTTCTCGACCGCCTCGAGAAATCTGGCCTGTGCCTCATCGCGGCGGGCCGGGGGATACAACTCGCCATGGTAAAGACCGAGGAGTCGCTGTCGAGGTAAACCCCACAGCCGCTCC
>CAYTFM010000312.1:0-5926 GCA_964436735.1 uncultured Victivallales bacterium | reverse complement strand
CTCCGCCGCCCGGTTGGCGTTGATGATCCGTCCATAGTCGGCGTCGAACCATAGTATCGCATCGACGCTGTTCTCGAAAATCAGCTTGAACTCGTTGACGGTCCTGCGCAGCATTATTTTCATGCGCTTGGTGTCAGTGGAGAGGGCGGAGTAGTCCTTCTCAAGCTCGACGTTCGCATGCTTAAGCTCGTTGTTCCTGAGCTCAAGTTCCGCAATACGCGTGCGTAACAGGTTGAGTCTATCTTGGGCTTCGGGGGACATATAAATTCTCTAACATGCCACAGGGAAGGAGTTGATCACACGTGTGTCATGATAGGGAAGAAAGTAGTGGAATACCGGGAAATGTCAAGCGCATGGCGAGACGCCGACCTTCGCCGCAATTTTGTGAATGGCGAATGGTGATGCAACTATCCACAATTCACTATTTACTATTCACCTTGGATTTCCTATGTGTTTCCGATAGGATAGGTTCCGAATTCCCTGACGGTGTCGAACACGGCGAGGATGTCCTCGGGAACGACGGTCGGCTGTATCGCATGGACCTGGTTGAAGACGAATCCACCACCGGGAGCGAGAATACGAATCCGTTCCTGAACGTGCCGCCGGATTTCTTCGGGGGACTTGAAGCCAAGCACGCGCTGCGTGTCGCAGCCACCGCCCCAGAAAACGATCCGTCTCCCGTATTTCCTCTTCAGCAGTTCCGGATCCATGCCGGCGGCGGAGGTTTGTATCGGGTTCAAAATGTCGACGCCCATGCCGATGATGTCCTCGATCAATGGCTCGATCGCCCCGCACGAATGCAAGTAGAGCTTCCAGTTCGTTGTGGCGTGGAGCCATTCGGAAAAGCGGCGGTAATGCGGAACAATTCGCTCCCGGAATGTCTCCGGACTCATCATCGGCGCGTTCTGCGAACCAAAGTCATCGGCCAGGGTCACGCAAAACGCCCGGTCGCCGATCGCCTCGTGAAGGAGCGAGTATTTCTTGATAAGCGCGTCGCAGGTCCGTCCCAGCGACTCGTCAGACTGCTCTGGCTCGAGCACCAAATTCATCAGGAACTCTGGCGAGGACGAAGTAAAGGAACCGCCGAACGCCGCGGTGAGCGCATAGTCGGTCGACTCGTACAAATGTTTCACCTTCGCACTAAGCCGTCCGAGAATTTCATCGGTCAGCTCCACATTCCATGAATACCAGCTCACCCCGTCCGCGGCGTCGAAGTAGTTTGATCCGGGGGGCATGTTAAAAACGGCCCCAGCCGCATTGCGCAAAAGCCATGACCCGTCGTTTTCTTTGTGGATATCCATCCCCCGCGGATACAGAACCTCAGAATCCGGGAAAAGCGGGATGTGGTCCCAACCGTCGCAGAACATGATCGGGGAAAGCCTGATGACATCCGCGCCGATGCGCCGCCGCACCTCCTCCTCGACTTCCGCCAACTGCTGCATCACGTCGTTGCAATGCGTAGGTCCTTTGAGTCCAAGAAGTTTTTTAAGCCGGTCGTACGCCACCACATGAATGCCGCTCGCCCCGGTCGTGCCGCCAAGATCCACGGGAACCCTGTCTGGTTCCTCGAAGCGAAGCGCCGTCAAAACCCTCTCCCTGCTGTTCATGATTGATTCAACTCCTTGCCTTTTGTCCTTTTATCACGACGTATCAACCCTGCTATTCTGTCTGAAAATCCGAGCCCCGTACGCCAATTACTATAAGGAGCTGCGGACAATCAGCCGCGTCTCAATCAGGCAGCTTCTCGTGGCACCGGAGATGACAAGCGCCGCCGCCGCCCGGCCCATCGCCTCGAAGTCGGTCGAGATGACCGTGATGCCGTCAGCGACGACCTCTTTCAACGGCGTGTCGTTGTAGGAGATGACGCCGACGTCCTTTCCTATCACCAGTCCCGCCGTCTTCGCCGCCTGCACCAATCGCACCAACAACTCATCGCTGGCGAACAGGTACGACTCAGCCCGCCGCGGTTCGACGGCCCTCGATACCCCGAACTCCACACCCGCAGCCGCGCAAAACCTCTCGGCCCCTCTGCGGATCTCGTTGACGATGTGATTGTCTTCCATGCGTATCAGATTGAGCTTGCGGTACTTCCGGACAAGATCAATTCCGGAGAACAGACTTCCGTAGGTGCCGTTCTCGAAATCCTGGTGCACGGTGGGAAACCGGGGGTCGCCCAACGCCCGATCCAGCACCACGACATGCTTCGAGGCATGTCGAAGGAGAAACGAAAGAGTCTTCCCGCGGTCGAACGTCGGAATGACGACAATGTCGTCGAATTTGTCATGATAGGTGGCGAAAAGAGTCTCAAAGGCGGAGTCGTTCTGGTTATGAAGAAAGACGTCAAGCTGATCCGTCTCGCCAAGCCCCGCCCTCAAACCGTCGACGATCCTGCGCTTGTACAGATTCATCTCGTCCAGGAGAAGCAGTGTCCGCCTTCCCGTCGCGGGCGCGTCGGCGAGGATGTAGAACTCCTTGCCGTGGACCGAGTCGATGAGACGGGTTTTCTTGAGAAGGGCGAAAGCCTTCACGGCGGTGTCGCGCGACACGCCGCACTCGCGGCACAGCGCGTTGATCGAGGGCAACTTGTCGCCCTTTTTCAGCACACCTCGCCGCACGAAGGCGGTGACATTCTCGACGATCTGCCGGTATTTCGGCGTCTTTGATGCCGCGTCAACGAGTTTCATCGTGAAAGTGAATCCAGTTTATCATTCACGAACCGGTAATTCTTCTCCTCTTCCTCTTTCGTTGAATATCCTATATTGACAATCAGTTTCAACTCCGGGTCATATATCTCCTCCAGAACCTGTCCGACCCTCGTCATGTCGGAGCCGGGCCTGATCTGAGCTATTACCCCAGTCCCCTTGAGCGCGTCGCGGACTTTGGCGGGCTCGTTCGGATTGGGATCGCGTGATTTGTCGACTGCGCAATCGATCATGAAGACACCTGGAATCTTCGCAAGAGCACTCATCGTGTGCGACCACACCCCGCAGGAGTGAATCGCCAAACCGCCGAACTCTTCGGCAAGTTTGCGATTGAACGGGAGCGAGATCAGCTCGTTGATGTGCGGCGAAGACACCGCAAGGTTGTCGTCGGAGACGGATATTCCCTTCAAGAACGGGGCGCTGGCCATGATGTGCCCGGGCTTGGCGACAAGAGCGTCCCCAATCCGCATTGCCTGCTCACGTGAGAACTCGATGATGAGGTTGTTGATCTTCTCCATGAACTCCATCACGATCTCCTCGTCGGAGTAACAGGCGGTAAAGAATTCGGCGGCGTCGAGAATCAGTGTGGCGGTGTCGAAGGCCGACTGTGTGTCAGTGAGCGCAAGGGGAATCCTTCCACCCGTAGTATCCTTCAACGCGTCGGCGCACTCGAGAACCATATTCATGACCGGGCTTTTCCGCCAGTCAGGATAATCGATCCCCTTGACCTCTTCGATCTTGTGGTATTTGTAATGGACATGCGGAGCCGCCGCCTCGCGGAAGACATATTCACAGCCGAAGGCATTGGCGTAGACTCCCGTGCCGATCCACGCCTCAAGATAGGGCAATTCATCGGTCCAGTCGACCGCCAGATATTCTTCGAGTTGGGCGAGGTTGTTTGCCACACTCTGCGTGACCGAGTTGCAGGCGCCCCAGATCTTCCCTGCGGGCCGCTGTACTACCAAATGCCTTGTTGTTCCTTGTGGATCAAAAAAATCCTTGAGCTTCCCTCCACGTTCCGCCATTCTCCGCTCAAACTCGCCGCCAATCCTTGCCATATCCATAGATCAACCTCCTTGCATACTGTTATGTACTGTGTAGTATAACAAACCCCGCTCCACCTGTCAACACCTTGTTAAAATAAAGTTTTTACATTATAATATATCCAGCATGCCTCTTGACAGACAAACGGCGTATGCTATACTTGATTGTAGGATAAACCTATGTTTTACGACAAAGATACTATTGTACACGCCGTATCGAAAAGCGAGCAGGTCAGACGACGCCTTCTCGCCTCTATCAAGAACGGCGAATTCGAGAACGGCACACCAATTCCCTCGGACAATGTGCTGAGCGAACTGTTCGGCATCAGCAGAAACACCGTTCGAGAGGCGGTCTCGTCGCTTGTCGCCGATGGGTTGCTTGTCCGCCTGCAAGGCAAAGGAACCTTCCTGCGGTGCGGCGTCTTCAACGAGAATCAGCACGGCGCGTGGCGCGTGGCTACCCTCATCGGCTGGGAACCGCGGGGAGCAGGCAAAGAAGACACCTTCTTCAACACGATTTTGAGAGGCGCGCACCAGCAGCTTGCGTCGAAGGGCTGGGGCGTGGCGCTGCGGATGATGCGCAAGGGGGACTCCTTCGCCGCAAATTTCCAGTCGGTCGGCGGCGCGGCGGCGTTGCGGGATGGCGTCATCTTCGGCAGCTATCCCGTCGCAGAGGAAGATGTGGAATTGCTGGAGAGGGAGGGGATTCCCGCCGTCTGCATCGGCCGTCCTTCAACAGACGCCGCCATCGACTATGTGGACGTCGACCATGCCACAGGGGTGTCCGCAGCGGTGAAATATCTTTTCGAATTGGGGCACCGGCGGATAGCCTTCATCGACAGTCCGAGCTACCTCCCCGCATTTGAAGATCGGCAGTCCGGTTTCCGGCAGGCGCATAAGGAATGCGGGATCGAAGTTGATTGTGACCTGATGGTCAGCTACCCCATCAAGGATGCGGATCTTGAGATGAGGGCGGTTGACGCCCTGTCGCTGGAATCCCGCCGCTTCACCGCCCTTATCGTCTATGGTGAATTCGCCACGTTCGGAGCCATCACGGCGATGCGCGAGAAAGGATTGCACATTCCGCAGGACGTGTCAGTCCTCTCGCTGCACCCCAACTCGTGGGTGATGACGGCGCTTGGGCTGGAACTGACAAGGGTCACCCAATCGACGGAGGAACTGGGACGCCGCGCGTCCGAGCTGCTGATAGACCGGACAGGGCAAAGAAGTGGAGGACGTTCGATAATTCTGCCCTTGTCGTTCACCATTGGCACGTCATGCGCGACGTTGAGTGATTGCATGGGGCGGGGCGGTGACGCCTGAATAAATTTTTTGCGCGCTGCCTTCAAGAGAGGCGGGCGCTCACAACGTCGTACATCGAAGAACCACACGAAAGGAGACCTGACAATGAGAGTCAGACAAATCATCATGCCGGAGCTGAAAGTCGCCTCAGCGCGGAGGGTCGGCCCCTATGGACCGGAAATGGGAGAGACATTCCGCAGACTGGCCACATGGGCGTGCGCCGCACATGTCTTCCAGGGAAAGGAGTTGATGCTTGGCGCGTATTACGACTGCCCGGAAACCACTCCTCCCGAGAAATGCCGGATGGACGCCTGCGTCACCTTGACGCCCGAACTGAATCCCGCGCTGGAGGAGGGGGTGATCATCCAAACGCTTCCCGGCGGACTCTACGCCACCATCCTTTGTGATATTTTTGACAATGACTTCAAGGGATGCTGGAAGGAAGTGATGGACTTTCTTGCCGCCAAGAAAGCTCTGATCGACTGCCGCCCCTGCTATGAGATCTATTACGGTCCTTGCGCCGAAACCAGTCCTCTCAAAAAATGGGTGCTGGATATCTGTGTTCCGCTTAAGCAGAAATTCTCGTGAAACCCGCCGCCACTCGATATCAAGTCATACAATCGCACATCAAAAAGAGGAAAGGTGTTCCAATGAAGAACTGGTCGAAAATCGGGGCCCTCATGGTTCTGGGGGCGGGAATGGTTTCATTCGTAACCGAGGCACAACAGGCGCCTGCCGCCGATCCACTCAAGGACGGGATGAGTTTCTACGCGCCGCTCGACGGTTCTGTCGACGCCGCTGTGGCTCTTGCCAAAAAGGCCCCTTCCAAGCAGAATGAGCTGAAGTTCGTCGACGGGAAGTTCGGGCAGGGCGTCGAAC
>CAYTFM010000311.1:2586-10638 GCA_964436735.1 uncultured Victivallales bacterium | reverse complement strand
CGGCGAAGGAGACGGCGAACGCGGTCTCCTGCGCGTCAAACCTCAAGCAGATGGCGGTCGCCTGCGAGGGATATATATGCGATTTCAACGGGATGTATCCACCGGCGGCGCAAGCCTCCTCTGGCGACTGGGCGACCTATGTGCCGCTCAACTGGCATCACCGCCTGGACGGCTACATGCGGCAGACGCTCAAACCTTTTAACGTCGACTGGACGACGGGGTATGACGAGAAGACCTTCATCCCCATTTGGAATTGCCCGACCGATTTTGCCGCGACGCAGAAGCGCTGGTACGAGGCGGGCAACACCAGCTACTTCGGGAACGCCTACCTGTTTCGTTCATGGGGGGTGAACTCCTCGGGCACGGCGGCGGTCGCTATTGGCGTCAACAGCAACGGCAAGGGGCACACGCTGGCCACGCAGGTCCAGGAGCCGAGTCGGACGCTGTTGGTCGGGCATTGGATGCACGACACCTATAACGCCACGAAGGCTCCCAACATGACCAGCTATCTGCACTGGGGGTCTTCATGGCGGAAGTACCGCCTTAACGGCGTCTGGCCAGAGGATTATCAGAACTTGTATGGCTGGCCCTACAATCTCCACGGTGGTGGCGCGAACTATCTGGCGGCCGACGGGCATGCGGTGAAGCTGCGGCCGGACGACATTGCCGACTGCGTGAATCCGGCATGTGGCTACTCGACTGGAACGCTGTATTTCGTCCCGCCGCCGATCACGGACGTAAATTGGTGAGCAAGACACCGAGGGCGGAGCGCGGGAATGCAACTGCGGCCGTAGGCCGCCTCAGGCAAGGAGCTGAAACGTTATGGGCAGGTTTCTTATGGCGCTGATGGTCGTGGTGGGCACGCAGGTCGTGGCGGACAATTATTCTCCGTCCCGGTACAATGTGGTGTGGGATGCGCCCTCGGTCGACAGTTCCGGATCGATGCCACTCGGCAACGGTGATATCGCGTTGAACGTCTGGACGGAGCCGTCGGGTGATCTGCTGTTCTACATCGCCAAGACCGACGCCTGGGACGCTTATGGCGATTTCGTCAAGGTCGGGAAAGTGCGGGTCTCGTTCGATCCTCCCCTGTCGAAGGAGTCATTCCGTCAGGAGCTTTCGCTCGTCGGCGGCTCCATCCGGATCTCTGGCGGGAAAGACGGACAGGCGACCAAGGTGAAGGTGTGGGCCGACGCCAATCGCCCGGTGGTCTGGGTGGAGATGGAATCGGCCGCGCCGACCACGGCGCGCGTCGCCGTGGAGCCGTGGCGCCAGGAGCAGCGGCTCCGGCGCTTTCTGAAGGACCGGGTCATCCTGTATCAGATGGGAGGACAGCCGCGGGGCACGGTGCCGAAAGGCGCCCCCGACCCCATCTCGAACCGCTGCTTCGGCATGCTGCTCAAGGGCGAAGGGTTCGATGCCGACGGCAGCCTTGCGCTGGCGGCGAAAACACCGGCATCCAAACGGTTTTTCTCCGTGAGCCTCCTCGCCAAGCAGACCGCGGACGAGAAGCAGTTTATCGCCGATCTCGAGGCCGTGGCGGCGAGGGAGGCGGCAGGCGTTCCCGGCGACGCGTGGGGTGCCCATGCGAAATGGTGGGCGGCGTTCTGGGACCGGAGCTGGATCGACGTGACCAGCGGCTCCGACGCTGCCAACGCCGCCACCGTCTCGCAAGGCTACGCGCTGCAGCGCTTCAAGAACGCCTGCGCCGGACGCGGCGCGTCGCCGATCAAGTTCAACGGTTCATTGTTTACCATGGATCTCGTCTTGAGCGAGCGGGAGTATGACCGCCGCGTCAACGCCGACTTCCGCAATTGGGGCTGTTGCTATTGGCTTCAGAACACGAGGCTCATGTATTGGCCGATGCTCGCCTGCGGAGACTTCGAGATGATGAGGCCTCTCTTCAAGATGTACGCCGATCTGACGCCGTACCTCGAAGCCCGGAGCAAGGAGGCGAACAAGCACGCCGGTGCCGAGTTCTTCGAGACGATCAGCATCTTCGGCATGGATCAGACCTCGCCGCACACCCGCCGCGATTGGAACGGTGCGCTCGAGCTGCTCGCCATGCTGCTGGATTACCATGCCTACACCGGCGACGAGGAAGCGTTGAAAGGCTATCTACTGCCGATGGCGAAGAGCTATCTTGACTTCTTCGATCTTCATTTCAAACGGGAGAACGGCAAGCTGAATCTGACGCCGTCCCACGCCAACGAAACCTACTGGGAGATCGTGAATCCGACCCCCGACGTCGCGGGGCTCCACTGGGTGATCGACGGACTCCTTCGTCTGCCGGAGAAGACCATGAATTCCGAGTTCCGCGCGCAATGCCTCCGCATGCGCGGCGAACTGCCGCCGATTCCCGTGACGGACGCCGACTGGGCCAAACCGTTCCGCTCGCCGGACGGCAAGACGTTCCCGTTCCCGCGGGAAGCCACACCCGGCGCCGCCTGCGTCGCCCCGGCGATGACGATTCTCGACAAGGCCCCGAACAACTGTGAAAATCCGGAACTCTACGCCGTGTTTCCCTTCCGCGTATACGGGGTGGGGAAGCCTGACCTCGCAGTCGGGCGTGAGACATTCATCCGGCGGCTTTACAAAGGTTCCCATTGCTGGCGGCAGGACGACATCCAGGCCGCCTGTCTGGGACTCGCCAAGGAGGCCAAGGAGTGCGTCGCCGCCCGCGCGCGGAAGGCGGAGCGCTGTCGTTTCCCCGCCTTCTGGGGGCCGGGCAGCGACTATGTCCCCGACGAGGATCATGGCGGCGTTCTCATGGAGGCATTGCAGTTGATGCTGCTGCAGGCTGACGGAGGAAAGCTCGTTCTCTTTCCCGCTTGGCCGAAAGAGTGGGACGTCAATTTCAAGCTGAGGGCGCCGGAGGGGCGCATGGTCAAGGCAACGCTCAAGAATGGAAAACTCGAGGCGCGGGATATCGCACCGCCGCTAACGGAAGAAAAGGTCGTGGTGTGCGTCCCCCAGTGACGGCGCGGTGGCGTACGTCGTGGAATAATCATCAACAACTTCATTATATGCGGGAGGTGTGACCATGCCCCGAATACGATCGAGGTTGATGCGGGAAATCAGAATGGCGATGTCCCTATGCGCCGTCGTGTTTGTTGTCGCCGCGGTGGCCCAGGCGGGTGACAAGCCGTTTCTACATCCGCTTTTCAGTGACCACATGGTGTTCCCGCGCGACGTCAAGGCGCCAGTGTGGGGCTGGACCGAGCCTGGGGCGAAAGTCGTCGTCGGCATGGGGGGGCACACTGTCGAGGTGGTGGCTGACGGGGAGGGGAAGTGGATGGTCACGCTTGGCCCGTTCGAGGCGGGCGGACCCTATACGCTTACGGTTGATGGGCTGCTGAAGCGGGAGTTGAACGACGTGTTGACAGGCGACGTCTGGCTTTGCTCTGGACAGTCCAACATGACATTCGGCATCACCAAAGTGGTGAACGCCGCGGAGGAGATCGCCAATGCCACGCACCCCCAGCTCCGCCTCTTCGATATACCCCCATGGCTGAAAGAGGCCAAAGGCTGCAAATGGGATCTGTGCACTCCTGAATCGATCGTGAACCAGAGCTTCGTCGAAGGGAAGGGGCCCGGGCGCATCGGCTTCTCCGCCGTGGCCTACTTCTTCGGGCGTGACCTGTGGAAGGAGCTCAAGATTCCTGTCGGACTCGTGCAGACCAGCGCGCCTGGCACGTGCGCCGAGGCATGGAGCAGTCGTGAAGTTCTGGCGCCTCTCGTCCAGCAGGAGGATGCGGAGATCGAGGCATGGTTCAAGAGAAACGATCCCGCCTCGACGCAGCCCACCGGCTGGGCTTCCCCGTCCTTCGACGCCAGCACCTGGAAAACCATGGAGCTGCCACAGTATTGGGACAAGACCGGACTTCATTTCGAAGGAGTCGTCTGGTTCCGCAAGGACGTCGAGGTGCCGGAGGGGTGGGAGGGCAAGGAACTTTGCCTGAAGCTTGGACCACTGGATGATCTGGGAAGCATTTTCATGAATGGGGAATTCCTGGGCAACACGTCCTCGTGCGAAGTCCCGCCGAAGATCGTGAAAAAGGGACGCAACACCATTGCCGTGCGCGTGCTGAACACAGGTGGCATGGGGGGCTTCGCCGGAACGTCGGAGCAGATGAAACTGGAGGTGGCGGGTGGGAAAGGCCCAACGCTTTCATTGGCTGGCGCATGGTGTTTCCAGGTCAGCCGTCCCTTAAAGGAGATGGAGCGTCCGCTAAAACTGTGTGTCGACCGCAGCCAGGTCGCCACTGGAGGCGGACTGTTCAATAGTTTGATACATCCGCTCGCGCCCTTCGCGTTCAAAGGAGTGGTCTGGTACCAGGGCGAGGCGAACGCGGCCCGCGCGAAGTCCTACCGCAACATGCTTACGGCCATGATCGCGGACTGGAGGAGTCACTTCCCCGCGGGAAAGCTGCCCTTCCTCATTGTGCAGTTGCCTGACTTCGTCGGGCGCGACCGCCCCGATGGACTGGATCTGCCGTTTTTGCGTGAGGCGCAGGCTGAGGTCTTGCGGAGCGTCCCCGACGTGGCTATGGCGGTGGCCGTCGATCTTGGCGAGGAGCAGGACCAGCATCCGCGCAACAAGCAGGACGTCGGGCGGCGCCTCGCCCTCAAGGCCCTTGAGACGGTATATGGCCGCAAGATCGACTCATCCGGGCCAGTCTACAAGTCCATGGAACAGGTGAACGGCTCACTCCGCCTGAACTTCGACCACATCGGAGGCGGACTCGTGGCGAAGGGCGGGGAGTTGAAAGGCTTCACCATCGCCGGAGCCGACGGGAAGTTCGCGTCGGCGAAAGCCGTCATAGAAGGCGGGACGGTCGTCGCCTCCTCCCCCGAAGTTCCCAAACCCGCGCATGCGCGCTACGGCTGGGCCAACTGGTCGCAGTGCAACCTTTACAATGGAGAAGGGCTTCCCGCCGAACCCTTCCGCACCGATACATTTGAACGATAACGCAAAGGAGTTTGAGGATGAAAACGACACTGAGAGTCGGAACCGCGTTGGCCCTCTGCTGCGGGCAGTTCGCCTTCGCCGCGGCCCCGGGTGACGCATCGCTAACGAAGGACTTCTGGAACGCGGACAGCATCGAGTGGGGAGATGGCCGTTCCTATGAGACGCCGGTGAAGAAGGAAGGGCCTCATCCCCAAGGCTACAAGGCTGATTTCAAATTTGAGATACCAAAGACAGGCTGGTACGAAGTCGTGTTCTCGCAGGGAGGCCCCAAGCATGATCTCCTGGTCGATGGCGTGTATGCGTGGCACCGCCGCAATGTGAGTCAGTTGGGAAAGGATGGCAAGGCCGGCAACCTCTGGCTGACGGCCGGCGGCCATACGATCCGCGTGCAGCGCGTCGGGCTCATGGGGTTTCCCTCACAGCTCTTCAAGGCCATTGAGTTGCGTCCCTCGGACGGACGACCGGAGACGTGCGTCACCGCTGACAAGACCCTAGTCGACGTCGTTCGTGTTGGCGAGAGTTTGGAAATCAAGGTCACTGGCGGCGGCTCCCCGAATGACGCCGTCTATGAGATCGTCAGCAGGAATATCATCGATAAGACGAAGGGGCCCGAGCTTGTCGGCGAGGTCTCGTTCTCCAGTTCATCCTCGCCCAAAACCAAGACCGTCAAGATACCGTGCTCATCGGAGGGGGCTTTTTCACTCGGAGCCAGGATCAAAGGAGGAAAAGAGCTTCTTGAAAGTGAATTCCCGATTGGGCCGTATGCGGTCGTCGACGTGAACAGCATCAAGCCGGCCAGCGGAAAACTCATCCCGCTCCATGCCATCGACTGCGTGGCGCAGACGAACAATGGCAAACCGATCGCCAAAGATGATTTTTTCGAGGGAAATGGCCCCACGCGTGTTAGCACCAGCGCCGCTGGGGCATATCGCGAGAGTCACGATTCCACGCCTCCGCTCGCCCCCGCGATGCCGCACCCCGACGACCAGCGCTGCTCCTCGGGCTTCTCCTACCGCGTCGAGCTGCCGGAGACGGATGTGCCCTATCTACTCGACATCGAGTTTCCCGACGACGCCCGCCGCTCCGTGGCGATTTTGGGATACGGTGGATATGGCGACGGTGGCGGCAAAGGCTACGAGACGGGAGGCATGCGCCCCTTAACCTTATCGATGAAGCATCACCGCGTCGTGTTCTGGCCGCATGCCAAGAAGGTGAACATCGCGCTCTTCAGCACGCAGTACATGTGCCGAGCGGCTGCCTCGAAGATCAGCATCAGCCGTTTCGAAGGCGACACGGTGCCGGCTTCGAAAGTGGCGGGGCAAGGCGGACGTCAGTTCTCCTTCTGGTTTGAGGAGGCCGGAAACTGGCGGCATCTGGTAGGCGTCAAAAACGAGAATATGGGCGACATGTTCATCGCCCTCGACCGTCTCGCCAGATTCTGCCGCTATTTCGGCTGCAACGGCATCTCGCTTCCTGTCGTCGGCTATCAGAACGCCTTCTACCGGACGGACTTCCTCGACGGCTTCGGCGTCCCGGACTACGACCTGGCCCGTCTGGAGGCCCTCTTCTGCGAAAAATACGGTATGGGCTACACCCCCGAAGTCTTTCCGGCGCAATGGTATTTGAATCTCGTCGAACTGCCGAAGCGCGCCGACAAGCCGGAGGACATCCGCTCCTTCGACTGCCACGGCGCCGCGGTGGGCAATGGCTCAAATCCCTGTGATCTCAACGCCTTGCATCCCGTGGTTCAAAAACTGTGGCTCGACGCCCTCGGTGACCTCGCCGACAAGCTCCGCGACAGCCCGGCGTTCCACGGCGTCACCACCCGCGCCGACGAGTGGCTTTTCCGCGGCGACTTCAACCTGCCCAGCATCAACTGGGGCTACAGTGACTGGACCATCGCCCAGTTCGAAAAGGACTCGGGGCTCAAGGTGCCTGGCGCGGCCGGCGACCCCAACCGCTTCGTCCAACGCTTCGAGTTCCTGATGTCCAAGGACGTCAAGGACAAATGGATCAGCTGGCGCTGCGACCGCATCTTCGATTACCACAAGAGGCTGCGCGACAGGATTCGCGGCGAGCGCGACGACCTCCTCTTCGGCATCGCCGGCGACTTCCGTTGCGACCAGACGTACGGCCTCCCCGATTCCGTGACGCAATGCATGCGCAACTGCGGAATCGATGTCGCACGGCTCAAAACCGAGGATGGCCTCGCCATAATCCCGGTGGGCCGCTACGGTGCCCGCACGTTTGGCGTCGGCGCGCAGAGGAGCTACGACGACTTCCTCAATCCTGAGCATGTGGAGGCCGGTATGGGCGTCATCCGCGGCTTCGGCTTCTATTTCAACTATCAGGAGTTCGGCGAGGGGAATCCCTGGAAGGTCCTTGGCTTCACGCCGAACAAGGACGGGAAAGGCCCCTACTACTGCTCCGCCTGCATCGCCTCGGGGCGAGACGGTCTGGAGAAATTCGCCGTGGTGCTTGCCGCCCAGGACAGTTCCTTTGTCCGCGACGGCGGCGACAACGATCCATTCGGCGATGACATGGTCTGGACGCCGTGGTTCGCGGAGTACACGGCGCTCCCGGCGGTGCCGTTCACTGCGGTCGAGATGGCGAAGGATCCTGTCGCGGTGTGGTTCAAGGATCTTCGTTCGTCCCTCAAGGACTTCAAGCCGGGCTTCTACTTCTACGCCGTCAACCGCGAGCAGTATCCGGTCAAGATCTCCATCACGTTGAAGGACGCGGGGAGGATCGTCCGTCTCGGGACTGGGGAGGAACTTGTGGCGCCGGACGGGGTGCTGACATTGGAGCTACAGCCCTACGAACTGCGTGCTTTCAGAACCTCCAAAGGGGCGGAGATCGCGGCGACGCGCACAAGTCTGCCGCCGGCAAAGATCGAGCAGGCCAAACGCCGCGTCGCCTTCGCGCAGGATCGCTATGACGAGATCGCGGGCCCCCTCAAGGAAGGTTTCAGCACCTCCGACCGGGAGGCGTTCCGCGCCCAGCTTGAGGCCGCGTGGAACTCGGTCTCCGAGGGGCACCTCTGGCGGACGCGCACGGCTCTTTCCATGGTTCCCGCCTTA
>CAYTFM010000311.1:0-2576 GCA_964436735.1 uncultured Victivallales bacterium | reverse complement strand
GGACAGGAGTTCTCTGAATTCCAAAGCATGCTCTTGGAATCCGCGGGGGGGGACCATTGGATACCGAGAAAGATCGTCGTCACCGCGGACAAACTCATGTCACCTCTGAATGCGGGACTTGTCGAGTCGACCGTGTTCAATCCGGCGTGGAGTGGGTCGAAAGTCCTGCTTTCGAAGGAGGGGCGGATCGGCATCGAACTCGACGTCCCCGCGGACGGTCCGTATGCGCTCAGAGTCGGCGCCGTCGCGAAGGACAAAGGGGTGACGGTCGCCGCCATCGACGGCGCCAGCCTTCCCGCCGCCATGACTACCAAGACGCCCAAAGCGCCCGAGACATTCTCTTTCCCGGCTCTCGATCTCAAGGGCGGAAAGATCAAATTGGAGTTCCGGCGTGATGGGGAATTCGGCATCTACGCCCTCCAACTCCTGCCGAAGCTGAAGGCCACCACGAACAAGGAGTGGATGGTCATCGGTCCCTTCAAGAGCTTCTATGGAATGGAGGGCGGTGGACGCTCAAATAACGACGAGGCCGTCGCCAAGGGATTCGACACGAAGTACATCCCGGAGGACAAACCCGATCTCAGCGCGGTCTACAAAAACGACTATGGCCAGGAGCTTCGCTGGAAGGGGCAGAACGACTCCAGCGTCGGTCCGCTCAACGACCTGGTCATCGGTATGACGGTTCGAACGGGCTCAGGGAAATACGATATCAACTACGCGGCGACCTACATCAACTCGGACGCTGACAGGACCGCCCTGCTGTGCCTCGGCGTCGACTGGTGGGCCGTCGCGTGGCTCAATGGAGAGCGCCTCTCGACCGGAAGGCAGGCCAAGGATGGCGCCGATTTCAACAGCTGGCGGGATCTGCGCGTCGCCACCCTCAAGCTCCATAAGGGCGTGAACACGCTGCTCGTCAAGCAGCAAGGCGGCTGCTTCGGCTCTGGGATGGGAGCCTACATCAGCGACATCCCGGGCGTCAGTTGCTCGGCCACTCCTGCAAAATGAATACCATAAGGAACCCCAACCAATGAACATGAGACTAGTAGGATCTATCGGAGTCGGATTCTGCTGCGCGGTGGCTGCGCCAGTTTCCTGTGCCATGAATCTAAATCTCGCGATGCCGTATGGCGAGAAATGCTCGCCGCCGCAAAAGCCCGAACTTGCCTTTTACAGCCATCAGTCCGAGGATCTCCTTTTTGAGAGTGGAAAGGAAATCGAGATCTTCTGTCAGGCCGGACTGCATGCGGTCAGCTTGAATTGGGCGCTCCACCGCAACATGCTCAAGAAGGAATTTCGTTCAGGAAAAGCCGAGGCTATGCCGCCGAATCGTTTCAAGATCCGCATTGACACATCGGATCTTCCACCTGGATTTTATGACCTGAGGGTGTTGCTTGACACAGGGTTGCCTAGCGTGGACCAGAACGTGAAGAGACCCTTGGATGGGATATGCGTCTTTGGATGGAAGGCCTCCGAGATGCCAATACGCGAGACGCGCCCCGCGGACTTCCGGGCGTTCTGGGACAAGGCAGTGGCGGAGTACTCCGGGGTTCCACTTGACGCGAAAGTCGAGGATGAGGTCAAGGTGTTCAAGGGCAAGGAAATCGACGAGTACAATCTTAAAAGCGCATGTCTGCCGGGAGACTATGATCCGGAAGGACATGTGTGCGAGGAGGTGGAGTCGTGCAAGATCAGTTTCGCCGGACCCGACGGAGGTCGTGTCTACGCGTGGCTCGCAAAGCCTGTCGGGAAAGGGCCTTTTCCCGCCATGCTGGTGCTGCCGGGGGCGGGATTCGCCGCCAGGCCGCGCCCGCTGGAGCACGCCAGGCATGGGTACGTCGCGATTGACGTCCAGGTGCATGGGCAGGATGTTGATCTGCCCAAATATGAGCCGATTCCCGGCTACAACGACAATTTCGTCTTTGAGCCGGTCGAGAAGAACTATTTCCGCAATCTGTATCTCCGCGCCGCCCGCGCCGTTGACTACCTTTGTTCCAGGCCGGATGTGGATGTGAAACGCGTCGCCGCCGCGGGAGGAAGCCAGGGCGGACGGCTGAGCGTCGTTGTCGCGGGATTGGACAAGAGGGTCGCCGCCATCGTGCCGGCTATTGCGAACTCTCCGAATTATCCGGAACTGCACTGGGTTGCGAAATGCAACGGTCTTGACGAGCCTTTCGACAAGCCTTGGGATCCGAAATTCAAGGACCGCCCGAAGTCCGACGGCATGGACCTCAAAGGCGCGCCTCCCGCGCCGGATGATGCCGATGGGCGCTGCTGGGCCTATTACGACCCGATGAATTTCGCTCCCGACATCAATTGTCCGGCGATGTTCAACGCCGGCTTGATTGATCCGGTCTCCCCTCCCACGAGCATTTGGGCCGTCTACAAGCGTCTCGCGAGCAAGGACAAGTCCGTCGTCGCGTTGCCCGGACTCGGCCATGACTGGTCGGCCGAATTCGACCGCCGCGCATGGAAATGGCTGGGAAAAATGTTTACCGTGAGGCAATGAACCAAGGCGGCACGAGGCCACAACCAAACTATGCATAAAAGCCTGACTCACTTTTCTCCCGTTGCCACGC
>CAYTFM010000310.1:0-10688 GCA_964436735.1 uncultured Victivallales bacterium | reverse complement strand
TGATCTCCTGATATTAAAGGAGTAAGGCCATGAAAGTCAAATGGGCGGATATCGAGAACGCATTTGAGTTTGTAAGCCTTGGCAACCAATACGAAACTCAAGCGTTCCTGAATCCTCAGACAGGCGAGTTCTATTACAAGTCAGAGATCTCGGGCACCGATGAGCGTCCTGAGGAATGTGAAGCGGAATGGGACAGCTACATTTCAATTCCCCATAAAAACGAGATTGAACTGGGGCGGAACCTCGTGTATGAATTTGCCGCTGCATGCATCCCCGAGCATGAGGAGGCGGTCAGGCGTTTTTTCAAAGAACGTGGGGCGTATGCGCAGTTCAAAGAACTCCTCACACGCATTGACAAGCTGCAAGCATGGTACGATTACGAAAACAAGAGAACCACCGATGAGTTGCGCCGGTGGTGCCAGGAAAACCACGTCGCTTACGAATAAGCGGCCACCGGATCGCCAGCGGGAGCTGGCTCCCACATTACAGCTGGATGTGAAACGCGCGCGGGGCCCAATGTGGGAGCCACCACCGTGTGGCGATTGAATTTCCCAAGCCTCAGATCACCGCGACGTGTTCCACTCGTCGGTGGCGTATTTCGACGTCGCCAGGCTCTCCGCACGAACGAGAAGTTCACGCGACGGGAAGAAGTCCTTGAACTCGATGTCGAACTCCATGGCGAAGGCGTTGATCAGCATAGCTTGAAGCCGCATGCGGTCACCGTTCGCGGCCCGCAACGAGATGCTACCCTGATGAAGGATGCCGTGCTTGCCGCGCCGCTGGGCCGCGCCGGCGAGTTTTCCAGCTTCGCTCAGCACATCGTAACGTGTCGGCGCGGCGAAGCAGCGCATGGTCGAACGATCGACGGGCTCGGGCTCGGACTGCGAAAGGGTCGCCTCGACTCCCAACGCGGCAAGAGCCCGCACCACCGCGCGGTGGAACACATGGTAGCTCTCCACACGGTCAAGCTTCTCTATCCAATGTCCGGCAGGCACCACAACGGTGTAAGTCAGGTCGGCGTCATGAAATACGACTCCCCCTCCGGTCGGTCGGCGCACCACGTCGTAGCCACTCTGAGGAGCGGCGGTGCGCACCTGCACGTATCCGATCGAAACCGACGGCCGCGACCATCCATAGCAACGCACAAGGGGGACGCCTTCCAACGCTCCGGCATGTTCATGCAACGCCTCGTCGACACCCATATTCTCCGACGCGCCGCGGTCGCCGTCACGCCACAAATACCACAAAGCCTTGACGGTGCTCATAACGTCCTTCCGTTGATCCGGTGAATCATCACATGAGTCTTTCAACAGCAATCAATTCCGAAGAATGCTCCGCATACGAGAGGGAAAATGTCTCGGCAACCTCCCGCAAAGAGACGTCACCGCCGAGCGACTGCGTTTTCTCAACGACCGAGGCGACCGCGCGGGAGACATCTCCCACTCGGCCGGCCTTCGAGACCGTGCCGACGCAGCGCGTGCCGTCCAAGTCCCAGACTCCCGGCTCGATCGTGCCGGACCGCCACTCAGGAAAATAAAAATTCGACAATTTGCAGTCGCTGTGAATAACACCGGCGTCGTGAATCTTGGCGAGAATAAACGCCAGACGGGAAATGAATTCCCGGCGGCGGCTCTCGTCGAGCAGCAGCTTGCGGTAGAAGTCGTCGTCAGGCGTGGCGTCGGCGACCGCTTCGGTCACAAGGTAGGCCTTGGTGAGCAGTCGCATGGTGCGGACGGCGACGGCGGCGATGGGCTTGGGCGTCCGCACGCCGGCATTTTCGAGCACCCACGCCGCCTGCCAGACGCGGAATGGCCTCGCCTGCCGAAAGATATGGCGCGCCAGATATCTGACGCCTTTCGTGTTGTATTTCTTCAAGAAAACGACGGTGCCATCATCGAGGCGTGCGATCCCCGCCTTTGTGCTCCGCGAGTTCTTCACAATCCTCGACTGGCTGAGGGCCGTGTCGAAGTCGTCAAGACAACTGCGGAGGGCGGCGGAGTCGAAGGCGCGCCGGATGTGGGTGACAGTCCCCGAGCGCTTCAGGCACAGGAAACTGTCATTGTTCCCAAAACAAAAGCGGCTCCCCATTAAAACAGTTTTCCGGGATACGCGCCGCCGCCGACAAGCTCCCTGATGCTGGCGACGACGACAGGCTTGTCCTCTTTGTAGGTGATGCCGAACCAGGAGTCGCGGCTCTGTAGAACCCGCACCCGGGCCTTGGACGACTTCACCAGATTGTTGACAACAGTCGGGATGAAGAACTCCGACTTGGGGTCGGACACGCCGGTGGCGAGGAACGAGCGGAACTGGCTCTCGAGATGCGCGAAAATAGATGGAGTAAACCCCCACATGTTCATCGAGACGGTCTCGTCTCCGCTCAGGCGTCGATCGGATGCGCCGTCCTTGCCTGGGCACTTCGCCCCCGAGCCTTCCTTTTCAATCTTGGTGATCTCCTCGACGTCCGCCAGAAACCCTCCCTTGTCGACCGCACAGACACCCCGCGCCACCGACCCGTGCTCGGAAAGAGTGTTGCGGAGGATGAAGCCCACCATGCCATAGTCCGTCGAGTCGTTCCGGAGCGCGCCGAGATACTCGGCCATCAGCGAGTAGCCGTGGTGACCATAGAAATCATCGGCGTTGATGACGACAAACGGCTCTTTGACTTTATCCTTGGCGACGAGGATGGCGTGGCCGGTCCCCCATGGCTTTTTGCGATCGGACGGAAGGGCGATTCCCGCTGGGAGCATGTCAAGTTCCTGATAGGCATACCCGACTGCGATCTTCCCCTCGAAACGGCTACCAACACACTCTTTGAACAGGGGCTCTATGTCCTTGCGGATCACAAAAACAACCTTGCCGAACCCCGAACGGAGGGCGTCGAATATCGAATAATCGATGATGATCTCGCCCGAGGGGCCCACGGGATCTATCTGCTTCAAGCCACCATACCGGCTTCCCATACCGGCAGCCAACACCAACAAGGTCGGTTTCATAAACATGCGCCTCCTGTAGTTATTTCAGTGTGGAAAGGTACATGATCGGAAAGATGAGTCAAGCTGATTATCCCACTGGAACATTGTTCGATCTTCTTCGACTTGCGCCTCAGACGGACATGACATTTGCGGAAAAAGCAATCAATCGGCCTTGACAAAGCCCCCCGAGCAAGATAAAATCACGGATGTAACTAGTTACAGTTTTATGTGGGAGTCACATCATGAACATCCGAGGCATCGCACAACTGGCGGGCGTGTCTGTCGCCTCAGTCTCACGGGCGCTGAGCGGCAAGAACGCCGAGAAGGTCTCCCCGGCAATGCGGGAGAGGATCCTGCGGATATGCGAACAGCAACGCTACTTCCCCAACATGCACATGGTCAGAATCTACCACAAACTCGCCAACACCATCGCCTTCCTCTACCCCACCGACCTTCATCATACCGAGGACAAGATCAAAATACGCATGGACGATAATCTCAGCGCGGCTATTCTCGGCGCGCAGGAGGAACTGGCAAAGACTTCAACTTTTCTGATTATCGCTGCCACCACCAAAGAATTCGTTTCCAACAGAGAGCACCTCAAACTACACCGTGGCAAGACGGTGGACGGCATGCTCGCCTGGGGATGGACGGAGTCAGAAAACTACATTTACGAACTCATCGAGGAGCGGATTCCCCTAGTCATGCTGCAGGGAAAACTTGACGACGAAAACGTGAGCTCTGTGATCCCTCAAGACGCGGAGGGTATGGGAATGCTCGTGGATCATGTCGTCGCCCGCGGGCACCGGAAGATCGCGCTGGCAACCCCGTCGATAGGGTCATTAATCGGACGTGAGCGCTACTATGGGGCCCTCAACGCGTTGTTGCGCCACGGCCTCGATCCGTCATGGTGCAGCAGCGCCAGGGGCTATTCGGTCGATAGTGGACGTAAGGCGTGCAAGGAGATTTTGGGGAACAGTCCGGAAACCACCTGCATACTCGGAGCGAATGATCTTTCCGCAGTTGGTGTGATTGAAGCCGCCACGGAGATGGGACGGTCGGTGCCGGAATCCCTATCGGTCACCGGGGCCGATGGGCTTGAGCTGTACATGCCCTACACCTTGACGACATATGTCTCCCAATCATACGACATCGGCAAAGAGGGGGCCAGGCTTTTGAAATCATTGCTGGACAAACCTGGAAGAAAAGCCGCACAGATCAGGGTGCCCGTTCGGCTTATTGAAGGAAACACGGTGCGGGAGCCGCACGGCAGGTGACAGGGGGAACCATGGGCATTCAGCTAAACCGTCTCCTCAATCTGGAAGTCGCGCTTGCCTGCCTGTCGATCCTCGCCTTTTCATCCCTGGGGGACCAGTCGGACATTCTGCCCAACGGCTCATTCGAGCAGGAGACGACAGACAAGGGAAAGTCCACGCCGCGGGGCTGGTGGTTCCCTCATGCGGCGGGCACCACCTACACGGGAGTGTACGTACAGGATGACAAAAGCAGCATCCATTCCGGGAAGAGAGCAGTATGCGTCGTGGGCAACGAAACCACGCCGCCAAACGGGACATCCGCGATGTGGCTCTCCGGGCCGATAGATGTGAAGCCAGGGGCGGCATATGCCGTCACAGGCTGGATTAAGACATCGGGGTGCAGTGGCAAAGGTGCTTGGTTATGGATCACCGCTGCCGAGGATCAAAACGGAAAACATGGAGACGTTGTTGGTGGGGAGACATTGTTCTTCACCGGCACCGAGGAATGGCGTGAATCATCGATGCAGATCTATATACCGAGAAATATCCGCCGCCTGAGAATCGCCTGCCGACTGGATGGGCCCGGAACAGCTTCCTTTGACGATGTCAGTGTGTCGCGGATCGAGCAGGAGTGAGGTGGCTTGATCGGATAGGATGTCCAATGTGGCGTGTCCGGCGTGAATGCCGTCCCACTTTAGCTTGAAATATAACTAAAACGTAAGCGAGGATGAGATGATTATGGGCAGCAGGAGAGATGCGTCGGCATTGCGGCGCGCGATGATGGGTAACACGGCCAGCATCATATTGCTGATCACGGTAATTGCCGCCTGCAATCGAGCGGAGGGTGCTGACGCTGATCTGATGCTGTACGCTCCCTACGACGGGAACACGACGACAGCGGAGGGGGTGGGCACGCAAGTCAAACCATTGTGCGCACAAGGCCTTTCGTTTGTGCCGGGGATCCGCGGCCAGGCCGTCAGACTGGCCGCCACGGGAACAGCCGGAGTACCTCCCGCGAAGTTGACCTATCCCGCTGGAACGCTCTTCGCGGCGCCGTCCGGTACAATCGAATTCTGGGTTCAGCCTGACTGGGATGGGTACCTCTGGGACGACAAGGTGGCGACCTATTTTCTTTTCGGAGCTGACGCGCCGGGAAAGGGTGCGGACGCAGCCGCCGAGTCCCGGATCAATCTGTTCATGTGGAATTGGCTTCGCTGCGACATCGTGTCCGCCAAAGATGGCAAACCTGTCTCCCTACAATTCCCCTCTCGCAACGAATGGATGAAGGGGGATTGGCGGCATGTCTGCGTGACTTGGGATGCCAGCAAAACGACGATCTACGTCAACGGCATACCAGGTTCAACAGAAGGCGCATCCAAATTGTCTGACGCACAAACGTTTTCGGTCGGTTGTTCGCCTCAGGGATCAAGCAACGCGGCGGTTGACGAGTTGCGGATCTATCGCCGCGCGCTAAACGCCAGCGAAGTCATGCGACACTTCCGCGAGTTGGCGCCGGTGGACTTCACTTTCGAACGCCGGTGCCTGCGGGTCGGAACCGACGAAAAGGTGCTTCTTGAAGCTGTGCCGGGAGTGGGAGCCACCCTGCCAGTCAAGGGGACGATCAATCTGCGCCTGACGGCGGATACAGACAGTCGCACAGTTGCGGAAAAGAGCTTCGAGCTCGACCTTGACGGGCGAACGCCTTTCACTCTGGATGTCGGGAAGTTGGCGCACGGCGAGTACCGCCTGACATGCGGCATAACCTACGGCGAGGCCCGCTTTCAACGAAGTTTCCCGGTCGCCGTGTATGCGTATAAAGCGGCAGCACCTGTCTCGAATCAGGCGCTGCAACGCGGAGAGTGCCTGTTTGATATCGATTGCACGAAAGTCGGTCAGGGGCTTGTGGAAAAAGGCGGCACACGGATTCAGCAATCAAAGCTCGAAGGTGTTCCGTATCTGGAAGCCGGCTCCGCGAAATGCGATCGCTTTAGTTTTGAGACGCAGATTCCAAACGCCGATGGCTCGCCGGTGCTGCTGGAGACTGTCTGGCCGGATGACGCCCCGCGGGCGATGGGGCTGTATATGTACCCCAAAGGGGCGAAAGGTTTTGGCCAGCACCGTGAACGCTTGTACGCCGGCCTCATGGCCGGCGAGGAGTATCCGTCCTCGGGCCTGATGCAGACGGCCAGCTACCTATTCTTCCCGGTGATAGGGGATAACCTGTTTGAAGCGCGCACGCTGATTCCGGGAATGCCCGCGGCTCTGGCCAAATTGAAGGCCTACCGTCTTGCGGGTCGCCTGCCGCGGTTGGGGATTCAACCGCCCGCGCACCGGCCAGGACGTGTGCTGGGACATCTGGACGAGGATCAGTCATTTGAATATCAAATCGCACCTGTCCAGGATGGGAAAAACGTATGGCGGCGGCATCCGTACGAGTATCCCGTGCGGGTAATGGAGAACCTATTGGATTATATGGATTATGCCGGCCTGCAAGCCATGTCCTACTCGCTTGTTCGATATTCGTGGACGCATCTCGATGACGGCCCGATCAACAGCCTCGGCAATAATTTCCGCGTGGCGGGGTGGACCTCCTTGATGCTGGATATGATGGCCGACCGCAACAAGCAGTTGATCGCCAATATCAATATCTACGCCGTGCCGAAACGGCGTGTCGATCTGGAGGTGTCCACGGACAACGCCGGGCGCAACGCGGTTCGGCGCAATGGCGAAGGCGAGGTGGTGGAAGCGGGAAACGGCGATAGGGATGGCATCGGCACTAATCCAGTGCATCCGGCGGTGCGGGCGAGGATGCTGGAGATCGTCTCAGAGCTCCTCCGCCGGTTCGGTGCGCATCCCGCCCTCAAGGGCATAGACCTGTGGTGCGGTCATAACACCCCTTTCATTTTCAATTCATTGGAAAGCGGGTATGACGACTTCACGGTATCCCTCTTCGAGAGTGAGACAGGCGTCAAGGTTCCCACCAAGGAGAGCGGCAAGGGACGCTTCGCGGAACGCTTCCACTACCTGACGGGACCGGCGCGGAGCGAGTGGTTGGCGTGGCGCGCGAAGAAGACGACCGCGCTGTTTCAGGAGATCGATTCCCTTGTCCGCGCAACCCGCCCCGACCTGCTCTGCTATGTCAGCATTGAAGGCTGGTATAACGACAAGCCTGCGTTTCTATCGAAAATGGACACCGGCACGTTCACCTTTGAAAAGTTTTCGTACGAGCAGCTTTCCGTCGACTTCAAGGCGCTTTCCCGCATGCCCTCCATCGTGCTTGCCCCGCAAAAAGATATGGCGTATGATCGCTGGCTGAAGCACTGGTATGGGCGGGAGCAGGACAACGTGACCTCGGAGATCAACTGGAATCAACGGCTGTACGCCGACTTCGCCTCGGGAGGGGAGCGCACGGCTTCATTCTATCTGCGCTATTTCGAGACCTTCATGCCTTCGTTGAAGCAAGACGCCTACCCGGCCTACTTCCAGGACTGCGATGCCAAACCGCAGGGGCGCTTCTTCCTGCAGGACTTCGCGGTGGCCGTCGCATCGCAGGACGCCTCCCAGATTCTGGTGGGAGCCCAGTCGATCGGCACTGCCGGACGCGAGGAGGAGATGCGTGAGTTCGCCCAGGCGTTTTGCGCCTTGCCGCGGGATCGGTTCGCGGACGCCGCGGGCACACAGGATCCGGTCACGGTGCGAAGTTTCGCCTGCGAGGAGGGGACCTATTTTTATGCCGTGAATCTGATGTCGGCCCCGGTAGCGGCGACAATTGGGTTGAAGACGGCAGAGGCGCCGGCCGTCACGGATCTTTCGACGGGAGAGGCCGTCGGTGTCGCAGACCACCGCTGCGAAGTGAAGCTCAAGCCCTTTCAATTGCGCTCTTTCTTCTTCCCTGAACCACGGACCGGGTGGTGGGGCTCCCTCTTCGGTTCTACTGCGACTCCCGCGCTTTCGGTCGTCAAAGTGTCGATTCCGGAGGCGGCGAAAAGCTGGTATGAGTCCCAGGTCCGCAACAGCAAGCTCATCTCGGATAAAATTCTCGATGATGAGTCCGCGGCGAGATCAGCCCTCATTGGGGAAATGGAGCGTAGCCTTGCGGAAGGCCGGTTCGCCGAACTGCATCGCCTCTTGTTCTCAAAGCGCGCACGGGTCTTGCGTGCGATGGAGCAGGACGCGGCCGCCGGCTTTTTGCGGGAAATGGGCGAAATGGTCACCCGGTCGACATACGCGGTCAACTGCGGAAGTCTTAAGTTCTACCGGGCGAAGTCGGGCACCCTTTTCTTTCCTGACCGGGTGTATCTGGGAAAAGGGTACGGCAGGGACGAGAACGCGCTCACCGTCGGACGCTCCAGCACCGGCTTGCAGGGTTCCGAAGATCCCGAACTGTTCGTCTCCGAGGCGTACAAACTGAGTTCCTATCGGTTCGACGTGAAGCCGGGAAGCTACACCGTGAAGCTTTATCTCAAGGTGGGGTATGAGCCCGGGGCGCGTCCCGGCGTGTTTGTGTTCAATGTCGCGCTTGAGGGGAAACCGATGCTGACGAACTATGATGTCTTTGAGGCGTGCGGGAAGGATTTCAACGGCGTCAAGATCGTCGAATTCAAAGACGTCGCAGTTCAGGACGGCGTGCTGGACATCGAGTTCAGCCTGCCGCCAACAAGCTCGGAATCTTCCGTCAAGATGTGCAATGCCATAGAAGTCATGCCAGCAAATTCCAAGCCCTAAAGGAAAGCTCGCACCATGCCTCATCACCAAGCGCCCAGGCACAACAACTCGGTGTCGTTCACCCTTATCGAGCTTCTGGTCGTCATCGCAATCATCGCCATACTCGCGTCGCTGCTGTTGCCTGCGTAGAAAGAGGCGAGGAACAGGGCGCGCAGCATATCATGCGTAAGCAACGAAAAACAGATGGGACCGGCTCTCATGATGTATGCGCAGGATAATAACGAGTATTTTCCCGCTCTCGTGTGGTACTCTGGCAGCAGCTACAACGACGGCAGGGACAATCCTTGGGACTATGTGCTTCTCCCCTATCTGAATGTCGAAAAACTGCACAGCAAGATCGAGGCGTTTCGCTGCCCTGACGACAATGCCGAGAGGACGTATGGCACCCAGCGTCCCCAGTCCTACCTATACAACTCGAACTCCCAGCCAGGCGACGCGGCGGATTTCTGGCCGTGGGCCCTGTCGCCAGCCAAGAAGAAAGTGTCCAGCATAAAGGCTCCTTCCCGCCTGCTCATCATCGTCTGCGGAAACACCACCTGGCAGAGTCTCGCGGCCGGCGACAGGCCATCAGTCGCGCTTACCAACAAGGGTGGCATCGGATATGCCTTCACGCACTACGGCCCGTGGGGCAATACCTTGATGCTGTATTTCGACCATAACAAAGGCTCGAACTACCTGATGGTGGACGGGCATGTCGAGCCGATCAAAAACACCGAGATGTACGGGTATTGGCAGCAGCCGTTCGGAAACAAGTCCAGCCAGACGAGATGGTGCAATAGAATCACGGTCGGCTCTGACGTGGAGTAATAGGCAGTTTCCCATAGACAAATCGCAGCCATGCTATTCCACGGCAGCATCGCCATGTTTGCGCGACAGGCCGTGCGGAGAAATGAATGCATGTATAGGGAGAACACATGAACTTGCTCGCAGAGAAATCAGGCAGGGAATGGCACGCAAGATGGATCGGCCGTCCTGACGCAATCCTCAACAATTGGGAAAGACCAGCACTGCCGGCGCCGTTCTTTCGGAAGGTTTTCAATACTGATGTGAAACACGCCACGGCAACAGTTCATATCTGCGGCCTGGGGTATTATGAGCTTTACCTGAACGGCCGCAAAGTCGGCGACCATGTCCTCGACCCGGTGGTGACGCAGTACGACAGACGTGTGCGGTATGTCGCCTATGATGTCGCAGAGTATCTTGTCCCAGGAAGAAATGTCTTCGGAGTGATACTCGGCAACGGCTGGTACAACTGCCACACCAGCGAAGTCTGGCATTTTGACAAGGCACCTTGGCGCGACTTCCCGAAGCTGTTGCTGCAGTTGGAACTCGACGGTGTTCCCGCCCTTTGGAGTGATCGCTCCTGGAAAGTCAGTTCCGGCCCCATTCTGTTTGACGGCCTCCGCAACGGCGAGACCTACGACGCCCGTCTGGAGTTGCGCGACTGGCTGGAACCGGACTACGACGACAGCGTCTGGCAACCAGCCGCCGCCGTCAACCCGCCTGGCGGCTTACTGGAGGTGCAAACCATGCCACCGTGCAAGGTGACCCAGACGATTCCGCCTGTCAATCGGTGGGAATTGTCCAACGGCGACCTCGTGTTCGATTTCGGGCAGAACCTTTCCGGCTGGGTGCGGGTGTCGGCCGCAGGCGTCTCCGGATCGGAGCTGGAAATCCGCTACGCCGAGCGGCTGAAAGACGATGGCGACCTCCACATGGACAATATCAACTCTTT
>CAYTFM010000309.1:1279-10821 GCA_964436735.1 uncultured Victivallales bacterium | reverse complement strand
CTTGTCGTAGTTGAGCTGCTTGCCGTGGCGTAGTCCATTTTTGAATTCGCATCTCTCCTCGCCGCCATCCTCGAGATAACGATTGGCGGGTTTGTTGAGGCACTCCAAGAGCTCATGGTCGGTGGTCGCATAGTGGATGTTTCTGCGATCAAGCTGCCCGTCAAAGATCTCTTTGCGGATGGCCTCGTCGGCGGCGGCGACGACGATGAGGTCGCCATGGTTCGCCTTGTCCACCTCGACGGCCAGTTTGATGCTGCGCGAGAGTTGTCGGCGCGCGGCGTAAGCGGCGGGCGCCGGCGGCAAACTGGCGGTGGTGTTCAGGTGGGTGGTGTAGTCGGGGGAGGTGATGATCTGGGAGACCAGTCCAAGCGACTTGTCGGCTGACGTGTCATCGCGGGTCGCCACTGAGGGGGAGGCGAGGTCGTTGATGACCTCCTTGGAGATGAGCTGGTGGATCGTGCAGGAGTTTTTAAGGGTTTTCAGAACCGAGAAAGGGGTTCCTCGGTTGATGAACGAGATGTCGTAGATGATCCAGACAATGCGCATAGGGTTACGGGATAACTAATAGGTGTGGATACTACGTAACAGTAATCCTGCTCCGTCCCTTTTCAACATGCGGCTGGCGGGTGCGGCACCTCAGCAGCGGCGGATGCCGGATGCGAGGCGGCGGCTTTTTGGGGCAGTCGCTTTGTTTATCCGAAGACTCATATGGATAATGTGGAGGGGAGGTAGTATTGTACAAACCCTTTTCGTTTTGAGTATTCGACTTTGATCCGCAGGCAGATTGACAACTTTTATGGAAGCACATATGCGCGGTAGTGATTACGATTTTAAAGCGATCGAGGCCAAGTGGCAGCGGTATTGGGCTGAGCGCAAGACATTCAAGGTGGAAGACTTCTCCACCAAGCCGAAGTTATACGTGTTGGACATGTTTCCCTATCCGAGCGGCGCGGGATTGCACGTCGGGCATCCAGAGGGGTACACGGCGACGGACATCTACTGCCGGTACAAGCGCATGCGCGGGTACAACGTCCTGCATCCGATGGGGTGGGACGCGTTCGGGTTGCCGGCTGAGCAGTATGCGGTGGAGACGGGGACTCATCCCGCCGTGACCACGCGCCGCAACATCGAGGTGTTCACGCGGCAGATACAGTCGCTCGGTTTCAGCTATGACTGGGATCGCGAAGTAAACACCACCGACACGGGCTACTACAAGTGGACGCAGTGGATCTTCGTCCAACTCCACAAAAAGGGGTTGGCCTATTTGGACGATGTGCCGGTGAACTGGTGTCCCGCCTTGGGGACCGTCTTGGCCAACGAGGAGGTGATCGACGGCAGAAGCGAGCGCGGCGGCCATCCGGTTGTCCGAAAGCCCATGAAGCAGTGGATGCTCAGGATCACCGACTACGCTGAGCGCCTGCTCGACGAGCTTGAAGGGCTCGACTGGCCTGAAGGCATCAAAGAGATGCAGCGCAACTGGATCGGGAAATCGACCGGGGCGGAGGTCGACTTCAAGATCGACGGGGCTGAACTGAAGATCCGTGTCTACACCACGCGCCCGGACACCTTGTTTGGCGCGACCTACATGGTGTTGGCGCCTGAGCATCAACTGGTTCACGTGATCACCACGGCGGAGCGGCGGAAAGACGTGGAGGCCTACGTGGAGAAGGTCTCACGGATGAGCGATATGGAGCGTACGGGACTCAACGCCGAGAAGACAGGCGTGTTCACCGGGGCGATGGCCCTGAATCCCGTCAACGGCGAGCGGATTCCGATCTGGATCGCCGACTATGTGCTTGGCACCTACGGGACCGGTGCGATCATGGCGGTGCCCGCGCACGATACCCGCGACTTCGAGTTCGCCACGGTTTTCAACCTGCCGATCCGCTGCATTCTGTCGCCCGATCCCGCCGCCGCCGCGAAGGCGGGGGTCGACCTGTCGGCGGTGCTCGCGGGGAAGGTCTGCTGGCCTGGGGACGGTGTGGCCATCAACTCGGCGAATAGCGAGGGGCTGGACATAAACGGCTTGCCTGTCGAAGGCGCCATGGCGAAGACCATCAAGTGGCTTGAGGGCAGGGGCGTGGGAACCGCGGCGGTTAATTACAAGCTTCGGGACTGGCTCTTCAGCCGTCAACGCTACTGGGGCGAACCGTTCCCCATCGCCCATATGGAGGATGGAAGCATCAAGTTGTTGGATGAAAGCGAGTTGCCCGTGCTTTTGCCGGAACTGGCGGACTTCAAGCCGACGGGGACGGGCGAGCCACCGCTGGCGAAGGCGGGCGCATGGCTTGACTATGTCGACCCGGTCACGGGCATGAAGGGCCGCCGCGAGACCAACACCATGCCGCAATGGGCCGGTTCGTGCTGGTACTACCTGCGCTACATTGACCCTAAGAATGACGCCGCTCCTTGGGACAAAGCCAAGGAGAAGTACTGGATGCCTGTCGACCTCTACGTGGGCGGGGCCGAGCACGCCGTCTTGCATTTGCTGTACGCCCGCTTCTGGCACAAGGTGCTCCACGACATCGGCTGGGTCTCAACAAAGGAACCTTTCCAACGACTGGTGAACCAGGGGATGATCCTGGGCATCTCGTACAAGGATTCGAGGGGGGCTCTCGTCGCGTCCGATAAGGTTGAAGGGCGGGACGGCAAGTTCTTCCACAAGGAGACGGGCGAGGAGCTCGTCGAGTTTCCCGCGAAGATGTCGAAAGCCCTGAAGAACGTCGTCAACCCTGACGAGATCGTGCGGGAGTATGGCGCCGACAGCATGCGCCTATATGAGATGTTCATGGGGCCGCTTGAGGCGGTCAAGCCATGGAACACCCGTGGCGTCGAGGGAGTCTTCCGGTTCCTGAAGAAGTCATGGCGCCTCGTCGTCGAAGGTGAGCTGGCCGACGACCCGCTTGATAGGAACCATATGCGGATACTGCACTTCACTATCAAGAAGGTTGGCGAAGACACCGATACGCTCAACTTCAACACGGCCATCAGCCAGATGATGATTTTCGTCAACGAGTTCTCGAAACTACCGCGGATGCCGCGCGATGCGGCCACGGCCTTCGTGAAGCTGCTTTCCCCCTATGCGCCTCATGTCGCCGAGGAGATGTGGGCGTCGCTCGGGCACACGGCGAGCATCGCGTACGAACCCTGGCCCGTCCACGACGAGAGTCTGACAAAGGCGGAGGAGGTGGACGTGTTGGTACAGGTGCTTGGGAAACCGAAGGCGCATTTGATGATGAGTCCCGAAGCGAGCGAGGAGCAGATGAGGGCGGCAGCCTTGGCGGTCCCCGAGGTGGCGGAGGCCATTAAAGGAAAAACGGTTCGCAAGGTGGTCTGCGTTCCGGGTAGACTTGTGAACATCGTGGCGAACTGAGATTGATTCACGCAGAGGTTGATTCGTTTTTTCGGATCCGCTTCGATACGAGTTATTGACAAGGAAGGCAAGGAGGGGTTTCGTGACGAGGGTATTTGCGACTTCGCTCTCAGCGGGGTTTTTCACACGGATCACAGGGAGGAGAGCTCGGCTTCTTCTCTGCCTTACCGCATGCTGGTTACTGCTCGGTTCAGCGCGGGCCAGTTCCGCCGAAGACAAGACGCAGCCTCAGCTGCGGTTGTTGTATGCCGGGCCGTCCAAGGTGGTGATCGGGGAGGGCGCGTCGTTCTCCGCCGAGTTGTCGGCCGTCAATTATTCGAGCTCGGAGAGGAGTCCCGCCACGTCATTGAAGGCGGAGGTGTTGGGGCTCGAACTTGTCGGCGAGAGCGTCTTCGCCGTGGGCGAACTCGCTCCCGCAAGTGGAGTCGGCCCGTTTCGGTTCCACGTCAAAGCGTCAAAGAACGAGGAGCGCGGCGCACTCAAAATATCAATTGGAGATGCGTCGTCCTCAGTTCTCGAGATCCGGTTTGAGATCGCCAAGCTCAAACCGCCGCCGTTCGCCATTTCCAATCCCGCTCTTGTGAGCACCTGCAAGTTCGATTCATTAAACGGTAATTCCGACTGGCTTCTCCAGGGGGCCTCCTCCCTGATCGTCAAGAACGGGAACAGCAGAGGCGTGGAGGTCGAGATCGACCGCACGGCTGAATTCCTGTTCGGGGCGAACGTGGGGGAACCGAAGCGGTTCATGATCTGCTGCGAGTCGGACGGTGGGGTGACGGCCGTCATCACCCTTGAGAAGGATGGCGGGGAGAAGATGTCGGTCGTTTTCAAGCCTCCGCAGGAGTTGGCCACGTTCAGCATTCCCGCACCGAGCACGGGCAAGGGCGGCTGCGTGTTGCGTTCCCTCAGGCTGGATGGCGCGGGGAAGTTTTCACTGTACAGTTTCGCCACGCTTTCCGGCAAGCCGTTCGACCCGCGGGTTGTTTTGAAGGGGCAGCGCTTTTATAGAGGAAGGGATCTCGGACGCGACGGAGTGGCCGTCGAACTTGGCAGCCCCATGCAGGTGGAGATCGCCGACAACACCACCGCCGATCTGATGGTGACACTCACGCCGGCCACGAAAGACAAAATGCGTCCGGCGAAGAACAAGCCACTCTCCGGCATCGGCAAGAGTGGCATGCAGGTTGTCGTCGAAAACCCCGAATGCGTTGGACTCTATGAGTTGAAGGTTGAGTCCGCAGCCCTGCGTGCCCCCTACATCGGGAAGCTGCTGATCGCCGCGTCGGAACAGGATGTTACTCGTTATTTCCAATTAAAGAAAGGCGCGCAGACCGCATCGGATGGACCGCAGATACGCCCGCCGCCCATCGCCAAGGCGAAGCCCGCTGTCGAGGTCGTCAAAACTGAACCTCTCCCTGCGAAGCCTGAGCCTCACCAGCCTCCTGCGAAAGCTGAGATGCCCAAGAAGGAGACGACGGAAAGCCAGCCCGTTGTCAACTCGTCGCTGCCGTCGCCGGCCGAATTCATTTTCTACTTTCCGACGCCCAAAGGTGTCGCCGCCGACTTGAAACCAGAGTTGACGCCGTTCGTCCTTTTCGGTAGTCCCGTCTTCAGCTCTCTCGACAGGGACGACCTGGATCCCAATCTGCCTGATTTCGTTGCGATGAACGACTGTCTCGAGGGGCTCAACAGAACAGTTTTCGGTTTCAACATTGGTCTGATGAAGTGGGTGTTCAGGCCAGTTGGCACAGTGTACGCCTCCATGTTCCCCCGCTGCGCGGCCAATGCGATAAGCAGCGCCTCGAAGAATATGGAATGGCCGGCGAGAGTGTTCGCCTGCCTGCTGCAGGGGAAATTCGAGGGGGCTGGCGAGGACTCGCTGCGCTTCCTCATCAACACCTCGGTAGGCGTCGCGGGGTTATTTGATCCCGCTGGCGAGTGGCTGGGGCTCAAGATGCAGGACGAGGATTTCGGCCAGGCGTTCGCCGTCTGGGGGTTCGGCCCAGGCTGTTATCTTGTCCTGCCGATGCAGGGGCCGATGTCCCTGAGGGACGCCGTCGGATTGATCTTCGACTCCGCCCTGGATCCGAAGACCTACATACCGTATGGCGGCAGCTGGCTGTTCAGGATCAACAGCGGCGCGTTGAACTATGAGGACTTTCGGCTGCTGGTCGATGCGAATAAGGATCCTTACGTTATCGCGAAGCAATTGTGGATTATCGCCCGTCAATTAAAGATAGCGGACTGAGACAGACTATGACTATGACAAGAAAAATCATGCGGTGTGCGTGTGCCGTTGCGGCGGCGCTCCAACTGCTGTCGGTGTGGGCGGGAGATGTCAAGCTCGAGAATTACCAAACGCAATCCCCGGCGGTCGACACGCTCAGGATCGAACTGTTCGACACCGAGGGGCACAAGCAGGGGTTTTGGACGGAGTTGTCCTTCTGGAGCTCCGACTTCTACTCGCATGGCGACGAAAGAAGCGTCAATGTCCTCGGTGACGGCCACCCTGATCTCACCTACATGGTGTGGCTCCAGAAGGACCCCTCCACGCTGGTTGTCATTCTCCCGGGGTTCTCGGGCAACTACCTCAGCTCGTCCAACATCGCCCTTGCGGAGGTCTTCTTCAAGAAAGGCTATTCCGCGTTAGTTGTCAGCAGCGCGATGAACTGGGAGTTCATGGAAGGCGCCGCCACCGCGAAGGTTCCGGGCTACACGCCTCAGGACGCTGTGGACATCTACAATGCCCTTCAGGCGGTGTTCGCCGATATCGAAAAACGGTCCCCCGGCAAGATGACCAAGAAAATCCTTGCGGGCATGTCGCTTGGGGCCCTGCACACTCTTTTCATCTCGGAGATCGACGGACGCGAGAAGAAGATCGGCTTCGAACGCTATCTCGCCATCAACCCGCCGGTGGACCTCATGCATGCCCTTGGCATGATCGACAGCTACCATTTGACATGGGAGAAGTGGCGCGTCGACCAGATTCAGCGGAAGGTCGACATGGCGGTGGCCTCCTACCTTAAACTCATGGAGCTCAAACCCGCCGCGAACCGCAAGGCCGATCCCGAATCCCCCACCCCACTGCCGACGTTCGCCGTCCCCACGCTGCCAATAGGCGAGGAGGAGGCGCGGGAGTTGATAGGTTTCAACTTCCAACTGCGCCTCCTGGAGATCATCTACTCGATCAACAAACGACACGACTTCGGCCTCATCAGGACCAAATGCGGGTGGTTTCAGCGGCGGGATCTGTATAATGAGATGGATCGCTTCACCTTCCGCGTCTATATCAACACATTCATCAAAAAATATTATTCGGAGAAGCTTGGCCGTCCGGTCGACATCGAACAGTTGAACAGAGAGGCGAGCCTTCCCGCAATTGAGGCGTCACTTGCCGCGGACAAGAAAGTCCGCGTCTTTCACAACGCCGACGACTTCCTGCTCACCGACACCCATCGCGAATGGCTCAAAAAGACGCTTGGCCCGAGGTTGACCCTCTTCGACCATGGCGGGCATCTCGGAAACCTTTACCTCCGGGAAGTGCAAGAGCTCATGATCAAGGCCGTCGAGGAATGATGCGCGGATTCAGAAGGCGGTGGTAGTGTGGCCCTGTGCGAATGCGGCAAGCGTGACGACTTTGAGGTGATCGATGATTTCCGCGTCCCGGCGTCGGCTCGGCTCGAAGCCGCACGGCGGCTCGCCGTCTCCTTCGTTCCCGACAAGGACGCCGTCTGCGAGATCGACCTGCATACCCATTCATTTTACTCCGACGGCTACCGTTCTCCCGCGGCGCGGGTGTTCGAGGCGTTCCGCAGGCGCATGCGGGCCATCGCCATCGCCGACCATGACGTTTTCGACGGACAGTGCGAGGCAATCCAGGCGGGAAAGATTTTCAGCATTGACGTGGTACCGGCGATCGAGTTCTACACCGATCGTCCGGGGGTTGAGGTCATCGGGCACTTTCCGGAGGTTGGGGCGTTTCTCGCAATGCTGGATTCGGGAGTCGCGACCGAGACCATTGAGGCGATCCGCGCCGCCAAGGCGAAGCAGCTTGGGAGGATGATCGAGCGGGTTCCCGAGGCGTTCTCCCGGCTTGGCATGCGCGCCGAGATCACCTTCGAGGACATCGACACGTTCCTCCGCAACGGGATCTCCACCAAGGGTGACATCAGCGTCGTCATGTGGCAGAAGTACGGTCCAGAGCTGGTCGAGAGGCGCATCGCTTTTGACGTCAAGGAGTTCCCGGCGACATACACCCCCAAGGACCAATGGTTGAACGTTCCGCCCGAACTCGCCCTCGCACTTTCGCCTGTCGCCTCCGTGAGACGGATCGTTTCGTGGGGTGGGTTGCCCGGTCTGCCGCATCCGACGGAATTGCGCGCGAAGGAGGGCCTCGCCAACGCCGCGCTCGTCGCCGTGATCGAGGAACTCGCCGCCGCAGGGTTGCAGACGATCGAGGTCGACGGTTTCCGCAACGGCATCTGCCCCGAGACGGGACTTCAGCAGACCGACCTTTTCGACTCGATGCGGAAGGAGTTCAACAGGTCACATCCGGAGCGTTTCCCGCTCCTCTTCACCAATGGCTCAGACGACCACGATCAACCGAACGAAGGACTCGAGATGGGATGCGGCAAGAACCGCAATCTTCGTCCGGCGTTTGGACAGTACGAGAATCTGTTGCAACTCCGTGAACGCTCGGAAGCCATTTGGCAATAGAATTTCTTCGCAAGCTATCTTCCGAATGCCTGGGACGGGGCTGGATGCTGCGGCCATAGCAGATTCGCCCTTTCCCGTTCAGTCTCCTCCTTGGGGAGCATGGCTGCCCATAAGCGGAAACTGTTGTCCGCCGTGTGGAAGTGCGCCTCGCGCAGGAAAGGGTAGAGAGCCACGCGGTGGAGCGGAGTGATCTGCTGGTATGGCCACTTCGCCGCGGGATCGGCGTAGCCGCCCACGAAGCTCACCGCCGCCCGTAGGAGGCTCTTTCCGTGGGAAGGATGACTCCAGTAGTCCACGCCAACTCGGCGTCCGATTTCGGCGAGATCCAAAAGACCGCTGAGGTTGATTAAACTGTAGGTGAATGACCGCGTCCTGGCCAGTTCATGCGGTTGAGATCCATCAGGCAGCACCTGTGAGGCCAGACGGGTTTTCAGCGCCTCTCGCACCACCTCTCTCGCCTGCTCCTTCTCACCTAAGAACAAGGCGAGATGCGCCACCTGCGTGTCGTACCATGTGCCATGATTGTTCTGCTCGCCGCGCTCCGCCTTGCCGTTGACGCTGGAACGGAGCCAATCCCAATAGGACTTAAACCACGACCGCAGTCCCTCGCGCTGTTCTGGCGGGAGCACCGTAGTCCTCTCCAGAAGTTCCAAAGCGTTCAAGACCTGAGAGAACCGCCTTGTCTCGATTATGCCGATTCCCCGCCCCTCGCATAATCCGGGAATAGCCTGCCCGTAGCGCAAATGCGGGCTCATCCTGCTGGCCGGCTCAAGAAACCAGCTTCGTAAAAAGAGGGCGGCATGGGCTGCGAATTTCTTCTGGCCAGTGAAATAATACGCCAGCGCCAGCGTCTCGACGGCGGCGGCCATCTTCTCAAGGCTGGCCCGGTCCGATCCATCTCCTATGCTGTGAGGGTTCAGTTCGCCATCCCGGCGGATGTAGGGAAGGCCATCTTGCGCCGTGGGATCAGGCCACCAGTAGGGGGCAAAGCTCAGGTAGTCATGCTTGTCGCCGCTGGGCGGAGTCTGCGTCTTATCCATCACGCTGAAAGGATCTTGCGCGCACCACTCATCTGCCTCCCTGATCAACTCGGCAAGAGACGGAGCTAGTTCTGGAGCACCCGCACCCGCCCAACTTCCAGCACCGTCGTCACGTACCCAGTGTTCTGTTCGTCAACTGATTTACTAGTCTCGTTCATCAAGAATCCTTCTCCCCATTCACCGTGTCAACGCTTTGCGCTGACAGTCTTACTTCATAAGCATTTTGACGCCGACGGCGATGATGAAGAGGGCGAAGATGCGCTGGAGCCAGAATGACGGTATTTTCGTGCTAAGCCATGCGCCGAGCACCGAGAATGCCATGCCGGCGAGAGCGATCCACAGAAAACAGGCGAGGTTGACGTTGCCCTGATGGTACTGCTTGAGCGAGCCGGCGATGGCGACGGGCACGATGA
>CAYTFM010000309.1:0-1269 GCA_964436735.1 uncultured Victivallales bacterium | reverse complement strand
GCGAGCGAGGTTCCCATGGCGACGCGGGGATCCATCTTCAGGAAATAGATCATCGCGGGAATCGCGATGATCCCCCCCCCGACGCCGATGAGGCCGGCGACAAGCCCCATCACCGCGCCAATACACAGAGTGATGACAACAAACTGCATTGAATACCCTCCTCAAAGTTAAAGATGGAGCTTTTAATCTACTGCGGTTGATGCTCGGTGCCACCTCCATGCGCAACTGATGTTGATGGGCATACGGAATTTTCACTTCCACACCTTGGAGTTTCAACTCCTGATGATACTGTGCCCTTGAATGGACGAGAGGATACGGTGCGATGAGGATGTCCCTTAGACGATTCAAGAAGAGCTTCTCTATGGCACGGAGACCTGGAGCCTGGCAAGGAGGCGTCATACCAGGGCTCTTGCTCGCAGCCGCTATCCTGTCTTGCGCCGATGTCTTGGCCGATGGAACGGGTACCGTGGTGGGAAGGTTGTACGAGTCGTACCCTCTTCTGCATGAGTTCTTTCTCTCCATGTCCATTCTCTGCCTTGGAACGATCTGCATGCTACTGTTCAACGCAAAAAGAATGGCGGCGCTGCTGCGGCAGCGCGAGGAAGCATTACGTGCTGGCAAGGAGGCGGAAAGTGAAAGAATCACCATGGAGCTCCGCAGGAGGACCGAGGAGCTTGATCAATTCTTCAACGTCACTATTGACTTGCTGAGTATCGCCGACACGAGCGGGAAACTCAGGCGGCTCAACACGCAGTGGGAGAAGACGCTGGGCTATGCGCTTGGTGAGCTTGAAGGCTGTCAGTTCCTGGACTTGGTGCACCCTGACGACCGGGCGAGTACGATCGAGGCCATCTCCAATCTGAAGTCGCAGCACGAGGTGTTGAATTTTGTGAATCGCTATCGCCGCAAGGACGGTTCGTATCGGTGGCTGGAGTGGCGTTCCCATCCGGTTGGGGAGGTGATCTATGCGGCGGCCCGCGACATCACCAACCGGATCGAGACCGAGGAACGCCTGCGGAAGGCGAAGGAGGAGAGCGACGATGCCAACCGAGAGCTTGAGCAGGCGATCGCTCGGGCGAATGACCTTGCGTTCAAGGCGGAACTTGGCAGTCACGCAAAGAGCGAGTTCCTGGCCAACATGAGCCATGAGATCAGAACGCCCTTGAACGCCATTCTTGGATTCGCCGAAATCCTTCTTGCGCGGGTGACCGATCCCGGGCAGCGGGCTATGGTCGCCTCGATCGCACACAGCGTGAAGCATCTCCTTGC
>CAYTFM010000308.1:9032-10874 GCA_964436735.1 uncultured Victivallales bacterium | reverse complement strand
CTGAAACCTGAAACCCGAACACTGAAACCAAGTCGCGGGCGAAGCCCGCCTAACTTCATTCGCCTCCTTGACTTCCGGCGGCATTCCATCTACCATTGGCACTCGGCTTGCCGCCTCAAAGGCGCGGACGTGATTGTGCGGGATAGTGTGTGGGGGCCGGAATGTATTCCCAAGGGGGATCGCCGTCTCCGCCCATGGTAGTGTGCTGTGATAGTAATCGTAACGGGAGTTTCCGCGGATGTCCGGCTCTATGCGAATGTCGTTCGGTCGGTTCGACTACGCCGCCTTTCTCACGTTTTTCGCCTACGCCGCGGGGTCGGTGGTCATCCCGGTGGTGCTGGTCACGTTGGCGCATGATCTGCGGTTCCCGCTGGAGAGCGGCGGCATGACGGCGGGGGGCGTGCTCCATCTGGGGCGATCCCTTCCCATGGTGGTCTCCATGCTGCTTTGCGGGTTCATGGCCGGATGGTGGGGGAAGCGCCGCACCTTGGGATGGTCGGTGCTGTTGATGGCCACTGGAATGGGGTTGTGCGCCATTTCACCGGGGTACGGCATTCTGCTGCTCGCCTTGATCCTGGCAGGGTGCGGGGAGGGTGTCATCGAGGGGCTCGCCACGCCTTTCGTGGAGAAGTTGCATCCCGCCGAGCCGGGGCGCTATATCAATTTCACGCATGCCTTTTGGTCGGTCGGCGTCGTGGCGACCGTGCTCCTCGCGGGCGCGCTGCTTTCCCTGGGCGTGCCGTGGCGGTTCCTGGTGGGGGGCGTGGCGGCGCTGACCATGATTCCGGTGCTGCTCCTGCTGCTCCCGGCGCGGCGAGGGCGCGACTACCCTGACCACCACGAGCCGCTCCACTGGACCGTTGTGGGGGGGCATGCGACGCGCATCATGCGTTCGCCGCGGTTCTGGCTCTTCTTCGCCGCGATGTTTTTCGCCGGTGGCGGGGAGTTCTGTCTGACCTTCTGGTGCGCCAGCTACATCCAGCTGCACTTCAGCTCCGCGGCGTGGGCGGGGGGCGTCGGCACGGCCTGCTTCGCCGGCGGCATGGTGCTGGGACGCACCGGATGGGGGTATCTTCTCCATCAGCGCCATCTCAAGGGGCTGATCCTTTTCTCCTCCCTGGGCGGCGTGCTGGTCACCATCGCGCTTCCCTTGCAGAGCAGCCTTTGGATTTTCTTTTGTCTCCTTTTTCTCTCAGGCATCGCCACCGCCCCGTTCTGGCCCAGTGTGCAGAGTTATTGCGTGGACCGCCTTCCGGGGACCGACTCCACCATGGTCTACATTCTGCTTTCCTGCGCCGGGGTTCCGGGGTGTGGTGTGTTCACCTGGCTCATGGGATATATGGGTGACCGCGCCGGAGATCTATGCGGCGCGTTCTATCTGGTGCCCCTCTGTTTCCTGCTGCTGGGGCTGCTGGTCATCGTCGAGGGAATTCTGCCAGCCGCGGAAAAAAACGGAACGTAGGTCGAGAGACAACCACCCGCCGCGGCTCGGACGAGCCTCGCCCTCCACGGACCGCCTGTCGTTCACGCCTGATATGGCGATGGCGGGATCGGACGGTATTTGGGCGGAATCGTCAAGGCCGCGCCATTGCCGGTGGCGTATAGTTAGAGACAGAACGTTTTGGATTTTGAACTTCGAGTTTCTTTTTTAATTTCACGGAGGCTTCGATGAGCGGCAGGATGTCCTTGGACGGGAAATGGCTGGTGCGGTGGACTGACGGCGAGCGTGGGGGCAGGCTTGACCACGTCCAGCGCGAGGAGCCGGACATGGTTCGCTATCTTGAGGCTGAGGTGCCGGGAGAGGTGCATCTGGATCTCATGCGCGCGGGGCTGCTGGCCGAG
>CAYTFM010000308.1:0-9022 GCA_964436735.1 uncultured Victivallales bacterium | reverse complement strand
TGCCGCCCGTTGGGTCGAGGAGTGCGTCTGGAGTTATCGACGGACGTTCGAGGTTCCGGCGGCGGCGGCCGGGAGCCGCTCATGGCTATTGTTCGAGGGGCTTGATTATGCGGCGTCGATCTTTTTGAACGGTAAGGAGATAGCGAAGCATGCGAATTTCTTCCACCCGTGCCGCGTCGAGGTGACGGATGCCGTCAAGGCGGGGAAAAATCTGCTGGTCGCGCATCTCGACGGCGGGCTGTTCGACGTCTGCGACAAGCCGGCCGAAGGGTGGACGACGCATCTGGGCGTGAAACTGACGAAGCGGCATTGGCTGCGGAAGCCGCAGTGCCAGTTCGGCTGGGATTGGTCGCCGCGGTTGATCAACGTTGGCATCCACAAGTCGGTCTCGTTCGAGTGGGCGTCGGTGGCGAGGGTCGATCAATTCGTTCCGCTGGCTGAGCTGTCGGAGGGTTTGTCCGAGGGGACGGTGACCGCCCGCATGTTCGTCGAGGGATTGGGGAAGGAGGCGGTTGCGGGGCGGCTGACCGTCGAGATGCCCGGGCTCAACGTCAAGGCGGAGTCGACGGTGGAGATCAAGCCAGGGCTTGGCAGCTGCGAGCTCACACTTTCCGTGCCGCGCCCGGCGTTGTGGTGGCCGGTGGGGACGGGCGCGCAGGCGCGGCATGCGATCACGGCGCGCCTTGAGGTCGATGGCCGGATTGTCGGGGAACGGACGGCGAAGATCGGATTCCGGCGCGTCAGAGTCATTCAGGATCGGCATCCGGACGGCGGCAGGTATTTCATCCTTGAAGTCAACGGGCGGAAAATTTTTGCGAAGGGTGGCAACTTCGTTCCCGCCGATCTGATTTACGCCCGCATCGACCGGGAGCGGTATGTCACCTTGATCGACCGCGCGCTGGAGGCGAATTTCAATCTGCTGCGGGTCTGGGGGGGCGGATTGTACGAGTCGGACGACTTCTACGATCTGTGCGACGAGCGGGGCGTTCTGGTGTGGCAGGAGTTCATCTTCGCCTGCGCGAGGTACCCGGCGCACAACGAGGCGTTCAACGAGTCGGTCAAATCCGAGGCGCGGCACCAGGTGCGCCGTCTCGCCTCGCATCCGAGCCTGGTGGTCTGGTGCGGCAACAACGAGATGGAGCAGGGGAACTGGCAGTGGGGATTCGACAAAGGGGTCGTCTTCCCCGATTACGGATTGTTCCATCTCACGCTGCCCCGGATCATGGCGGAGGAGGATCCGACCCGCTACTACCAGCCGAGTTCGCCCTATTCCCCCGACGGTCTGTGTCCCACCCGCGACGACGTGGGCGACCAGCACCCCTGGAGCGTGGGATCCTCGAATGTCGACTTCCGTGACTACCGCAAAATGATCTGTCGCTTTCCCAATGAGGGAGGTTTCCTGGGGCCGACCGCGCTTCCCACCGTCTTGGCATGTCTGCCTGAGGGGCAGCGCGCGGTCCAGTCGTTCGCCTGGCAGGTGCATGACAACTCGGTGGACAGTTGGGGCGAGCCGAGTTTTCCCGACGGCGCGCTTTCGTTCTGGCTGGGCAAGGACATCCGGGCGATGAGCGTCGAGGAGTATGTGTATTGGGCGGGACTTCTTCAAGGCGAGGCCCTTGCGGAGTACATCGGCAATTTCCGCCGCCGCATGTACGACAGCGCGTCGGCGATCTTCTGGATGTACAACGACTGCTGGCCGACGGTGCGCTCGTGGACGATTGTGGACTACTATCTGCGGCGGACGCCCGCCTTCCAGCCGGTGCGCCGGGCGATGGCGCCGGTCAGCGTGTGTGTGGCGGTCGAGGGCGAGGAGGTTGTCGTGTTCGGGGTCAACGACACCGACCGCGTGGTTGAAGGAGACGTGCGCTACGGAGTGCTCAATCTCGCCGGAGGTTTCCCGGTTGATCTCCGCGCGCGGGTGGCGCTTCAGCCCAATGCGTCGACTCGCCTTGCGAGCTTCAAGGCCGACCGCTGGGGCGCGCACGCGTCCTCCGCGGCGTTCGCGCAGCTCGAGCGCAAGGGAGAATTGCTTGCCCGCGGTCGCTTGCTTCTCCCTCTATTCAAGGAAATCGAATGGGCGGAAGCGAAACTCACGGTCAAGGTCGAGGGCGGGATGGCCGTCTTCGAAAGCCCGGTCTTTGCGTGGGGCGTCTGCGTCGATCTCGACGGCGAGCGGGCGCTGGCGGACAATTTCTTCGATGTCTGGCCCGGAATCCCCTACCGGATTCCTTGGACGGATTCCGCGCCGCCGAAGATCCTTGGGGTGGGGAACCTCACTCGACGCTGAGGAAGTTCAAAGTGAATAGTTCAGACAACCTGTTATGCTGAGCTCAGCATAACAGGTTGTCTGTAGTTGGATCCACCATTCACCACTCATGCGTCTCTATTCACAACGCCGTCTACCTTGATCGATAGAAGGGAATTGTTGTTTTTGTGACTGGCTGTCTGTGGGGTAAGATCCCCACGGCCTTGTGCCGTGGGTGAATGAAGTCAGTCGGCTACATACGGGCACAAAAAACCTCCCCGTCCCCGCGGCGTAAAGCACCGCGGGGACGGGGAGGGGAAAGGGTTTGTGGCTGGCAGGGTAGCTTGTGATCTTGCTCACCCACGGCACAAGGCCGTGGGGGTCGCACACCTGAGCTCAAGTCCTGGCGAAGCCGGTTAAAATTATCGTTAGAATTACTTTTCCAAGTGCGCGGCGTGGGGCGGATTTCATTTCTTCGACGTGTATATCTTTTCGAGGACGAGCATGTCGAGGACTGATCTCGCGGGCATCCACTGGTTGTTGTGCTTAATGTACCCGTTGGCGGAATATAGCTCCTGCTCCGCCTTCTCCTTCGCCTCTTTGGCGACCTGGACGCGTTTGCCTTCCAGCTCGGCGGCGTATTTCTTTTTGCGCTCGGCGATCAGCTTATCCATCGCGTCCTTCTCCGACATCCATTTCCCCTCGATCTTGCGATAGCCGAACTTTGTGTAAAAGGACGTCTGGTCGAACTTCGCTTCGACCTCCTTGCGCAACGCGTCCCGGTCCTTCTGCTGCGAGCCCTCCCACGTCTTTTTCGCCTCTTCGACTTTCGCTTTGACAAACGCCTCAGAGTCGCCCCATACGCCGGGCGAGACTTTGAAGTATCCCGCCTTGTAGTAGATCTTGTCGTCGATCTTCTCCGAGTATTCCTGCTTGAACTTCTCCTTCTTCTTCCTCACCTCATCCTTCAGCGTCCGGACTTCGTCATTTATCTTGTTCAACGCCTGCTGCTCGTCGAAGCGTAGGGCGTCGTTGGGGGAAATGTCCTTGAGCTGGTACTGTCCCTTGTCGATGCAGACGACGGTGCCGCCCTTAAACTCCCGGTAGAACCCTTTGATGACCTTGCCTGACTTGAGGGTGATCTGAATCTTCTCGCCGAGTTTGAAGGCGGAGTAGCGTCCCATCACCGCGGTGACGGCGTCGTTGAAACTCTCGGGAGTGAATTTCTTCTCGGCGGCCTCCACGGCCTGCAGCTCGATTTCCGCTCGTATCTCGTTGACGGCGCGCGTCGGCTTGGGCGTGGTGGGGAGGATCGAGTTCTCCCGGCGGATTTTGTCGGCCGTCTCGTCGGCGGAGAAGGACTTGCCGCGGCCGGTCATCAGTTCCTCGACGCGGGATTTGATCTCCCCCTCCAGCTTGAGCCCCACCTCGTCCAGCGGCAGCTCGGGGCGCGGTTTGATGTCGGCGACTTTCCACTCGTCCAGGATCGTCTTCCGCGCCGCCGCGTCGTCGAACGCGGGAAGCTTGGCGGAAAGCTCCGCCTGCAGCTCCGTGGTCCGTTTGGCGATCTCCTGCGTGAGCTGCTGATTCTGCTTGGCGGGCGCCTTCACGTCGATGGGGATGCCGAGTTTGGCGGCCACCTCTTTGCGGAAGCCGGCCTTGAGCCTCTCCTCCGCCCGGTAGGCGAGATGCCGCCAGAGCCAGATCGAGAACAGGACCGTCAGGACGGCCAGCATGATCTGGAATCGTTTGGCGTGCTTGCCCTTGACGACGAGCGTGAAGAACTTCGCCAGCGCCTCCTCGACGAACTTGATGTACTTTCTGGCGTCATTGCGACTCGCCGCCTTGCGCACTTCCTCTATATGCGCCGTGATGTCGGGGATCAGCGTGGCGAAGTCGTGGTAGCGGTCGGCAGGCTGCCGGGCGACCATCCTGTCCAGGATCTCGAGCGACCGGGGTAGGCAGTTCTTCAGGCGGGAGCCGACGCTGGAGAAGCGCAGCGACGAGACGTGCTTCACCATGAGTTGCCCGATCTCCGCCTCCGAATAATAGGGTGCGCCGTACAGCATGTGGAACAGCACCATGCCGAGGCTGTAGATCTCGCTGTGCTCCCCCTCGGCGGCCCCCACGATGCGTTCGGGCGGCAGATAGAACGGAGAGCCCTCGATGTCGTCGGACTCCGCTCCGGCCTGGGCGTCGATCGGCACGCACAGTCCGTAGTCGAAGAGCCGCACGTTGCCGTCGGCCTCGATGATCACGTTCTCCGGCTTCATGTCCCGGAACAGAATGCCGCGGGAGCAGATGTGCGCCACCGCCTCTGCGAGCTGCAGCGTGATCTCCCACGCACGCAGTTCCGGCATCGCCCCGTGCGCCGAGATGAGGGTGTCGAGGCGCTCCCCCTTGATGAACTCCATCACCATGAAGTGCTCGTCCTCGTCGCAGCCGTACTCGACCACCGACACGAGATGCGGGTGCCTCCCGATCGCGAGACCGGCTTCGCCCTCCTTCCGCAGATTCTCGATGAAGGTCTCGCCGCCCGGCTGCCAGGACGGAATCATCTTGATGGCGTATTCTTTGCCGTCAGGCTCGGACAACGCTTGGTAGACGCTGCCCATGCCGCCGCCGCCGAGTGGCTTGAAGCACCAGTAGGTCTTGATTTTGAAGGGAGGGAACAGCGGCGCGGAGCATTTGGGACAGGGAGGCTGCTGGTCGGATTGTCGTCCCCCGCCCGAAATGACCAGCCTCTTCCCGCATGAGAAGCATATGAACTCACCCTTGACGAAGTCCTTGATGGTCGGCGTGTAAGCCATGCGTTGGTCCCTCGGTTGAAACCCTGCCTCGACGTCAATATACCACGGGAAGGCGATTGTCTCCACACCGCATGTCAGGATCGGGAAATACGAGACGCGAAATCCGAAATACTACCAAATCCAAACTGCGGATGAAACAACAGCGCGCCCGTGTTTCGGATTTCGTGCCTCGATTTCCGGATTTCCGCGCGACAGGGGTTGCAAAGTGTGCGACACTGTGTTATTATAAGGTAACACTATCTAACACATGTCGGGGAGGCGTATGGGAAAGTCAGCCGAGTATGGCCCGCGGGGCATCGCCGACTACCTGGCGGAGCGGATCAGCACCGGGCAGTTCACCGCCGGTTCTCAGATCCACTCGATCCGCGGTCTCGCCGGACAGTTTGCGGCCTCCTTCGCGACCGTCAGGAGCGCCGTCAGCCTTCTGTGCGAGGAGGGACTCGTCGAGAAACGGCATGGCAGCGGCGTGTATGTGAAGAGGACAAACGCTGTCGGCGGGAGGCTGAGTCGGCGGGTGGCGGTGATGCAGAAGGGCGACAGCTTCTGGGTCGGCATCTACTCCACGGCGTTCCTGGGCATACAGAAGGCCGCCGAGGCGAAGGGAGTCTCGCTGCAGCTCGATTTCTCCCCGAAGGATGCGAAGGGGGAGCGCTCGAACGAGGTGCTGTCACGGGTCGACGGCGCCATCCTGCTGGGCGCCGACGAGTACGGGGATTCCTACAAAACGTACCACCTGCACAACCCCATCGTGGCGCTCTGCTCGCACGACTCGAATGGCGGACGGATCTCCGTGGTCGACATCGATCCTTTTCTTGCGGCGGAGCAGGCGGCTGCGTATTTCACGTCGCGGCGTGTCAAGACGGTCGGCGTGGTTTCGGCCGCGGGGCCTGCGTTCGTCAACCGGGGGAAGGTGTTCGAAAGCCTCTGGCGCGGCCAGGGCGGCTCCGTCGAATTCCATCAGCACGGAAGCGCGGTGAACTTCGAGCGGCGCAAGGGATACTTATTCACCACTCATTCGATTCTGCAGGTGTATTCCGAGAAGCATTTGGAGAAGACCGGCAAGCCTCTTTCCGAGACGGTGCCCGTTCTCGGCATCGACGGCAAAAACAGGATCGACCCTTCGTTCCATCCCGCCCCGACGATCGCTCTCGACTGGAAGGTGGCGGGGGAGTGCGCGTTTGATGAGCTTTTGTTCAGGATCGAGCATCCGGGCAGCGTGCCGAAGAGGATCTATCTGCCGGGAGAGCTGCATGAGTGAGGATACAGGGTTCAGAGGTCAGGGGTCAGGGATTCAGTCAGGAAATACGGCATGATAGTCCCACTGTTTACTCTTCAAAAGAGTCGAAAACAAGAGAATCGGACTATGGACTTGATTTTGACCTGAACCCCGAACCCTGACCCTTTTCAAAGAGTAGTAACTTCAATTTCGAATAAGGAGTGGCACGATGGGCATGCGGATGGCGGCGGTGGTGACGGGCGACGGCACGGTTATGGCGAAAGAGCTGGCTATGCCGGAGCTGAAGGACAATGAGGTTCTGGTGAAAGTCCATGCGTCGCTGGTCAGTCCCGGGACGGAGATGTCGGGGGTTGTGTCGAAGCGCGCCGCTCCCGACGCCTCCAAGCCGGATCAGCTGTTCGGCTACGCGAACGCCGGCGAGGTGCTTGAGATCAAAGGCAAGAGCAACGATCTGAAAAAAGGCATGCGCGTGGCCTGCATGGGCGGCGGCGCCATCCACGGCAACTACGCCTGCGTGCCGGTCAACCTGGTGGTGCCGATCCCCGACGAGGTGTCATACGCGCAGGCCGGCTACGCCTGCCTTGCCGCCACCGCCCTGCAGGCGGTCAGACGGACTGAGCCGACTCTGGGCGAGTACGGCGTCGTGCTCGGACTCGGCATCGTCGGTAACATCGCCTCGCAATTGTACCGTCTCTGCGGATCCCGCGTGATCGGATGGGAGGGCGTCGAGAGCCGCGTCGAGATCGCCGCGCGCTGTGGTCTGAGTAACACCGCCAAGGTCGGCGCGGACGACCTCGTCGAACTCACGAAGAAATTCTCCGCCCCCTATGGCGTCGACTTCGCCCTGTTCGCCTTCGGCGCGAACGCGGACACCGCATTGGCGTCCGTCAAGCAGTGCATGAAGGTCTCGGCGGACGGCCATGAGATGGGGCGTCTCGTCCTCGTCGGCGGCTGCCCCGTGCAACTCAGGGGCGGCGCGTATTTCGGCAACCTCGACATCCGGATCTCGTCGCGCACGGGGCCGGGCTACCATGACGCCGCGTACGAGCACGGGCAGGACTATCCCGCGGTGTTCGTTCCGTTCACCACCCAGCGCAACCTGCGCGAGATCGTGCGGCTCATCGCCGAGAAGCGGCTCGTGGTCGACCCGATGACCACCCACCGCATGCCGTTGGAGGATGCCGGGAAGGCGGCGGATCTGCTGATCAACCACCCGGACAAGGCCGTCGGCATCGTGTTCGAGATGAAGCACTGAGAACAAGGGGAATAAATGTCACCTGGTGTCAGGTTTCAGGTGTCAGGAAGATGCTGAAACCCGAAACCTGAACACTGGAACCACGTAGCGGCATTCGCCGCGTAATGTAATAGGAAGCTATTATGAACATCACCAAAATCGCCTGCGACTTCGAGAGGGAGCCTCTGCTCGCGCCATTCGGGTTCAAGGGCGGCAAGCTGAGCGAGCTGTGGCAGGCTGTCGTCGCCATGGATGATGCTGACGGATCCCGCGGTGTCGGCCTGGGGACGCAGAGCGTGCTCTGGTCCGACGCCGGGCTGTTCTTCAGCCACCCCGAGGCGGCCTCGAATTCACTCATGTTCCTGACCACGTGCCACGCCGCGCGGGCCGCGAAGGGGGTCGACTGCGCCGACCCGTTCGACTTGCAGGACAAGACCTTGGCGGACGTCTATGCGTATGCCAGAAAAATCTGTGGCCGCGACGCCGTGCGCAAGACGTTCGCCCTGAACGCGATGGTGGCCGTCGACTTCGCGGCGTGGCAGCTCCACGCCCAGCTGGCGAAGGCGAAGAGCTTTGACGATCTTGTGCCCGCCTCGCTCAAGGCCGCGCAGTCGCGGCGTCACGAACTGCTGGCCGCCATTCCGCTGATCTCCTATGGCGTCAAATCCGAAGCGATCGAAAAGGCCCTCGACGACGGCCACTTTCTCTTGAAGATAAAAATCGGCTCCGATCCCAAGGGCGACGGCGATCTTGACAAGATGCTTGAGTGGGACATGCGGCGCCTCGAGGAGATCCATGAACTCGCCAAAAACAAGAAGACGGCCTACACGGAGTCCGGCCATGTCCCCTATTATCTCGACGCCAATGGTAGATATGACTCGAAGGAGCGCCTGAGGAAGCTCCTTGCCCATGCCGAAAAAATCGGAGCTCTCGAGCGCGTCATCCTGCTTGAGGAGCCATTCCCGGAGGAACTCAAGGTGGATGTCCGGGACCTTCCGGCGCGGATCGTCGCCGACGAGAGCGCGCACTCGGACGAGGATGCGATTGAGCGGATTCGTCTGGGCTACGGGGCCATCGCCCTCAAACCGATCGCCAAGACGCTGAGCATGAGTCTGAAGATCGCGAAGATCGCGCATGACGAGGGCGTTCCCTGTTTCTGCGCCGACCTCACCGTCAATCCGATCCTCGTCGACTGGAACAAGAACGTTGCTGCCCGCCTCGACCCCTTGCCGGGGCTGAAGATCGGCGTGCTCGAGTCGAACGGACCCCAGAACTATCGCAACTGGGACGCCATGAAAACGTATCACCCCCGCTCCGGAAGGCAGTGGATAGAGATGCGCGGCGGATTGTTCCGCCTCGACGACGATTTCTACGCCACCAGCGGCGGGATTTTTGAGAAAAGCGAACACTATGCAAAGATTGTCGCGTAATTTAACGCTTAGAAATTCAATGTTGGGTAAATCCGAAATCCGAATCTCGAAATCCGAAGTAAATCC
>CAYTFM010000307.1:0-10923 GCA_964436735.1 uncultured Victivallales bacterium | reverse complement strand
CTCGACTGCAGCCTCCCGTAGGAGTCTGGGCAGTGTCTCAGTCCCAGTGTGGCTGGTCATCCTCTCAGACCAGCTACCCGTCATAGCCTTGGTGGGCCGTTACCCCGCCAACAAGCGTAATGGGACGCGAGCCCCTCCCCAAGCGATAAATCTTTAGAAACAAAACCATGCGGTCTCGTATCCACATCCGGTATTAGCCCTCCTTTCGAAGGGTTGTTCCCAACTTGGGGGTAGGTTACTCACGTGTTCCTCACCCTTTCGCCACTATCTATACACCTTGCGGCGCATAAACCGTTCGACTTGCATGCCTAATCCATGCCGCCAGCGTTCGTTCTGAGCCAGGATCAAACTCTCCACAAAAAATCTTACCTTCTTTCGAAGGGTTTTTCATATCGAGTTCATTTGAGGGTCTCCTGGCAGGAAACCCCACTCAAACAAAGTGATCGGACGCTTCGCATCATCCAATTCTCAAATTTTCAATGAGCTTGTCCCGCATTGGGGACAGGAGGTGTCGTCGTCTCGCTTTGCGGAGACTTCTTATCCTCCCCAAAACTTTATTATAACACCATCCTAACGAATTGTCAACCTGTCAATCGAACTTTTTTGAAATTTTGTTTTTCGCAAACTTCAATTTCATCAAGTTTTATTTGGCAGAGCTTTTAATGTAGCCCACTCTTGGAACCGCGCAAACATAATCCAAATTATTTTTGAATTATTTTCCGCAGCCCTTTTGCTTAACAGTCTTAAAAACATCTAATTCAACGATTTACGACTTTTTAAGCATTCCTCTTCACACTGCCGCTAAGCGGTGGAGAGGCGTCAGGCCTACAGGAGCACCGTCGTTTTGGACCACCGACGGAGGCGGTTTGGTTGGAAGTTGGAGGCGTGGATCGGATTTGAACCGATGTGAGGCAAAGCCTAATGGTTTTGCAGACCACTCCATTCGACCACTCTGGCACCACGCCACGAATGAGAAAGACGTTTTAAGTATAGCATCAGGGGGGATTGATTGCCAGTTGTCTCGAGGATGTTTTAGAGAAAAAACCATCATCGAGAACCCTTTTATCTATGTGAACTATAATGTACTGTTCCTCAACGAATAACACACGCCAGAGGCGGTTCCCGACAGGCTATGGAAACGAACCTGCGGCGTCAAGGGCTAGACAGCGAAAGAGGGGGTGAGGACATGGCCTACAGAATTCTCGTGGTGGACGACAACCCGCAGATGAGGAGTCTCCTGAGACATATGCTCAAAGCCGAGGGATACGAGGTTGACGAGGCCGAGGACGGCGTCCAGGCCATTGATATGGCCGCTGAGATGCCCCCCGACCTATTGATCACGGACATCGTCATGCCCGGCAAGGAAGGCTTCGAGACCATCATCGACATGCGCGGAGCGCACCCCGGCCTCAAGATCATCGCCATCTCCGGTGGAAGGGTCAGCGGCGCAAACGATTACCTCAAATACGCGGAGGAGCTCGGTGCCCATCGGGCACTCGCCAAGCCGATCAAAAAGGAGCTGCTGCTCGCCTGCCTCAAAGAGCTACTCACCCCGGGCAAATGATCCTGCGGGACCACAGCCAAGGCTCGCACGCACTCACATAATCTACATTCCCAAAAAGTCTTCCAACCTTATCAGGAGATGTCCGCTATGGCGCTCGACCTCACCGTGAAAACCCTTGGCGAAGCGAAATACCCCTCACCGCTGCTCGAATCGGAGTATCTCTCTAAAATTAAAGAGAAGATAGTACCCCTGCTCGATCATGAGCGCCGTGTGCGCTATGACGCCTCGCTTCCCGGAGCGCCCGACGCCGAAGGACTCTCCTTCGAATCTCCCATCCCGCGGAGCAGGATCTTCTTCGAACCAGCGAAAACAAAAGTCGCCATCGTCACGTGCGGCGGCCTCTGCCCCGGCTTGAACAGCGTCGTCCGTAGTCTCGTGTTAGAACTACACTACCTCTACAACGTCAACGACGTCTGGGGCATCCGCTACGGCTATTCAGGCCTCATCGCCGGAGCCGACCCGTCCCCCGTACCGCTCACGCCCGAACTCGTCTCGGACATCCATCGGCAGGGCGGAACGATCCTTGGCAGCTCGCGGGGCAATCCGGGAGTTGACAAGATCGTGGACAGCCTCGTGGACGGCGGAATATCCATCCTCTTTTGCATCGGCGGTGACGGCACCCTGCGCGGCGTGCATGCCATCGCCGACGAAGTGACCCGCCGCGGACTCCCCCTATCCGTCATCGGTATTCCGAAAACCATCGACAACGACATTCCGCTGGTGTACCGCAGTTTCGGCTTCGAAACCGCCGTGGAGGAGGCGCAACAAGTCCTCAACTGCGCCCACGTCGAGGCGAAAGGGGCGAAAAACGGCGTCGGCCTCGTCAAGCTCATGGGACGCGCCGCGGGGTTCATCGCCGCCCACGCCACGCAGGCCAGCGGCGACGTCAACTACTGCCTCATACCCGAGATAAACTTCCCGCTTGACGGCGACAACGGCTTCCTCGCCCATCTGCGCCGCCGCCTTGCCGAGAAGCGCCACGCCGTCATCGCCTTAGCCGAAGGGGCGGGGCAACACCTCGTCGGCACCAGTGGGCAGAAGGACGCCTCGGGCAATATGATGTTCAACGACATCGGCCTCTTCCTCAAGGATAAGATAGAGAAGAGTTTCAAGGCGAATAACGAGACGGTCACCGTTAAATACTTCGACCCCAGCTACATCGTGCGCAGCGTCCCGGCGAACAGTTCGGACTGCATCTTCTGCGCCAACTTGGCCCGTTACGCGGTCCACGCCGCCATGGCTGGCAAGACCGACATGCTCGTAGGCAATTGGCACGGCGAGTTCACCTATGTCCCGCTCGAGGCCGTCCACGGGCTCAGCAAGCGGGTCTGCCCCACCAGCCGTCTCTGGCGCGGCATCCTCTCCATCACCGGACAGCCCCCGGAGTGGTTATAACTCGCCATCACGGCAAGTCTCCAAGAGAAGGGCTATGGCGACGAGCGGTACTCGGCGGCACCACTTTGACCGTGGCTGTCGTGTTGCCGTTTACGTCGATGAATGGCGGAAATGATCGAAGCCGGCGTGCGGGAAACGCAAAGCGAGGTCGACGTCCGTCTGATCCGTGACGACACCGGGGTGGTCGGTGACGATCTCGCCAATCCTGGTTAGCCTTGTATCCGGGAAAGGCCAGTCCGCCTCGAGTTTCGAGCTTTTGTCGCGAGCGACCGAGAAAATCAGCTCGTAGTCCTCGCCGTCGGTCAACGCCCGCTCCACCGCACAGCCGTCCCGCCGGGAAATATCATCAAGCCGGAGGCGGACGCCGACGCCCGCAGACCGGGCCATCCTTGTGAGGTCAAGCATCAGGCCGTCGCTGACGTCCATCATCGCCGTGGTGAAGGAACCGGCGAGGAACGCCCCCTCCTTAAGCCGCGGCGTGAACAGGAGATGGTGCTCCGATTCGTAGGAGTTCCCGAAATGGCCGGTCGCATACAGTAACTCTCCCGGGCGCAGGGCATTCCTCAGACATATCTTATCCTTGTGGACCAGCCCCGTGATGAAAAGTGAGCTGGCGAATCCGGAGGAGCCTGCCTGCAATGAGGCGATATCTCCTCCGCACACGCTCACCGACCACGCCGCAGCCTCCTTTCCAAGCCCCACATAGAAACGCCGCAGCCACTCGGCGTCGACCCCCTCCGTGGCAAGTGTCACGATGGCATGAAGCGGTCGACCACCCATCGCGGCGATGTCGCTGAGGTTTCTTTTCAGGAGTTTCGCCCCCGCCACCTCGGGCGACGTGCGCTCAAGGTCGAAATGCACACCAGCAATCAGTTGATCGGCGGCGAGAAGAAGCAATTCGCCGTTCAAGCCGAGATCAACGGCGGCGCAGTCATCACCCGGCCCGACAAGCACATCCCTTCCCTGGGCAAGCAGGGGAAAGATCATACCATAAAATTGAGTCTCGTCCATTGAGTCCAGATTCCCTGTTGGAGCGGTCGCGCCGCAGGCAAAGGGCGCACGACGCTGCTGTACCTATATCCCCTTGTCACACGATTGGCCAGCCGGCACAGATCCAAGTGAAAATCCGGATCCATCCTCTTGACAGGCAAACTATTTCACATATAATTATACATAATATGCAATAGTTAGAGATTTTTATTATGCGCATGGGCTACCTTCAAATCGCCGATCAGCTTGAGGAGAAGATACTCTCCGGCAAACTCAAGCCGAACGAACCCTTGGCGTCGACGAAGATTCTCGCCAAGGAGATGAATGTCGCCTTGCTGACAATGCAGAGAGGGCTTAAGCGCCTTCAATACAAAGGACTTATCCGCCGTATTCCGCAAAAGGGGACGTTTGTCAGCAGCAATTTGCGGGGCGACGCGATCGGTCTTATGCTGGGGAAAGATCCGTTTCAGTGCGCCAGTCCTCATTATCGGCTGCTCGTGCGGTCGTTCAGTGATCTTTCCATCAACTACGGCTTCAACATCAAGCCGTACTTCGACCTGCGTTCCGACGACCACTACTATCCGGTCAGGCAGGCGACGGAAGACATTGCGGGGGGATTGCTGCGATGTATGGTGGTGTGTGGCTGCACCGTCGAGCAGTTGCACTGGCTCAGGACGGGGTGCGCCTGTCCCTGGATATACGTGCCCGGGTTCGACGCCGGAGACGCCGCGTACAAGGGTGTCACGCATCTCCTTAAGGCCGGTCGAAGAAGGATCAAGGTTCTTTCGCTTTACAGTCACGCCCCCTATCCGAAAGACCTTCCCGGCGCGGAGAATGAGCGATCATCGGTCGCGAAAGCCTTTCAGACAGCCGGACTGGAAATGCCGGAGGACACGCTTGTGTATTGCGGGCAGGAGGTTGACAGTGGGTACCAGTACGTCAATAAACTTTTATCGTCGGAAACGCCTCGCCCGGATGCGTTGTTGGTAAACCACGATGTGATTGTGAACGGTGTTCTTTTCGCTTTATTGGAGAGTGGGTTGAAAATCCCCGATGACCTCGCGGTGGTGGCTCATGAGAACAAAGGCGCCGAGCATTTCAGTCCCGTGCCGCTCAGCGTCCTTTCCACGGACAGCGACCAGGTCGCAACATTGGTACTCGAACATATCAAAGCCGCGAATTTGAAGCTTCTCCCCGGAGAGAACCGGATCGGGGCGCAAGGGAAGGCGACGCTGATAGTCCGAACATCCAGCGCCCCATCGAAGCACTCGGCGCGCAAACCGCTACCTCGCCATCAGACAAAGATTGTAGCAACACACATCATATGAAAATCCGGGGAAACACTCCGAGGGGGGCGTTGATGTGGAGCGGCGCCATTGCCTATGATCACCGACTTTGTAGAAACAAGCCGTCGGACGGATTGTTTGTGTTGTGGACGACACCTCAAAAACATTAAAAAAATATGGGAGAACAAGGATGATTCGCATGCGGAACATATTCCCTACGCTTCTTGTCGTAAATCGCACGCGGTGTCAGATTTTTAGAAGTCGAACATATGATAATTCTATCTGCGTGAAGGCGGTCGCCTTCACGCTGATAGAATTATTAGTGGTCATCGCGATCATCGCGATCCTCGCGGCGCTTCTTCTGCCTGTTCTTAAGAAAGCCAAAGACACCGCGAACCAGATCGTCTGCCTGAACAACGAGCGCCAGATCGGAACCGCGCTGGTGGGGTACGTCGACGAATCCAACGGCTATCTTCCCGTCGTCAACGCATGGGTGACCGGCCCCATCTGGCCCTACGACTGGACCAGGGCTCTCGCCCCCTACCTCAAAAACGGCGCCGACAACGGGAATGCCGGTGCTAAAATGATCACGCCTCTCGTGCAGTGTCCGGTGCACGTCGACGCCTTCGCCAGGCTTTCCGGAGACGAGGCGCGGCGGGCCCAACTCAGTATGGGAATGAACGGCGCTCTTGGACCGAACAGCGCCCGCAGCTATTGGCGGAAGATATCCGTGCTTGCCTCCCCGTCGGGGACGATCGGCGTCTCGGAGGCGGGCTACTGGTCGTCCGGGGCCACCGTCTATTATCCCAGCCAGCAGTTAGACACTTATTACATAGTCAAAGGCGCCCAGATGCACGACGGCCGTGGCACCCACAATGGGGGGAACAACATCCTCTGGATGGACGGACACGCCGCATTGTGGATGGACGTCAACCGCTTGACCGTCAGTCCATACAACGTGGGTGGACCCCAGGACGCCTGGGCCGCCGGCTTCACCCCATCAAATCCTTAGCATAAAATGAGGAGAAGAAATATGTGCGGAGGCAGACACAGCCGACAGTGCGGAATGCTCGCGGGAATCCTTATCGGTTCAATGGTGGGAGCCTGCTGTTCCGCCGACGAGGCCTTGCCCGCAGCAAACTGGCTCGTGAAGGCACCGGAAGGCTGCGCCGCCAGTCTGACGGAAAATGATGGCGTGCTGGAGATCTCGTACCGGGCGAAGACGGAGCAGACATTCCAGTCCGGCCATATCACCTATCGTCAAGCGCTTATCCAGATTCTGCTGAAAGAACCCGTCCCCATCGCCACGGGCATGCGGCGCGTGGCGTTCGAGGCATACGGCGTCGATGAGCGGAAGGCGGGCGGGGGCAAGACGCTGCTCATGCCGCTCATCCGCGACGAGAAGGGGGAAGTGCTCGCCTACTCCCCACATCGGCAGCCACACCTGAAAAGCGGCACGGCGAAATGGTCGGGCTGGTTCAGCCGCGACTTCTACAGCTCCGAGGCGGGCGGTGCCTCTCAGGACGTATCCACCCCTCTCACCTCCGACGGCAACGCTTGGCCCGACGGGCAACTCGTCTTCCTCGGTTTCGCCCTTGCCGAGCGCTGCGACAAACCCGAGGAGCGGACAGGAAGGGTACAACTCGCCAACTGGGAACTGCGCCAACTGGACATCCCCGCCCATGATCCATATCTCTACGCCGACGCACTGCTCGCCAAAGCGGGAAACTACCGTCTCGGTATGCAGATCAACCGTGACTTCCAAGGTGCCCCCGTTCATGAGAGTTCCCAGTTGATTAGTTTCGAACCCTCACGTCCCTCTTCCGCACGCCAGAAGATCACCTTCACTCTCGGTTCCGACGGGAACTACTGGATCCGCTACACCGTCACGGGAGAGGACGGCACGCTCGTGGCCACCGAACAACTCCGCGCCTGGATGGAAGGCCGTCCGGACGCTCCCGCCTCCCGCCCGGTCGACGTACGCCAGCCACCCTCCACCGGCTGTCTTCGGATTAACCCTGAACAAGCCTCCCGCGGGGTGTATGAACGCGGGGAAGAGCTCAAGATCGTCATCCGCGCCTTTCCCCTGAACAACCGCCCGTGCACGCTCAAATGGCAGCTACGCGAGTGCGCCTATCCTCAGGCGACGCAAGAGGGCGAGGAAACGCTCGCCTTCAACGGCGACACCTCCCGCGACTTGTCCCTCGCCTTGCGCCTCCCCGCCGGCCAAGACGCCGCCCGTCTCACCGTCGAGGCGAGACAAGAGGGGAGACTCATCGACCGGCAAGAATACTTCATCGGTCGCCGCACCGACTTAAGCCACTCCTACACCGGCCGCGACGGCAAACGGATCACCCGCGACGAGATCAAGAAATCCGCCTATTTCCGTGTCAGCTATCTGCCCTACCAGGACAACCGCGCCAAGCCTTTCACCAGCTCCGCCGAACACGTCGCCCACTTTCACGACGCCCTGACGCAGATCTCACAGCTTACCACCAATGTCACGGTCATGATCGATCTTGCCAGCTTCAGCGTCCTTCCCGGCGTGTACAACTTCGACCTGCTCGACCAGTTGCTGGACACGGCCTACGACCAAAACTGCCGCGTCACCATCCGGCTCAGCCACGCTGACAGCTCGGGGCTCTACAATTGGCAGCACTACTGGCCCCAGCGCAACTATGACGGCTCATCTGATCTTGGACACGGCTATTACGGCAATTTCTCCCTGAGCTGCCGCCCCTACGTCGACCGTTTCCTCGAAGGGTTCGCCGCCCTCCATACACGCTACCAGAAGCATCCCGCCTTCCAGGGTTACCAGATCTTCGAGATCGCCGGAGAGTGGGCCGTGCTCGACCAGCCCTGGGCCGGCGGCATCGTCGGCTACGAGAAAGCCGCGCAAGACCAGTTCCGTGGCTGGACACGGGAACACATCTCCGGCGATCTTACGGAGCTGAACAAACGTTGGGGGACCTCCTTCGCAAACTGGAACGCTGTGGCGCCTCCCCAACCTCGCCTGGAAGATGGGGCCAAACCGGATCTCCGGCTGTGGTGGGTGGATTTCTGCCGCTTCAAACGCTTTCTCAACAAGGGCTATTGGTTCCAGACCGTCGCCGACAGCATCCGCAGCCACGACAAAGATAGCGTGCTGATCGTGTACAGCCTCGACCCCGACGGCTTCGCAGGCAGCACCTTCTTGCCCGCCATCGACTACCTCCACAACGGCGGCAACCACTTCCTGCGCGGCGAGGGATCGCTCATCGACGCTTGGAAAAACGGCACCGGCTGGATCACCGAACCGCATCACCCGCACCGCTGGGCCGCCTACGGCGACAAGGGCGACCGCGGCTGGCTGCTCGACTGGACCACCTACGTCATGCTCGCCCAGGCGGGCGGAGGCGGCGCGAATCTGCACGTCTACTACTGGCCTTTGCCGGGAAAGGAGAACCTCATCCTGCCGGCGCACTACGGCCGCGAGCTGGCCTACGACCGCTTCGAGAAATTCAAACCGATCCTCCGCGAGTTGCACGGCCTGCGCCTCGACCAGCCAAAGTGCGAAGTGGCCGCCATGCAGGACATCTACACGCTCTTCTGCAAACACCGCACCGTCTTCCATCAGCGGTTGGACGACCTCAAGCGCTGGTTCGAGCTGCTGAAGAACGACGCCGTCGACTACGAGAACTACCGTCCCGAGCATGCGGCGGACTACAAACTCCTCCTGCCGAATCTGCTTGACGAGGTGATGAGCGGCGCGAACATCACCCTCGTCGGCGACGCCGTGCGCGCCGGAGCCAAGACGGTCATCGCCGCGACGACCGGACGCCACTGCCCGGAACGGCCGGACGTTGACTTCGCGCTGCTCAAAGAACTGGGCGTCACTCCCCCGGAACGGCCGTATGACACTTCCGCATCCGCGGTCACGGCGGCAGTGAGCGGCGCGAATCCCTTCTTCACGCCGGAGACGCGTATTGGCTTCTACTCGCTTAGGGACATGCAGAACTACCTGAGTGGAGCCGAGGTCGGAAAGACCTTCCAGCAGTGGCCGTATCGCTGGATTCCTCAAACAAACTACTTCGGCTTTTTCCCCGGCCATGCGAATCCCAACGGCGAGGTGATCGCCCGCTTCACCGACGGGGTCGCGGCGGTTTCGCTGCATCAGTGCGGCAAAGGACAGGTCCTGGTCTTCTGGGGAACCCCCGATTACAGCTCGGAGAGCCTGAAAGGATTCATGGCGAAGGTGTGCGCCTGGGCCGGCGTGAAAACTCCGCGGGCTTCGAATGCCGTGCCGCTGACATTGGAAGGCAATCACGCGGAGCTGAACCGCCATTATGCGATCATGTACCAGGACAAGCCCGGCGCCTACTCGCAAAAACTGCCTGCCGTCCCGGAAGGCGAGTTCTTCATCGACGAGTTGGTCAGCGGCGACCGTCTGGGAATATACCAATCGTCAGAGCTGCGCGGGGGCTTGCCTCTAAAATGGGAAGCGGGCGCCTCGCCGCTGAAAATCCTGCGGATGATTCCGAAGAAAGAGATGGGCTCCCGTTGGAGCGAGTTGTATCGCCTGCCGCCTCAGTAAGCGTCATGATTACTTCAGCATTGATATCGACAACCCAAGAAAGGACGGTTTTGATGAAGAGAAAAATCCCACTCATATCAGCGGCGGCATCGCTCGCCGGACTCGCCTTAGTCTTCTCCTCGCTGGCGGACGAGAGGAACGCCTTGCGCTCGGTCGACGAACTGCCGGTCGACCGTTTCGACGAGTACCAGGCGGACGCCTTTCCTCCCTGGCCGTGGACGCGTTTCGGCGGAGCCGCTCCCAAGATCGATCTCACGCTCCGTGTCGACGGCGAGTCGCCGTTCTGCGGCAACAAGGTCACGGGCAAGGGGCTCGTCATGAAGGACGAAAGCCTGACCGCCGGACAGGGGATGGGGGCCTCATATGAATTCACCTCCCCTCCCAAGGGTAACGTCTACCTCGGCTTCGACTTCTGCTACGACAATCCGCAACCGGGCAAAGGACTCGACGGCATCTGCCAACTCCTCGGCCCCGATGGAAAAGGACTGACGCTCCACCTTGGCGAAGGAGATATTCTCTCCGTCGCCGACGCGGACGGTTCTCCCGTCAACCTTTACACCTTGAAGACGAAGAGTTGGTACCATCTTGGCGTGACGATCCGTTCAGACGGAACGACGGCGTCCACGCTGACCGACTTCTCCAAGGATCGGAACAAGCAGATCAAGCTCCCCTCGTTCAGGACCGCCATGCCAGACGCCTTCACGCGGCTGAGCTTTCTCAACGCCGCTCCCAATGAGCGGACAGGCTCCTGGACGCTGGACAACGTCTGCATGGCCGGACAAGTGGACGCCCCCCGCGCCGCCTGGCTGCCGTTCGACCAGGCCCCCACCAAGGAGTTGCACAAATCCCCGCGCAAGGTCTTCGCTTACTACTTTATCTATAGCTCGGGATATTCCGCCGAGGATCCCGGCTTGTCATGGTACACGAGGACCGTGCTGAATCCCACGGGCAACAACAAGAAGGACCGGGCGGACGCCGGCACCGAACTGCTCTACCGACCGTTCCCGCGGCCGCCGATGGACGACAGCCTCGACAAGGAGGAGATCCGTATCCGAGGCATGGAGGAGGAGGTGCGGCTGGCCCGACAGCAGGGAATCGACGGCTTCCTGGTCGAC
>CAYTFM010000306.1:0-10935 GCA_964436735.1 uncultured Victivallales bacterium | reverse complement strand
CGACGACGGAAATAAAAGAGAAAACAATTTTGGCGACAAAATCGTTTTCGGTACTGATCGACTTTCATACCCCGTTGTTGCGTCCCGCTCCGTCGTGCTATATCACTTTGAAGATGGACACGTTCACTTGCATCGCCTTGGTGGCGTCATTCAACTGCACGGTCGCCTGGTTGAACTCACGCAGCGATTCCGAGGTCTGCCTGGCCGCCTCGTTCAACTGCACCATCGCCTCGGTGATCTGCTGTGCTCCTTCCGCCTGTCCCTGCATCCCCTCGGCTACCAGGTCGAACTTGGTCGGTAGGCATTGCACCTGTTGAATGATGCTCTCGAGTTTGCCGCTGATGCCGCCGACGTCCGTCACGCACCGGCGGACCTGGTCGGAGAACTTGTCCATCTCCATGACGCCGGATGAGACGGCGGACTGCATTTCTTTGACCATTTTTATGATGTCAAGCGTCGCGACGGCGGTCTGGTCGGCCAGCCTGCGGATCTCGCGGGCGACGACAGAGAAGCCAAGACCGTATTCGCCGGCTTTTTCAGCCTCGATGGCGGCATTCAAAGACAGGAGGTTGGTCTGGTCGGCGACTTTGGTGATGGTCGTGACCACGTCGTTGATGTTGTTGGCCTTCTCGTTGATGATCGACAGTTTTCCCGACACGGATTCCGTGGCGGTGGCGAGATGCTTCATGGTGCTCTGCATGTCGATCAGTCCATTCTGTCCGGCGTCCGCATGGTCCGCGGTGCTGCCGGCGACCTCCTTGACTTCCCCGATCGTGCCCAGCAGTTGTTTGGCCGTCGCGGCGATCTCTTTGCTGGAGGCGACGATCTCGTTGGTCGAGCCACTGAATTGATTGACGGTCGCCTCTTGCTCTTTGGAGGCCGCGGCGATCTCCGTGGTGGTGGAAACCAGTTGAATGGTTGATTTCTGCACCTGCCCCACCAGCGCGTTCAGATTGGTGGTCATTGTGGTGAACGACTCGATCAGACGGCTGGTCTCGTCCCTGGCTGAAGCCGCGTCTCCGGTGTCGTGCGCCGCGCCGCGGATCGAGATCAGGTCGGTGCTCGCATCGTGCAGATTGCCGGCCGCTATCTTGCGGGCGATCTCGGTGATTCTGATGATGGGATTGGCGATTTTTGACCCCAAGTACAGCGCGAAGAAAATGGTTAGAACAAGGGTGGCGAGGCCGACCAGCAAGGTGAGGTGCAGCAACTTGTCCAGGCATGAGGTCACACGTTGCTGGGTGGCGATGAAGTCCACTTCGTACAGGCCGGGGAAGATCACCCAGTCCCACGGTTCGAAATAGATGAAGGCGGAAGTCTTCTTCATGATCGATTTGTCGTCAGGCTTTACCCACAGATACTCCTTGAATCCTATCTCACCTTTCTTTTTGATGGCGTCGTCGATCATTTCTTTGACGAACGGGTTGCCTTGGGAGTCTTTTTCGTTAAGTATGTTCTTCCTGTCCAAACTGCCTCCCGGGGAGATCACGTAGGTCCCTTTTTCCTCACCGCTGCCGTAGAGGACTCCGACGTATCCCGATTTACCGATTTTCACACTGCGGATGACTTTCTCGATCGACTCCATGGCGTCGAGCCTCACGCCGACGAAATGGCACCCGATGACCTGTCCCGCCGCGTCTTTGACCGGTTCGTATGTGGCAAGGTAGGTGGCGGAAAGCACTTGCGCGCGGCCGGTGTATTTGGCGCCGCTGAGGATGGCTGCCACGACGGGGGTGGGGTTCCCTTTCTGGTCTACGGCCGGGATGTAGGTGCCTGCCGCCCGTGTCCCGTCGGCGGCTTTCACATTCGAGGCGACGCGGAGCATGTCGCCGCGTTCGTTCATCCGCTGGAGAATCGTGCATGTCTCGCCTAGCAGCGCCGCCGTTTCATCGATGAGGTAGGTCGGTGTGGCGAAACTGTAGTTCTGTCCGAGCCATGTGTCCCCGACGCGCATCTTGGGCAGGCGCACAGTCTGTTCTTCGCCGGTGACTTGGTTCTTCGCCTTCCATTCGACGAACTCTGTGGCGGAGACGTTCAATCCGCCCGCCGCTTTCAAGGCCGCATTGAAGACCGCGCTGTTGTCCGTCAACTGTTTCGTAATCAAATCATTGGCGATTCTGCACATGTCGTACACGTTTAACGCCATGTCTCTAAGGTGGTTGCGGCTCAACTCGCGTGTCTGGTCAATGACCGTTTGGCCGATCCGCTCCTTTTGATAGTAGGTGAGGAGCGCCATGATGAGAAGGGGGAGCAGCGAGGCGGCTATCACGATCAATACAATCTTGTGCTTGAGCTTAAGTGCCATGTTCCACCTTCTCTATTGATAGATGATGTGAGTGTTGCTGTCCGTTTTTCCGCACGGTGCCAAACGCTTGACGTCTAAAGGTAGCGTAGCCGCTCCGGTAAATCAAGAGACGGGGAGGGGGGAGCGCATTGGACATGAAATCAGGAAGTCCGAAAATAGATCCGGGCGCGACACGGTGCCATATCATGCCAGCAGGTACTCGAGGTCGGAGTCGGAAAGGCCTTTGAAGTACGAGGAGGCCGGCATGATCTCGTTGAACATCCGTTGTTTCCGTTTCTGCAGGTCGAGGATCTTCTCCTCGATCGAGTTGCGCAGGACCAGCTTGAGCGCCGTGACGGGACGGGTCTGGCCGATGCGGTGCGTGCGGTCGGCGGCCTGCGCCTCGACGGACGGGTTCCACCAGGGGTCGTAGATGATGACCGTGTCGGCGCCGGTCAGATGCAGCCCCACGCCGCCGGCCTTCAGGCTGAGGAGGAACACGCTGATGTTCTCGTCTTTGTTGAACTTGTTGACGCGCTCGAGCCGGTTCTTGGTCTGGCCGTCGAGATACTCGTAGACGACGCTCTCGTCGTCGAGCCACCCGCGCAAGACGGCGAGGAGCGAGGTGAACTGGCTGAAGACGAGTGTCCGGTGTCCGCTGTCCATCGCCTCGAGGAGCACCTCCTTGAGCAGCTCGGTCTTCGCCGACTCGCACACGGAACCGCCGCGGAGTTGTTCGGGCACGAGACTCGGATGGCAGCAGAGCTGGCGGAGGCGCAGGAGGGCGGTGAGGACGTCGAAGCGGCTTCCCTTGCCTTTGATGAAGCTGGCGCAGCGGCTGCGCCCCTCCTCAAGCAGGCGATCGTAGAGGAGGCGCTGGCTGGGGAGCATCTCACAGTAGAGGACCTGTTCGGTTTTGGTTGGCAGTTGCTCGTCGATCTCCGACTTCTGCCGGCGCATGATGAAGGGCGCCACGATCGTCGCCAGCTCGCGGCGCGAGACGGCGTCGGCGTCCGCCCCGCCGTAGCGTTCTTTGAAGGCCCCCAGCGAGCCCAGCATGCCGGGGTTCAGGAAGTCGAAGATCGACCACAAGTCCTCGGGCGAGTTCTCGAGCGGGGTGCCGGTCAGCACGACTCTGCTGTCGGAGTGGATCGACTTGCAGACGCGGGCGTTCGCCGTCCCCGGGTTCTTGATGTGCTGCGCCTCGTCGAGGATGAGCAGGCCGAAGTTCAGATCCTCGTAGAGTTCGGCGTCGCGCTTGACCAGCGCGTAGGAGGTGATTACGAGGTCGTTCGACATCGCGTCCTTGAGTTGCTCCTCGCGGTTCGAGCCGCTCACCACCAGCCTTCGCAGCCCCGACGCGAAACGCGTCGCCTCGGCCTCCCAGTTCTCCACAAGGCTTGTCGGGCAGACCACCATGGTTGGCGCGGTGAAGCCGGTCTTTTTGCGCGAGGCGATCGCCGCCAGAGCTTGGACAGTCTTTCCCAAGCCCATCTCGTCGGCCAGCACCACGTTGTAGCCGGCGGCGGTCATTTTGAGCATCCATTCGACCGCCGCGAGCTGGTAGCCTCTCAGGTCGCCGGTGAATAGCGCGAGGTCCGCGGGAATGGTGGCATGTTCTCTTTCCGCCGCCAGGATCTTGTCGCCGCGCCACTCGGGCGGGACAGCCGCTGGCAACTCCTTGGCCGATTCGATCCAGTAGGGGACGGCTCCGCGCGGCAGCGCGAGGCGGTCCGGTGAGGAGTTCGACGGACGGACGATCCAGCCGACCCTTCGCAGAAACTCGCCGAAAAGCTCGGATATCCGTCCAATGCCGCCATCGACAAGCCGTAGATAGCTGCGTCCCTCGCTCCGCGTCCGCTGGACGTCGCGCCAGGAGATCCCGCCGCGCCCGCCGGCGGTGAGCGTGTGGGCGAGCTCCCAAGTTTCCCCTGCGAGGGATGGGTCGAAGCACGTCAGCTCTATCACGGGAACGCCATCTGCCGCAAGGGATAACAGATTTTCGGAGTAAAAGGCGTTTTTCGGATTCTCGCGCCATGAAGGAAGCGTCTTGTCGAAGAAGAGCCCGATGGCCTCCACGTCCTTGAGTTTGAAAAGAAGTTCCTCGCCTGATCCCGAGGGGACGAATCCGGCGAGGCGCAGCTCGTCAAGGACCTCGGTCTCGGCTTCGGTGTCTCTGATCCAGAACTCGGTTCCGTCGTGCAGAAGGCCGGAGTGCCGCGAGTGCGGCTTGCCTCCACTGTAGTTGAACTCCAGGTGCAAGGCCAGTTCGTCGTGCTTGGTGAACTCGATGATGTAGCGCGGGACACATTTCCGTTTTTTCAACTTCGTTTGCCCGCCGGAGACCGCTTTGACGGGAGTTGGGCTGTCCGGCTTCGCGAAGGACTTGGCGAGTTCGGCGGACGGTTGGCTGAGGAGGAAGTTTCTGAGCCACAAGATATCCACGGTGGCTGGCACCCACCAGTAGTCGTCGATGACGCCGACCCACGCGCCGCATTTACCGAGGATGATGTGTGGGTTCCGAAGCGGGACCGCCCCGGCCTCGACCAGAATTCCCGGGCAGCATTCACCGCCGCCGTTCGCCGCCTCGATGAGGACCGGCTCGGCGGGGTTGCGGTGGGGGACGATGGGACGATTCCCGTGCAGAAGCCTCGGAAAGCCGACCAGGCAGTGCATGAATTCGGAGAGATCCTCCGCCATCAATGAGAAGACCGTCCCATCCGATTCCGACTTCTGCGACAGGAAGCGGATGATCTGCCGGTCCTGGAGGGAGAACATGGAGAGCGATGGTCGGCCAGGCAGGCCGCCCTCGAAACGCATCTGCTTGATCTTCTGTTGGTTGCAGGCGTATACCCGTCCCGCATGGGTAATGGTCGCCGAGAAGACGAATTTCTCCCAGGTGCTGGCGGCGTGCGGAGGGCGCTCGCAGGTGAGCTGGAGGTAGGCCTCGACGGGGGCGGCGGCCGCCTCCTCTATCACATGCCGCACGGGGCGGAGGTTCGAGTGGGCCGGCATCACGGGAGGGGCGACGGCGGGAACAGGTGCGGGCTCCTCGCCCTTGTGGTTGTGGTGATCGTGGGAGAGATGGCGGGCGCAGTGGAGGAGCGCCGCCACGATTTCGGGCGTCAGGCGACCGTCCTCGCGGAGGTTGCGGGAGAGCGGGCGCTCGATCGGCAGCGAGAGGAGCTTGCCATCCTTCGACTCCACAAGGCAGAGCAGTTCCGTGGAGCCGCTGCGCGGGAAACAGCCCGCCACCGCGCCCGAGGCAAGCAGCATCTTCCCGCGCCTCAGTGTCTCACGGTCCGCCACCCGCCGTAATGTTGTTTCGAATTTAGAGGTCATAGGGCTTTCTCACGGGATACGAGCTGACGACCCGCAGCGTGGCGCACGCCTTCGAGACCTTGGCGATGGCGGAGCGCATCCGCGGCTCAACCATATCGCCGTCGACGTCGACATAGAAGGCGTACTCATGGGGTTTGCCGTAGACGGGGCGGGAGATGATTCTGCTCAGGTTGATCTTGTCCAGCTTGAACGGCTCCAGGAAATCATAGAGACTGCCGGGATCGTTCAGGAGTTCCGCGGCGATGGTGGTTTTCCTGTTCTTGCCGGCGAGGCGCGCGGGCTCGAGGCGGAGCGAGTAGAACTGGGTGATGTTCGGCACGTCCTGCTCGATGGGATAGATCAGCGCATCGAGTTTGTAGATCGCCGCCGAACCGAGCGATGCGATGGCGACCGCGTCTTTTTCCGAGGCCGCCAGCCTCGCCGCCTCGGAGGTGCTCGAGACGACCGTCTTCTTGACCGATGGCATCTCGCGGCGGAGCCACGTGTCGCAGTGGATCAGCGGCACGGCGTGCGAATAGACCTTTTTGATCTCCTGCCCCTTGCGGCCGAGGAGGGCGAGTTTCACGTTGAGGTAGAGGCACTCCTCGATGGCGAGGTTGAAGCGGTTCGAGATCAGCAGGTCGACCGTCTCGGTGATCGGCCCGCCCGACGAGTTCTCGACGGGGACGACGCAGTGGCGGCTTGGATCCTCGGCTGCGAAGGCGCAGGCGTCGATGATTGACGGTTGCGGGACCAGCAGGGCGTCCTGCCCAAACCGCCGCGCCGCCACCATGTGGGAGTAGGTGCCCTCCGGTCCAAGATACGCCACACCTGCCGTCTTGTTGTTTATACCTCTGCTTCTCATGAACACACTCCTTTCGCATCCGCCGTCGAAACGACCAGATCCATCTTTCCCTCGGCGAGCATGGCTGACACGTGGGTTCCTGGGGGCAGTCCGGGCGCAGTGACGATTTTGCCTGTCCCCCTTTCTGTCAGGATCGAATAGCCGCGGCGGAGCACGCCGAGAGGGTTGAGGGCGTCAAGACGGCTGGCGAGCGTGTCGAGCGTCCGTTTCGTCCTCTCGAGCCGCAAGGCAGCGGCATGCGACATGCGGGTCACGGCCTCGTCGACCCGCTGCTGGCGGTCCCGCACCAGCCGCATTGGATCCTTGAAGAACGGACTGCCTGTGGCTCGCTCGAAACGGCGCCGCAACCGTTCAAGCTTCAGCTCGAGCGCGGTGCCCATTCTTCTTCTCAGGTCAGCCACGAGATGCTCGTACTCCTCGCTTTGCCCCACGACCAGTTCGGCGGCGGCGGAGGGGGTTGGCACGCGCAGATCGGCCACGAAGTCGCAGATGGTGAAGTCGATTTCGTGGCCGACGGCGCTGATCACGGGAATCGCGCTTGCCGCCACGGCGCGGACGAGTAGTTCCTCGTTGAAGCACCACAAATCCTCAAGGCTGCCGCCGCCGCGGGTCAGCACGATCACGTCGACGCAGCGGTGCTTGTTGAAGAACGCGACGCCGGCCGCGAGCTGTTTCTCGGCCCCTTTGCCTTGGACGGCGGCCGGATAGATCTTGATATGAATCCTCGGGAAACGACGGTTGATGATTTTCAGGAAGTCCTGAAGCGCGGCGCCCTCGGTCGAGGTGATGATCCCAATCCGTCTGGGCAGAAAGGGAATCGCTTTTTTGCGCGACTCGTCGAACAATCCCTCGGCGGCCAGTTTCGCCTTCAGCTTCTCGAAGCGCAGTTGGAGGTCGCCGACGCCCACGGGGCGGATGATTTTCACGGAGAACTGGCAGTCGCCACGGGCCTCGTAGACCGTCAGCGAGCCGAACGCCTCGACCTTGGCTCCTGGCGCGAGCCCCATCGTCCGCGCCTGCTCCGCCCCGCGCCAGAACACCGTCCGCAGCTGGGCCTTGCCGTCCTTCAGCGTGAGGTAGACGTTCCCCGAGCGGTGGATGGTCAGATCTCCCACCTCGCCCTCCACCCAGAACGGGGCGAACGCCCCCTCGATCACCTCGCGGAGGATGGCGACGGTTTCCGTGATTGTCCAGATTTTCTCTTCCATAGGCTCAGATGATCTTAAGCATCTCAAATGGGAAACAAAAAAGCAGCAGCATAGGTTGCGTTAGGAAAACCCCGATCCGATAGAAGTAGTTGAATGAGAAAAAGGCGAGGATGAAGAGTCCCACCATGGCTCCGTTCAGCAGTTCGGGATTGATGTTTTGGAGTCCCGGGAACAGGTAGCGGAATACCGCCCAGCCATCGAGCGGGGGGATTGGCAGCATGTTGAAAAGGAAAAGCACCACATTTAAAATGGCGCCGGTGACAAAAAACAAAAAAGCGTTGGAGGCGGTGCTGTGCTGCTCTGATCCTTGCAACACCATGACCGCGCAGGCAAGGACGCAGAAGATGAAAAAGAGGGCGAGGTTCATGAGGGGGCCGGCGAAGGCGACAAGGGCTTCACTGTAACGACGGCGCATCAAGCGGGGATTCACCGGCACACTCCCAAAGGCGATGCCCACCAAAACGAGCATTATGAGTGAGAGCACCCCCATCTGCTTCAGGGGATTAAGGGTGAGATGCCCTTCGTCGGCGGCGGTGGAGTCGCCTTGCCAGAGAGCCATTTGGGCATGGGCGTACTCATGGCAGCAGACGGAGAAAATCACGACCAGCAACCACATGAGAGATTGTGATTGTGTGGCTCCGTTGAGAAGTCTTTCAATGAACATGACGACAAACCATGCTTGTAAAAGGAAAAGGGATGGCCGCGGCCATCCCAATTTTCTCCTTGCGGAAAAGCCCGGCCGGCGTCTGGAAGTCGCGCCGGACGCGGTGCCAAGATCACGCCTGCGGGGCCTGTGCGGGGGCGGCGGGTTCGTCGTCGTCCTCCTCGTCGCCCGGAACCGGCTCGTCGGAGATCTTCACCATCCAGGATTGGTAGGCGGGCGTCTCGTACGGATGCGCCTCGCGGAGGGCGGCGACCGCCTTGTCGAGGAGCGCGGGCTCGCAGATGAGCTCCACCTTGAACTCCTTGACCTTCTCGACCTCTCCCTGTTCCCCGATGTACGGGTCGCTGCCAGGCAGCGGTTTGAACTGTCCCGTGCCAAGCGTCTCCCATGAAACGCAGCAGTAGGTTCCGATCTGGCCGGCGCCGGTGGCGAACACGGCCGACTTCACCTTCTCAAGATGCGACTCGGGAACATAGAATTCCAGCTTGCAGACATCCTTCATCTCGGTCGCCTTTTTCTGTAAATAGTATCACGTTGTCTGAATGCGCAAAAGATGAAATATATCCTCATTTGCCTTCTTTGGAAAAACGATTTCAGCATTTTTTGTCGATAAATCCTTCAAAACACACCTGCCGAGGTGTGTTTTGAAGGGTGTGCAGGGTGTATGCCGCAACCGCAAGCGTGCCTTCCCGTATGTGCATATTCGTATTGCACTTGACGTGGCAGATGGTATATTCTCAAGCTTTTCATGAAATCATTTTACTCAAATTCTTGTTTTCTTGCCGCTGTTCTGGCGCTGCTCGCCGGACTATGCGGATGCTGTATCATCGACACCTCGACGAAAGTGGACGTCTTGAGAAAGGACGGCTCATTTTTCACTCGGATCGAATGGGCAAGCCATCCCGGCACGAATCCCACGAAATGGGTGGGCAACCTGATTGACGACGATTCCGCGTTGGAGAACGGGGCTTGGGAGGCCGACACGACGGGAACGGCGAACGCGGTTCTCAGTTTCTTTGGTGAGAAAGCCGAGATCGGTTCCTTTAAGATCAACGATGTGGGCGGCCTTCAGAAAGACAGTAATGAGGTTCCACGCAAGATAAACATTTTCGTCACTGAAGACATCGGTCCCGCCCGGCTCGGAAGCGAGCGGGCGCAGGTCGCCAAGTTTCCGTGGACCCGCGTGGCCGGAACGGAGCTTGGCCAGAAAGAGGGGTGGATCGATCTGCCTCTTGAAAAGCCGGTTTATGCGAGATACGTTAGGATTGAGCTTATCGGCAATCCGAAAAGCCAGTCCAAGAACCCCTGGCCCGTCCTGGGCGAGGTCAAGATCTTCCCGCCGAAGTGACGCGGGGTGATGCGGTTCACTGTTCCACGGTCTATTTGTTAAGGGCGTTTAGCTCAGTTGGTTAGAGCGCTATCCTCACACGGTAGAAGTCACAGGTTCGAGTCCTGTAACGCCCACCATATACTATCCTGATATAAAGGGTCGAAGGCCCTCAGGCTCAGCTTAAAGCTCTTCCTGTCAGGAGCCATGTCGATTCTCGCCACCCTGCTTTTGACGAACTCCTGAAGCACTTCCGGTCTGTCTGTCTTCCTGATCAGATCGGAGTAGGTCTTTAGGTTTTTGAACACTTCGTCAAAGTCTACCTCACCTTCGTAGAACTTCACCATCTCGGCCAATTCATTGTCTCTTGCCTCCAACCGTTCGATCTCTTTCCTGGACTCAGCAAGTTTTTGGTTGAACACGTCTTTGTTGCTATGATCCACCAATCCGTTCAGGAAGGCATTTTCCACATTGCTCTTCTCCTTTCTGGCCTTCAATAGGGCCTGTTCAATGTTCCTCAGTTCAGGCAAATTGCTGTCCAAAATCCGCTGCCTATCCTGATTTGCCTTTTGAATCAGGTACCGAATCTCATTTTTCTTCAGTGGAGCATTGATTAATATCTCCTTAACCGCTTTGTCTATCAGTGGGGCAGATACAGCCGAAGCGCAATTCCTGTCGGAATATCCCCTTAAAAAAGTGGATGCCCCAAAGACAACGGATAATTCCGCAATTACTGACGAGAGAAAAGTGAACGCGCAGAACTTTGACAAGTCTGCTACGCAAGCAACGAGAGAGAGCGCGGATGCGGAAAGCAATGCGACTGTGTATGTGATTTGCGACGACATCTTTAGTTTCCACTTGAATGGGAAAGAGATATGCTCCTTCGATTGTCAAAGAGGAAAGTATGTGCAGGTGACAACGGCACAAGTCACCCTCAAGAAGGGGGATGTCATCACCGTATGATGCTTGAATACAGGGGGAATATATGGTTATGCCTGCGCGATTAAATTTAAGGATGGGAGAACGATAATATCAGATACGAAGAACTGGAAATCATACACGCCACGTGACAGTGAAAAGTGGTCTGACAGCAATGGCATAATGAATAAGAAGCCAGCAAAGGAGGGCAACAACAAGGAGTGGAAAAATTATATCATCACGAGAGTGAATATCGATTGTGAGTCCATATGGGGCGAAGGACCGACGTCCTATCTGGTGTATGTCGTGAAATAAAACGATATGGAAAAGGGTTGTCCCCCTGTCTCC
>CAYTFM010000305.1:0-11016 GCA_964436735.1 uncultured Victivallales bacterium | reverse complement strand
TTGGTCATTGGTCATTGGTCATTGGTCATTGGTCAGTGGTCAGTGGTCAGTGGTCAGTGGTCAGTGGTCAGTTGAGGCAGTGGGACAATCCGCATTTCCCCAATGACCGATGACCGATGACTGATGACTGATGACTGATGACCCCGGCAAAGCCGGTTCACGCCAGGCGGCGAATCGCCTCGAAGTCGTAGAGGTCGGCAAAACCGCGGAGGGCTGAGGCGAGTTCCTCGTTCAGTGAGGCGATCTCCTGCAAAGAGGAACGGACGGCTTCCACGTCCAGTTCGTCGGCCGCCACGAGAAGTTTTACTCGCACGGCGGCGGGAAGAGCGGCGAACAGTTCCCGGAGCCGTTCATTATGGACAGCGTACCGTTCCTCGGGGGGGGGAGCCCTTTCAAATTCGAGGCCGAGGCGATGCTCAATGATGTTGAAGATGTCATCCTCTTCGAATGGTTTGACGACCAGATCGTCGCACCCCGCATCCAGCGGCCCGAAATGTTGCTCAGGCAGCGCGTTGGCGGTCAGGGCGATGATGACGCAGCGCCGCCGTTCGCCGCGGCGTTCCTCCTCGCGTATCCGCCGTGTCGCGCCGCAGCCATCCAGCAGGGGCATGCGCATGTCCATCCAGATCATATCCGGACGATACTCCCGCCATGCGGCGATGGCCTCCTCGCCGTTGGCAGCCTCCTGGACACTGAAACCGACTGACGCGAGGAGATCTACGAGGACCATCCGTCCTTCGGGACTGTCATCAGCGACGAGCATGCGTGGGGTACATGCGCCGGGGGGGGCGCGCAGGCGCACGACCGGTGACGCCGTTGCGGGCTTTCCGTTTCCCGTGGTGGCGGCCTCTGGCTCTTCGACGAGATGGAGGAGGCGCTGTCCGTTTTGCTGTATCAAACCGACGGTCCGACGGTGTTTCTCTGACAAGGTGGGATCTCTGAGCAGGCTTCCGCTGAGGCCGATGATTGAGCTCAGCGCATTCCGCCGCTCGTGGCACAGATCGTTGCTCTTCTCGGCGTCACTCATCCTTTCCCACCTCTCCGCTGGTTGGCGTTGGCAGTTTGGCGCGGAAGGTTTTGCGCGTGACTCCCATCAGCAGGGCGGCCAGCGACTTGTTGCCGCCCGCGCGGCGGAGTGCCTCGACGGCGAGGGCCTTCTCGACATCCGGCAGAGCGGGAAGGGGGTCGGGAAACAGGATCGCTTCGGGGAGTCTTGTGGCCTCGGGAGCCGAACCGCTCTTTGCTTTCCCGATAGCCGTGCGGAAGCACTCGCACGACATGACGCCGCCTTGATGGCGTGCGACCGCGTCGTACACCATTCCCTCAAGTTCCCGAACGTTGCCGGGGAAATGGTAGGATGCCACATAGGCGGGGAGTTCCTGGGGAACGGTCGGAACGGCTTTGCCGAGTTTTTCCGCCGCCGCTTCAAGAAAATGGACGAGCAGCGCGGGAATGTCCTCGGCTCTCTCGCGGAGTGCGGGAATGTCAATACGGTGTGAGTGGAGGCGGTAGTAGAGATCCTTGCGGAAGCGCCCCTGCTTTTGGGCGGCTGCCAGGTCGACGTTGGTGGCGGCGACGATCCGCGCGGTGCTGAGTTCGGAGGTGTCGGATCCCAGTTTATAGTAGCTCCCCTCCTGCAGAAGCCTGAGCAGTTTGATCTGCGATTCGGGATGCAGGTCGCCGATCTCGTCCAGGAAAAGCGTGCCTCCTGCCGCTTTGCTGATCAGTCCGTCACGCGCCTTGTCCACGCCGGTGAACGCGCGGGCCGCATGGCCGAAGAGGGTGTCGGAGAAGTAGGTGTCATCGATTCCGGCGCAGTTGACAGGGACGAATCCGCCGGAGCGGCCGCTCGCTTTGTGTGTCGCCCGGGCGAACAATTCCTTGCCGACGCCGGTCTCGCCGCAGATCAGGATCGGCAGCGGTGTCGGCGCCACCGCTTCTATGTATTTAAATATCAAAGAGATGCGCGGTGATGCGGTGATGATGTCCGTGAAGGCGTCGGGGCGTTCAAGATCCCGCTTGAAGAGGCTTGCGCGTATGCGTTCGCGCTCGAGCCGGGCCTCCATCTCCGTTATGGCTCGTGTGGCGCATGCGGCGAGGCGCGAGGCGTCGACGGGTTTCAGCAGATAGTCGAACGCCCCCCGTTTCATGCACGCCACCGCGGTCTCCGCTTTGTCCATTCCCGTGAGAAGGATCACCACCACCTCGGGGAACTTCTCCGCGATCGCCTCTTGCAGCGCCATGCCGTCCATGTGTGGCATGACCAAGTCGACGATGGCGATGCCACAGCCATGGCGCTCGATGAGCGACAGGGCGTCGCGGCTGTCGCCACAGGGGATCACATTGTCGATTCCCTTGATCGACAGGGCCAGTTTTTCGGATAGCAGCACGCTCCTATCGTCGTCGACCAGCAGAATGGGGCGGGCGGGGTTCATAGGCAATGCGGAGCAAACGAACATTGAACACTGAACATTGAACATCCAACTTTGAGTATCCAACATTGAACATTGAACAATGAGGGATGTGGGGCATTTCTAATGTGAAAACCTCCCCTTTTGCTCGATGGATGGTGTTTTTTATGCCTCATAGCTCCCTCCGTTGTTCAATGTTCAATGTTCGAAAGCGGCAGCAGCATCCGGGCCGTGGTTCCCTTGCCCACCTCCGACACGAACTCCAGCAGTCCGCCGTGCTCCCGCTTGATGGTGTAGGAGATCGACAAGCCAAGTCCCGTGCCGCCACAGCCATGTTTTGTGGTGAAGAAAGGATCCATGATCTTCGGGAGGTTCTCGGGGGGGATGCCAACACCGTCGTCCGTGGTCTCAAGCACCGCCATGTTCCGCTGTTCGTCGACGAAAGAGCGAACGGTGACGAGTCCTCCGCATCCCTCTACTGCGTGGCAGGCGTTCAGCAGCAGATTCACCAATACCTGCTCCAGTTTCTGATGGCTGCCTCGGATGAGCGGTGGGTGGGTGGGCATCTCAGCGCAAAGGGTCGCGTTGTATTTTTTGAACACCGGAGCGGTGATGAATTTCGCGGCCGCGACCACCTTCTCAAGAGAGACTTCGGCGTTTGGCGTCGCATGGTCCAGCCGAGAGAACTCGCAGAGTGAGGTGGTGATTTTCTTGATTCTCCCGCTGCCCTCGGCGATCCCCTTGAGCAGCGTGTCGACGTGCTCGACCGCCAGGGGGAATGGCATGACCTGCTGTCCGACGGTCAAGGTTGACGGCGCGGTTTCCCGCAGGGCGGCGAGAAGGGCCAGCCAGAATGTCTGCACAAGCTCCGCGTTGATCGTTATGAGATTGTTCGGACTGTTGATCTCATGGGCGACGCCGGAGATCATGAGTCCGAGCGAGGCCATCTTGTCCGCCTGAATCAGTTGCTGTTGCTGCTGGCGCTCCCGCGCCGCCGCCTCCTCGTACGCCTTCGTGCGCTCGGTCACCAACTCTTCGAGATGCTCCCTATGCCTCTCAAGCTCCTCATTTACCCGCTTCAAGCATCGCTCGTTCCAGCTCAGATGGCCGTGGGCTTTGACGCGGGCGATCACCTCCTCGGGCTGGAACGGCGTGGTGTCGTAGTCCACGCCGCCTGCGGCGCCTCCCCGCGCCTGTGGGGCGGTGTCGGCGGAGGCGCTGATGAAGATGACCGGAATATCGTCGCCGGGGAGTTTCTTGATCTCCTGGCAGACAGCGAAGCCGTCGAGACCGGGCAGGCGCACGTCGAGCAGTACGACGTCGGGAGGGTGGGCGCGGATGGCGCGTAAGGCGATCTCACCGTTAGTGGCAGCGCGGGTCTTGAAGCCTTCGTATGAGAGGAACGAGACGAGCGTCTCAAGGTTGGCGGGCGAATCGTCGACGATCAGCACGTCAAGCCGCGGTTCGGGCATGCTGGTGGGGGAAACAGTGTGTTGCATTAGAACAGCGAGTTGAGCTTGTCCATGGAATTCTGGCTGACCCAGTAATGGTTGATGTAGCCTTGGACGATGCGCTTGGCGACCGCTCGGGCGGCGCGGTTGGCGTCTGCCTCGATCGTGGCCGTGAGTCCCTCGCTTATGCCGGTGCCTCCTGCCGCCACCGCGGAGGAGGTGATGGCGGTGCCGGCGGCGGCTCCGCCGGCGACGGGGACAAGTAGGCCTGGTTTGAAGCTGCCGGTGGTCTTGATCTGGGCGCGGGCGATGACGCGGTCGCCCTGGCTGCCGTCGATCAATGCTCTGATCTCACCGCCGCCCAGCCCGAAACCGACCCACACCCGCATGGTCTGGTTGCCTTGGTCGACCTGCGTGAATTTGCCCGATATGACCAGTGTTTTCGCCGTCGGCTTGTAGCCGTCGCGCGCTCTGCCCGCCCGGATGCCGGCTTTGCGGAGATCCTCCACAAGGGCGTCGGTGAAGGCCATGGCGGCTTTGCGTCCCACCCGGATCTCCTCGGCGGTCTGCGGCTGGCCGCGCATCTCGTTGACCGCCTGCGCCGCCAGGCCGCGGTCGGTCTTCACATCATCCGGCGTGACGGCCAGGTCGTACACGAGCACGTAGTCAGGCTGGACCAGGGGGGCGGTCGTCTGCGGCCGTGCCATCACGTCGACGTCCGCCGACGCGCAGCCGGCGCAGGCCAGCGCCAGGGCTGTCCCGGAAAGCAGCAACGCCGCGGCTCCCATGAGTCGTCCGCTCCTCTTTGCCTCGCCTGCCATTGTCGTTCTCCGCATAGTCCCCTCCCTGATTTTATATTGTGATCTCATCGTCCAATCCAGACGTCTGTCCCTGCCCGCGCGGGGTGTAGAGTGAAACCAACCGGGCGATCAACACCGCCATGTAGAAGACCCCGACCGTCGATTCGGTCATCGCCAGCATCCGCGTCAGATCAGAGCCCGGCACGATGTCGCCGTAGCCCACCGTGTTGAGCGTGATGAAGCTGAAGTATAATGCGGTGAAACCTCCCATGGCGTTCGTGCCGTTCTGCGTGGCGGTGAATATAAAGGCATCTGGCGCGCAGTGCCAGACGAGCGAATAGGCGAGCGCCCAGATGACGAGAAAGTGCGCGATGGAGAAGCGGAACACGCCGGGGTCGGCGGCCTTGTCCACCGCATGCGGTGGCGAGGAGATGTGGGGCGACGGGTCTCTTGTCATTCATGCCTCGTTTGATGGGGGGCAATATTCCCTCGTCGACGGGGGATGTCAAGTGGCGTCACTTTTTCTCGACGCGCATTGCACCTGAAGGACTTGCTGATATTGTAATGCTCCGATAGCGAAAGGGATACGCATGATCAACTCACTTGTACGTTTTGTGCCGCATATGGTAGTGCCAGCCGCGCTGGCGCTTGCCGCCGCGCTGTTCGCCGCGGGGTGCTCCTCCATGGGCGTGGCTGAGGTCAGCCGCGCGGCGTGGATCCAGGACAATATCGACACCCCCCTCACCACGGGCGACCTCAGCCGCCGCGTCAAGGACTACCTGCTGCTGCGGGGGCTCGACGGAGAGTTCCAGGATGAACCGAAATATGTCTTGGAGAAGCTCGCCCACAGCTACCAGAAGGCCCATGACGAGGCGACGTTGATCGCCTTGGTTGAGCTGTGTTACTACCACGCCGACCAGGGGGCGGCGAAGGATCGGATGATGGCCCATCTCAGCGCCGCCTACTACGCCTATGTGGGGATTCTCTCGCACGGTTCGGGGCAACGCGGCGAACTCTACGAGCCGCGCTTCCTGTTCAACTGCCGGTTCTATGACCACGCCTCCGCCGAGTTCCTGCAGGATCTGCAGGCGGCGGAGATTCCGCTGGACAAGGGGTTCGACGTTCCCATCGTAGGCGGGGTGACCGTGTCCTTCTTCCCCGCGGTCTCCGCGCTGCCCATGCCGATTGCGGAGTACGAGTGGATGCTCAACTGCTTCGACTACCTTCCCGAGGGGTTCACCACCTACAGCCGTCAGGCGGGATTGGGTGCCCCGCTCATCCCAATTAGGAAAATGATGCCCGGTGAGGATTTCAGGACGACCGCCGGGGAGAAGGGCGGCATGTTCCCCGCCACGATGTGCCTGCGCTGCCATGACCTCGCGCCCGACAGCGACGAGCGCCGGGCGACACTCGAATTCGTCGACACCACGAAAACGGAGCACGTGGACGTCGGCGGTCACACGGTCCCCCTCGAGCTTGATATCACCACTCCGCTCGCCTACTACCTCCAGGAGCGTCCGGTGACGATCCGCGGCATCTACTATCTGCTCAATCCCGGCGAGATGGACAAGTTGCAGGGCTTGTACCAACTCACCGCGTACGATCCGGATAAAATTCCCGTGGTGTTCGTGCATGGACTGATGTCCAATCCCCGCACCTGGGCCCAGATGTACAACACCATCCTGTCCGACCCGGAACTCCGGCGCCGCTACCAGTTCTGGATCTTCACCTATCCGACGGGAAACCCGATCGCCTACTCGGGAAGCCTTCTGCGCAAGGCGCTGCTGGAGGTGAGGCGGAAGTGCGATCCGGCGGGGACGAATCCGAACTTCGACCGCATGGTGCTGATCAGTCACAGCATGGGCGGTTTGCTTTCGAAGCAGATGGCGATGAACACCGACGTGAGCCTCGTGGAGAAGGTGCTCGGCGTTCCGATCGACCAGCTCGACATCACCCCCGAGCAGCGGAACTTCCTGCTCGACATCATGGTGTTCAAACGGGTTCCCTGCGTCTCGCGGATCATCTTCTGCGCCACGCCGCACCGCGGCGCGGGCATGGCCGCCTGGACCGTCACGCACTGGGCGTCCGCGTTAATCAGCCTGCCTGGTCATTTCAAGGATGACATGATGCGGATCAGGCAAAAGGCGATGAGCAAAATACATCTGGGGGAGGACGACGAATTCACCGCGAGGACAGGGCTGGACACCCTCGATCCCAGCAACCAGTCGATCCAGATCCTTGCCGATATCCCGCTGGAATCGACGATCAAGTACCATTCCATCATCGGCGACACCTCCGGACCGGGCGTCGTCGACCGCACGGATGGCATCGTCCCCTACGAGAGTTCACACCTCGACTGCGTCGAGAGCGAGATCGTCCTCCTGAGCGGCCACGGCGTCCATCAGACTCCGCTCGCCGCCGCCGAGGCCATGCGCATCCTGCGCGAGCATCTGCGGGAGACCGACGCCCTGCGGCAGGCCCAGAAAAAGTGAGCGGAAGTCTGCGTGTGGTGTCAAAGGCTTTTTGGGGGCGTGAAAGAACGTAAAGAGCGCACAGTTGTGGATTTGTTCCGTAACGGGAGTACTCCTCATGAAGTCACGTGTTGGCAAGATGCCGCGGGATAAGGCTTCCCCCTGGGACCGCGGGCGTCCCGCCCGGCAAAGTCCCCGAAGTGGGAAGCCAGTAGAGAAGCGGAGCCTGTCTCTTCCGGAGGGGCAGCTGGTTGACACGGTGTTCAAGGATCTCCGAAGGCGGGGATCATGTGCGGAGAAGTCGCTTATGACTTCCGAGGGCAAAGCGTGGGGCGAGCTTTCGTGCGGCTGTGATGTGGAAAAGTTAGGTGATTTTCAAACTTAACCCCGGCGAGCCGTCAGCCACGTCGGAGTTGCTTCTTGATCGGAGATAGGACGTTCATGAAACGAGCACTGCTCTATGTCGCGTTGACCGTCTGCGGCGCGCTGCTGGTCGGGATTGGCGCGTGGTGCTGCTTCGCGCTGTACTTCTCGAATCTGCCGTGGGGATGGCTGCGGACGCTTGCCGCCATCTGTCTGCCTGTCGGAGTCGCCGTGGCGTATCTCCGCCTGAAAAGGTTGACCGCCACCGCGGTGACGCTCGGGGCCTATGCGCTGGTCATCGTCTGGTTCCTCCTCATTCCCGCCTCCAATGACCGCAACTGGGTTATTGAGCAGGCCGTAGTACCGTATGCGGAAATAAACGGCAACCTCGCCAAGGTCTGCAACATCCGGAATTTCGATTACCGGACCGAGACGGACTTCGATGTGCGCTACTACGATCGGACCTTCGACCTGGACAAGATCGAGACCGTCGATCTCGTCTACTCCTACTGGGACAACAACACGGCGGTCGCCCACACCATGCTCAGTTTCGATTTCTCCGACGGCACCCATCTGTGCGTCTCCGCCGAGACGCGCAAGGAGAAGGGGGAGGCGCAGACCGCCGTCCGCGGGCTCTTCAAGCAGTATGAAATCATTTTCATCCTCGGTGACGAGCGCGACCTGCTGCGGTTGCGGACCGACTTCCGCGGAGAGGAGGTCTATCTTTTTCCCACGACGATCCCGAAAAAGGACGCCAGGATCCTGTTCCTCGCCCTTCTTGACCGGGTGAACCAGTTGCATGAGCATCCGGAATTCTACAACACCCTCACGGGCAACTGCACCACGACGCTGCTCCCGCTGATCCGCAAAGTGCGTCCGGCCAAGCGTTGGTTCGACATCCGGGTGCTGCGCAACGGCGAGTCTCCCATGATGGCGTACGAGAACGGTGGCATCGACGCCATGGGGCTCACGTTCGACGAGCTCAAGAAGCGCTGCCATATCAACCAATACACGAAGAACCTCGCCGACCCGGAGCAGTTCTCGTCGGCCATCAGGCAGCGATAAACAAGGGGACGCCATTTCCACACCTCTGCCCAAAGGATAACCTGGAATGCTGAACTCTGACTCACCATTACCACGCCGCCATATCCGCGTGCCGCTTCTCGCGAAGATGCTGGTTCTGCTGCTCCCCGTGGTGGTGCTTCCCTTGATCATCGTGGGCACCATGAGCATCCGACGTGGCGTCGAGGCCATCGGGGAGACTGCCGAACAGAATCTTCAGCTCATCGCCTCGACTGCCGGCGGCAGTTTGGACCAGGTTTTTGCGCAGGCGCAGCGGCTCCAGGCTGTCGTCGCCAAAACAGAAACGGTGGTGAACGCATGCTCCACCCCGGCCGACCAGCGTGCGGCCTTGCTTCCCGGAGTGGAGCAATGGCTGCGGGATGTGCTGTCCTGCGATCCGGATATAGCCTTAGCGTACGTCGCGGATGAGCAGGGCGTCTGCATCGTCTCCACCAGTCCGAATATGGTTGGCCGCGACTACAAGGCGACCCGCGAATACATGCGGCGCGCGCTCGACGGCGAAAACGTCATCTCCGACCTTGCGGTGGGGGTTACCACGCGCGAGCCCGGTGTGTTTCTCGCCGGACCAGTCAAAGGCCGTGATGGTGCGTTCGTGGGCGTTGTCGTGCTCAAGCTCAAAGGCGAGGTGATCGACCGGGTCTGCCACGAGATGAGCGCGCGGACGGAGCGGGGCTTTGCCATGGTGATTGACGCCCATCAGGTCGTCATATCGCATCCTGACCCTAAACTGCTGTACCGCAGCATCGGTTCCCTTTCTCCCGAAGCTCTGGGGAAAATCGATCCCAAGCTGCAGTATGGAGTGGACCGCGTGGAGTCGGCTGGACAGGATGAGATCGCAAGGGGGTTGCGGCAGAATGGCGACAGTGGCTGCCTGGCGTTCAACGGTGTGGACGGGCTTCCGCAAGTGGCGGGATACAGCCGTCTGAGGTTGCGTCCCTGGACGGTGGCCGTGGTGCAGCCCCGCGCGCTGTTTGACCGGCCGATGAGCGACTTGGCCGCTACGCAGAAATGGTTGATCGTCGGCATGGGCATCGTGGCGGCGCTTGGCGCTTTTTGGATCACCTACCGGCTGCTCAGGCCGATCAGATCTCTGACCGCGGCGGCGATGAAGGTGGCTGATGGCGACTGGGCGGCGCGGGCGGTGGAGGTGGGCAACGATGAGCTTGGTGATCTGGCGCGGTCCTTCAACGAGATGATGCCCGCTCTCCAGGAGCGGACTCGCATGCGGGAGGATCTGCGCTTGGCCAATGAGGTTCAGCTGCAGACACAGCAGCAAGCCGATCAACTCCGGGCACAGAAAGAGTCGCTTCTTGTCGCCGAGGAGCGTATCCGTTTGATTCTGGAGTCGGCCTCCGAAGGCATCTTCGGCGTGGACACCGAGGGGCAGGTGGTTTTCGTGAACCCCGCCGCCTGTCGGATGCTCGGATACACTGCCGAGGAGCTTGCTGGTCAACCCTCGCACAGCCTGATCCATCACCACCACGCCGACGGCAGAGAGTACCAGATGGAGGAATGTCCGATGTACGCCGCCTACAGGCAGGGCAAGGCGAGCCGCGTCGACAACGAGTTCCTCTGGCGCAAGGATGGCTCCGGTCTTCCGGCCGAGTATGGGGCGACGCCCATCCGCAAAGATGGCGCGATCGTCGGGGCGGTCATCAGCTTCACGGATATCACCGCGCGGAGGGTTGCGGAGGAGGAACTGAGGAAGCGCGGCAACGAGCTTCAGCACACCAACTTCCTTGCCGACAGCGCCTTGGAACTCACAAAGGCGGGATATTGGCATGTGCCGCTGGATGGTTCCGGTTGGTACAACTCCTCTGAACGAGCTGTGCGTATTTTCGGCGATCTCCCGAGCCCCGGCCACCGTTACAGCTTGGATGAATGGGCTTCCCACGTGCGGGAAGGGGACGAGGCCGCCGCCAAAGCCACCATGGCGAATTTCTCCGCCGCCGTGGCCGGCGAGGTTCCCGTCTATGACGCGGTGTATGCGTACAAGCGGCCCGTGGACGGACGTGTCGTCTGGATCCACGCATTGGGGCATGTGGTGAAGGACGAGGGAGGCAAGCCCCGGGACATGTATGGCGTCACCCAGGATATCACAGATTTCAAGCTTCTGGAAATGGAGCTGCTCCTGGCCAAGGGCAAGGCGGAGGAGGCGACGAAAGCCAAGTCCGACTTCCTCGCCAACATGAGCCATGAGATCAGAACGCCGATGAACGCCGTCATCGGCCTGGCGCATCTGGCGCTTAAAACCGACCTCACTCCCAAGCAGCGCGACTACATCAGCAAGGTGCACAACGCCGGCACCTCCCTCCTCGGCATCATCAACGACATCCTCGACTTCTCCAAAATCGAGGCCGGCAAATTGGACATCGAAAGCGTGGAATGCCAGATGGACGAGGTGATCCACGCCGTCGCCGCGCTGACGGGGCAGAAG
>CAYTFM010000304.1:1416-11116 GCA_964436735.1 uncultured Victivallales bacterium | reverse complement strand
GAGGCGATCGTCGAGGCGGCCGCGCACCAGTCGGCGAGCGTCGTCGACAATCTCCCCCGCCAGCCTCCGGGCAAGTACTCACTCCTGCGCGAGGTCGGCAAAGGCGGCATGAAGTCCGTGCTCATCGCCAAGGACTGCGACACGGACCGCGAGGTGGCCCTTGCCGTCATGCAGCACCATGGCAAGGAGGCGGCCATCCGGTTCGTCAACGAGGCCCGCATCACCGCGCGTCTCGAGCATCCCAACATCGTCCCCGTCCATGACATCGGCATTGACGCCCAAGGCGAACCCTATTTCACCATGAAACTCCTCGCCGGCGAGAATCTCTCCAGCATCATCGAGAAGCTCGCCGAGGAAGACGCGGACTACCAAAACAAATTTACACTCTACCGCCTCCTCGACATCTTCACGAAAGTCTGCGACGCCGTCGCATTCGCCCACTCCAAGGGGGTGGTTCACCTCGACCTGAAGCCAGACAACATCCAGGTCGGCGAGTTCGGCGAAGTGCTGGTGCTCGACTGGGGGCTGGCGCGCGAGGTGTCGTCCATCAAAGCCGACGCCGACATCTCGTCGATCCTCCCGACGCCCGGCGGATTCATCCAAACCTTCACCGACCGCCTTCCGAAAGGGCACCGAGCCTCCCTGACCGACCACACCGTCGACGGCATCTTCAAAGGCACCCCGGGCTACATGGCCCCCGAGCAGGCCGCCGGCAGGAACCGCGAGAGGAACGAGCGCACCGACATCTACGCCCTCGGCGCCATCCTCTACACCATCCTCACCCTCAAGTGCCCCATCGAAGGCCGCACCATCGACCACATGCTCAGGAACACCATCAAAGGCATGATCCGTTTCCCCAGCGAAAGAAGCCCCAACCGGAAAATCCCCTTCAGCCTTGAGGCCGTCGTCGTCAAGGCGATGGAGGTCGACCCGAAAAACCGCTACCCCAGCACCAGAGCGCTCCTTGACGACGTCGAGGCCTTCCTGAACGGCTTCGCCACCACCGCCGAGGAGGCTGGATTCATGACGCACTCGCTCCTTCTGCTAAAACGCCACAAGGTGATCACGTCGGTCGCCGGCGTCCTGCTCGCCAGTGTCCTGGCCTTCTCCTCCTACGCCGCCTACGACTACTACATGCGCTGGGGACGCTGGGTGACGGTCTTCCAACGCGACTTCACCCAGTCGGGAGTCACGACGGAGAACATCACCTTCTTAGACGCCTCCATGGCCGAGAAGGCCCCCCCATGGACCATCGCGTCGGGTGGTTTGGAAATGCGCAGATGCGAGTGGATGTGGCTGGACGGCATCGAGGTCAGAGGCGACGTCATGGTCACCGCGCAGTTCGTCTTCGACAACACGCCCGACGGCATCGACGTCTGCGTCAACTCGAAGCCCAGCTTCATTTCACCAACATTCACCGTTCCCCCCGGCTACTCCTTCCAGTTCGCCGGCTATCTCGGACGCCTCGATTTCATATCCCGCAACGAGACCGTCCGCGCCGCCGACATCACCTATTCCGCGGCATCAGGCTACCGCCCCGGCAAACGGCACACGGTCATTTTCAAACGCGATGGCGACAACCTCGAAGTGAACGTCAACGGCGTGACGACCGCGCAATTGGAGGACATCGTGCCTGTGCTTGGCGATGGCATGGATCGCATCGGCCTCAAAACCTACGCTCTCGGCGCGCGGTTGCTTACCCTCGAGGTGCGCCGCCACTCCCTTCCGCAAAAGGCAAGCCCCCTTGTCGCCGGCGACGCGCTGGTCGAAGCCAGAAGCTTCAGTTCGGCCGTGGGGAAGTACATGAGCATCGTCGAAGACTATCCCGGCAAGCCATTGGCGGAGAAAGCGTTGGCAAAGGCATACCTCGCCGCCGACAAGATGGACGCCGGCAGGGCTGACGTCACCGACGCCATCAAGCGCATCATGCAGGAGTCGTATGCCACTTCCCGCTACACCCCCTTGCTCCTCGAGGTCGACGCCATGAACCTTTGGCGGGACGGCAAATCGCGGGAGGCGCTCGAGATCGCGGACAAGGTGCTTTCGCTCGACCACCGCTCCCGTGTCATCCCGCACCTTCTTTCCTGCCGCCGCGAACCCCTCCCCAAAAACGTCGCCGCCAAACTGCTGAGCCTTGCCAAACAGTCCACCAGCGTCAACAGCCTCGACATTTCCAAACTCGGCCTCGATTCGCTTGATCCGCTCCGCGGCAAACAGCTCATGTTCCTCAACTGCGCCGACAATCGCATCGCCACCCTCGACTCGCTCAAGGGCATGCCGTTGGAATGGCTCGGATGCTCCACCAACCGCATCACCGAACTCGAACCGCTCAAGGACATGCCGCTGATTTCCCTCGTGTGCGACGACAACCGCATCCAAGACCTCGCCCCGCTCCGCAAGATGAGCCTTACGTACCTCTCCTGCTGTCGGAACGTGATCAAAGACCTCGAACCGCTCCGCGGCATGCCCCTCACCACCCTGGTGTGCTCAGGCAACCCCATCACCGACCTCAAACCGATCGCGGGAATGCCACTTGTGATCCTCGGCATGAGCAAAACACAGGTGACAGACCTCACCCCGCTCAAGGGAATGCCGCTCCGGGGACTCTCCTTGACCGGATGCGGCGGCATCACCGACCTTTCCCCTCTCGCCGAATGCAAAGAGTTGGAACGACTTGGCGTCCCTCTCCAATCCAAGAAGTTCGAGTTCATCAATGCCTTGCCGCGCATGAAGTATCTGGATACGACCTTTGACCAGGGAAGCGACAAAATGCGGACCGTCCGCCAATTCCTTGACGACATGCGGAAATAGCCACACCACGCACGGCAATGCAAATAGGCGATCGCTGCGGTTGTGGCGTTCAGTTCACGCTGACGATCGAAAGGTTCGTCAGGCTCGCCGCCGAGCACAGATCCAGCACCTCCACCAGCGCGCCATGCGGCGATTCCGGCGTGCAGGCGATCAGCACCGTGATCGTCTTGTCCAACGACGTGAGTTGACCGATCGCCCGCTCGAAGTTCTCCTTGCCCACCAGACGGTCGTTTATCGCCACCTTGCCGTCCGGCAGGATCGTGACCCGCAGAACCGGCTTCGGAGGTGGTTGCGGTCGTCCAGGCGGCAGCGGCGATGGCCGAGTTATCCCTATGTTGTTCATCACGTCCATCGGGCTCATCGTGATGACGAAGAAGTTGAGCATCTGAAAGGCCACGTCGATCATCGCCGTCAGATTAAGCTCTCCCGCCACCAAATGACTGCGTTTGCGACTTCTTGCCATGATCCTTCCCCCCTTTCTCCTTTAAAATTGGCGCGCCAATTTTATTGTACAGACGAAAAAGATGATAAGCTGGAAGACGACGTCGATCATGGCCGTCAAAACTCCCGACAGGTACTCCTCCTCTTTTGCTTTCCGCATACCCACCTCCGTCAGAGTTGAAAATCCGAAAATCGAAGCACGAAACACGAAATCTTGTCCAGCCATCCCATTTTCGAATTTTGAACTTACTTCGGATTTCGAGATTCGGATTTCGAGTTTAGCTCCCCCTGGCTCAGCGCGGCCAAGCCGCTCACCGCCCCGAGGTTCATCATATCCAATGCGGAGCTCGGGACGATGATCAACGACCCCTTCTCCTTCAGCCCTTCGTACAGCATGTTCATTCCACGTAGGTGCATCGCCATCGGGTTCGTTTCATATTGCTTGGACGCGAGAGCGAACTTCTCGGCGATCTCTGTCTCCGCGGTCCCGAGAATGATGCGCGCCTGCCGCTCCCGCTCCGCCTGAGCCTGCTTGGACATGGCGTTCTCGAGATCTTTCGGAATAATGATGTCGCGTATCTCCACCGCTTGAATCGTTATGCCCCACGGATTGGTCTTCTCGTCGAGCATCTCCCGCAGTTTCTCGCCGAGCTCGCCGCGGCGCATGAGCATGCAGGCGAGCTCGTGCGTCCCGATGATGTCGCGCAGCCCCGCCTGAGCCGACAACAGAATCGCCTGCTGGAAATCCTGCACCTCCAGAATCGCCTTCTTGGCGTCCCACACCAACCAGAAGCAGACCGCGTCGACATTCACCGGCACCGTGTCCTTCGTCAACGTCGACTCCGAATTGAACGTCGACGGACGGATGCGCATATCTACGATGTGGGGCACGCTTTCGACGATGGGAATCACCATGAACATCCCCGGCCCCTTCAGACACTGGAACTTGCCCAGGCGCAGCACCACCGCGCGCTCCCACTGCTGGGCGATCTTCACAGCGGACAGGAGATACACCGCACAGAAAATGAAAACGACCGAGACCGGCACGCTGAAAGCTATCCAACTTTTCGTCACCGCATGATTGACGACGAGCCCCACGCCAAGCGTCACCAACGCCGCGACGACCGCCACCAGATTCAAACGCCTCCCGGACGCCACTCCTCCTTTGACGCCGCCATGCCTCAACACACCAAAACCTTCTGTTTTGAACTGCATACACGACTCCCTTCATTTATTTCCTAAAATGCGTTTTACCCATGCGTATGGACGACAGACTTCCCCACGTACGACGACGGCAATAATCTATATGAAAATTACGACGACAAAATTTTCTTCGCCACTTCTCCCATCCGCAAGCGTAAATCACTTCGCCTGCTTGCGAGCCGAGCCCGCCTTGGCCAACCTCCCTTGCAGATGCTCGACTATCTGCGACAAGCTCAGATCGTACTGCTGGCCGCGGGCGACCAATTCGTCGCAGATCTGCCGCAGCATCCGCTCCTTCTCCGCTCCGGCGACCTCGACCTCCCTGTCCGACACGAACGTGCCGGTCCCCTGCTGCGTGTCCAGGATTCCCAGGATCTCCAGCTCCGAGTACGACTTCCGGATCGTGTTGGGATTCAGCTCCAACCGCACCGCCAGCTCACGCACCGTCGGCAACTGCTCCCCCGGCAGCAGACTCTTCGACGCGATCCCATACCGGATCTGGTCGACGATCTGCCGGTAGAACGGCACCCCACTCTTCGCATCCATTTTAAACTCGATCATACCACGTCTTTCATTGAGATGGTGTTCTATTGTACTATTAATATAGCACACTGATCATGAAAAAGTCAAGGGGGGCTTAAAAAACAAAATACCTTGCCTGCCCTCGGACTGCGGGCGTCCCGCCCGCTCAACATGCAAAGACGAGATGCGTTGACATTTGCCGGACGGGACGCCCGCGGTCCCAGGGGGGCAACATTTGAAAATCGAATGTGGCGAGGTATTCTTCTGCCGAGTGCCGCAGGCCATGGAGTGCGGTGGCACGCGCAGCGCGACACCGCTTTGGATCGCTGCAGCTGCTTATGCAAAGCTCAGTCGCGCCGCCGCGTCGGCTTTGCCTGAGCGCTCTAAAGCGGCTGCGCGCAGCAAGAAACATCCACAAAGGGATCCGCATGGAAGCTCCGCTCCTCACCCTCCTCATCGGACTCGCCATCGCCTGCCTCGCAGTCGGCTGCAAAGAGGAGAAACAGGATACCCAACCACCTGCCAAGATATCCTCCACCAACTCAACCACCATGCTGACACGTGAAGATCTCCGCAAGAGGCTCAACAAACTGGCGGCCATTGGGATCGACAACGTTCCCACAACTGAAAAAGGAGCGATGTGCTACTATATGCCTCCTCCCCCAAACCGCACTGACTATATCTGCCCTAAGTGCGGCGAACGCACCATTTACACTAACCAGACAACTCTCGACGGCGAACAACCATCGCAAACAATTGACGGCATCGCCTTATATAACGTCAACCAACTTCCTGCAATCAGAAGGGAAATCGGCGCATTAAGATCCTTGGGGCTTGACGCCTCGCTCGATGAAAGCGAGTTCTGTGGAAAATGCAAACCAAACGTGCCTCGCCCTCTTCTGTGCCTCAGCGTCAAAATGACGGACTGCGGAGAGGCTTTCACCTACAGAGGGCTAAGCATAGATGAAGTTTCGACCCTCAAGTCCTTTCTGCAGGGTGACTTGGGAAGAAAAAGCAAACAAGAGAAAATTATTCTAAAAAAGCAACTCCCACGCCTTCGCGAACTTCTTGGCATCCAGTGATTTGCCTTTTACACAATACGATCTTCCGTAGTTCTCAATACATGGAATCGCCAGCAGGAGCTGGCTCCCACATTACAGCCCCATTTAAAATTCGGAGCAACCCCAATGTGGGAGCCACCTCCATGTGGCGATTAGCGACTTAAAGCTCAACATCTTTGGGAAATAACAAGAAACCATCAACTCCACACCTCATACAAGGCGGCCGACCGCCCGGTCAACCGGGAGCCTGGCGCTGCGAGGCAGAACAACAAGTTGGGTTGCGGGCAAGTTCCGCATTGTATTCACTGAGAAAAATTATGACAACCAACATCGACTCCATAACAAATACCGTCCCATCATACGGCCAACTTGCCCCATCATTCCTGCCTTCCACGGCGGTGCTTGAGCTGACGTGGAACTGCGATCATGCCTGCCTGTTCTGCTCCTGTCCGTGGCACGCCGACGCCTTTCCCATGGAGCCCGAGCTGTCGATCGACGCGTGGAAGTCCGTCATCACCACGCTCTGCTCGATGGGCGTCACGTCGCTCGCCTTCACCGGCGGTGAGCCGCTGCTCAAGAAAGGATGGGAGGAATTGGTCGCCTTCGCGGCGGAATGCGCGAGCGAGCATCTGGAGACGCGGGACGGGCGACTGGAGAGCTGGAGCGCCCCGCCAAAGCTGTATCTGCTCTCCAACGGACGGAACATGAGCGACTCCGTGCTGGCGTTGTGCCAGCGGCATGGCGTCCACCTGAGCATGAGCCTGCCAGGGCTTTCCACCTTCAAGGAGCACACGGGCGGCGACGTCGACGCCAACCATATCCTGCGCTGGTTTGGACGGGCGCATGCGGAGGGAGTCTCCACGACCGCTGGCATCACCGTCACCAGTCGCAACATCCACGAACTCTACGAGACCATCGCCGAGGCGCTGCGGGCGGCGGCGGACACGATCCTCCTCAACAGATTCCTCCCCGGTGGCCGCGGACTCCGCAACCGCCACCTCGAACTGACGCCCACCCAAATCGCCGTGATGCTCGAGACCGCCGAGGAAGTGCTGCAAACGGCCGACCGCTGGGGACACGTGGGAACCGAGCTCCCACTGTGCCTCGTCCCCAATCCGTCGGCGTTCAAGCGGCTCAAGGTGGGAGTGGCCTGCTCGGCGGCGAAAGATTTCTTCGTGATCGCCCCCGACGGGCATCTGCGCGTCTGCAACCATTCGCCCGTCCGCGTGGGACAGGTTTCGCGCATCGCCGAGGTCAAGGATCATCCTTACTGGCGGCGGTTCGCCCTGAAGGACTACCTGCCCCAAGCCTGTGGCGGATGCGCCGAAAACAGCGTCTGCGACGGCGGTTGCCGCGAGGCCGCCCACATCGTCGGCGGCTCGCCCGACGCACCCGATCCCGCCCTGCGCTCGATCTCGCATGAAACCAACCAACACAAAACCTAAGTGCGCCCACAAGAGCGCGGCGAAGCCGAACGCTCCCCGCGCCATTCCTGGACGTCACTTGTTTCTTTCATAGCCGAACATTCGACTCGCGGATGTGGGCGCGCTGAAAAGTGGATGGCCTATTTGAATTATAAGCGTTCAAGTCATAACTTCTTGGCTTCGTTATCATCATGCATTCGTTTTGAAGCAATTACTATTTCTGAAAGGAGACTTCGCCATGCTGTCAATCGCCGTCCTCGCCATCGTCGTGATCGTCGCCGTGCCGGCCCTCATCTTCCTGGCCATCTACAACAGCCTCGTCGGACGGAAGAACCAGGTTGAGAACGTCTTCGCCAGCATTGACGCCCTCTTGAAGAAAAGAACCGACCTGATCCCCAATCTTGTGGCCAGCGTCAAAGAGTACATGGGACACGAGGCGGGCGTGATCACCAAGGTCACCGAATTGCGGGCGAAGGCCACCTCCGGCGCGTTGACGCCGGACGAACAGCTTTCCGTGAACAAAGAACTCGGGCAGGCACTACGTGGGCTCATGGTGTCCGTCGAGGCCTATCCGAATCTCAAGGCGAACGAGAACTTCCTGCAACTCCAGGCGAGCCTCAACGAGGTCGAGGAGCAGCTCTCCGCCGCCCGCCGCGCCTTCAACGCCTCCGTCACCGACTACAACAACGCCGTCGAGATGTTCCCCTCCAACATCGTGGCCGGCATGATCGGCTACCAGCGGCGGCAACTCTTCGAGATCACCGACGAGGAACGCAAGACCCCGCACGTCAAGGAAATGTTACAGAGCTGAGGGCCAATGCGGAGTTCGCCCGCAAACCAGTCGACTGCCGTTCCAGGCACCATCAGCCTTCCGGTTATCAGGCGAACGGCCCGCCTTGCATAGTGTGGGAGAATCAATCAGTGCCGAAAACAATTTTGTCGCCAAAATTGTTTTCGCTTTCATTTCCGTCGTCCACCCCCCGCAACACCTCTATTAAACGCATAGGCACAAAACATTTCAGGAAATAAAATGACCGAGCCCGTCGGGTTTCACCGCTTCTACGAAAGCACGCTCAAGCCGGTCCTCGAGCGGCTTGAGGCACAGCGCAAGAGCGCATTCAAGCGGTTGCTCATCTATGTTCTGTGCGCCATACCAGCCACCCTCATCCTTATGGTGGCAATCCTTTACTTCAATGGCTCGTTTCAGACGATGTGCCTCGCCCCCGTTGGCGCCATCGGAATATTCTTCGTGCTGAGACACTACTTGACCAAAGAGCTGCGCGCCCACTTCAAGAGGGAGATCATTGGCGGCATCGTCAAGTTCCTCGACCCCAAGCTGGTCTACTCGCCGGACGCGTGCGTGCCGCAAAGCGTGTTCGCCGCAAACGGGCTGTTCCTGGACCACATCGACCGCTACTCAGGCGAGGATCTGGTTTCAGGCATGATGGGAGCGACCAAACTACAATTCTCCGAGGTGCATGCGGAGCACAAGACGGAAAAATCGAATGGCAAGGGAGGCAAAAACGAGTCGTGGCGCACCGTTTTCAAAGGGCTCTACCTCGTCGCCGGCTTCAACAAGCACTTCCACGGCAGGACGGTGCTGCTGCCCGACAGCGCGGAAAGCATGTTCGGCACGCTCATCGGCCAGAAACTGCAGGAGTGGAACTACTCCCGCAGCGAGCAGTTGGTGAAGCTCGAGGATCTCGAGTTCGAGAAGGAATTCGCCGTCTACGCCACTGACCAGATCGAAGCCCGCTACATCCTCTCCACCAGCCTGATGCGGCGCATCACCGACTTCAAGCACAAATGCGGCAAGACCGTGTCTCTCTCCTTCGCCGACGCGAATGTCCATATCGCCATCGAGACAGGGCGTGACCTGTTCGAGCCCCGCCTCTCCGGTTCCCTGCTGGACTACGAGTTCGCCCGCAGCCAGGTCGCCGACCTCGAACTGGCGATCGACATCGTCGACGAGCTCAACCTCAACACCCGCATCTGGGGCAAGGTGGGCGACGACACGCCACCGTCATAAGAGCAACACCGGAGCCATCATGGAAACACTGGCGTTCGCGCTCCTTATTGGCTTGGCGGTCACCTGTCTCGCCTTCGGCACTACCGCCTTCGCCGCCGACGCCAAGAGCGCGGAGGAAAAGCCCGCCACCGCCGCCTCTCAATCTAAATCCCCCACCTTGACGCGGTCGGAACTGAGCCAGCGGCTGGAAAAGCTGGCGACCGCCAAGC
>CAYTFM010000304.1:0-1406 GCA_964436735.1 uncultured Victivallales bacterium | reverse complement strand
CAAGCCGACAGTCAAATCAACCATGGGGGCAATGTGCTACAAAGTCGCCGCCCCGCCCAACCGCTTCGACTACGTCTGCCCCACCTGCGGCGAGCGGACGGCATATTCGGTGAAGGAATACTCTGATGGGGAAAGCCAGGACATCAGCAAGGCGAGGGTTCAGGAGATAGTGGTTCTTGCAGCCGCGCGTCAAGCCGACACCTTGCGCCGCCAGGCCGCCGAAGTGAGAAAACTCGGCCTCGACATTGTGCTGGACGAGCGCGAATTCTGCCGTAAGTGCGCGCCAGACGTCAAACTCCCCAAACTCCGCCTGCTCATCACCATGCCCGATGCCCCCTCCCCCGCCTGCACCGACAATCCGACCTCAGACGATCTTGTGCTCATCAAGGAATTTCTCGAAGGCAAGCAGGCGCACACGGGAGAGCGTGAAGCAAAATCCCCCATCCAGGATGAGCTTCCGCGCCTCCGCAAACTCCTCGGCACCCCCAACACACCCATACAATCAAAGTGAATTCGGATAGATATATGACCGAACCAGCCGGGTTTCACAGTTTCTACGAAAGCGCGCTTCAACCGATTCTCGAACAAAACGAGAAACGGCGGAGGTCGATGGTCGCCTGGATTATTGGCGCGTGCGCTGTCTTCGGCCTCTTCGATATGGTCGCCCTCCTCCTCGCACTCGGAGTGGCAGGACTTCCCGGCCCCATGCTCCTCGCTCTGCCCGTTGTAGTAGAAATCGCCCTTGTCGCCCTCCTTGTCTACTTCATGAAGTCCAACCTCCGCTCCCATTTCAAGAATGAAGTCATACGGGCCATCGTCCGCTTCATCAGCCCCGATTTGAGCTATTCGCCGGAAGGATGCGTCTCGCAGGGCGAGTTCACAAAGAGCGGACTCTTCACCGAGCGCGTCGACCGCTACTCAGGCGAAGATATGATCTCGGGAGTGGTGGGAAAAACACGCCTCGAATTCTCGGAGGTGCATGCGGAGCATAAGTCCGAGTCTCGAGACAGCAAAGGACGCACACAAACGTCATGGAGCACGATCTTCAAAGGGTTGTATCTCGTCGCCGACTTCAGCAAGGATTTCAATGGTAGGACGGTGGTGCTCCCCGACAGCGCCGAGGGGTTGTTCGGCAAGCTCATCGGGCAGAAGTTGCAAGAATGGAATCTTTCTCGCAGCGAGGAGCTGGTGAAGCTCGAGGATCCTGAATTCGAAAAAGCGTTCGTCGTCTACGCCACCGACCAGATCGAGGCCCGCTACCTCCTCTCCACCAGCCTTATGCGACGCATCATCGACTTCAAGCAGAAGTGCGGCAAGACCGTGCACCTCTCCTTCGTCGACTCGAATATCCATGTCGCCATCGTGACGGAACGCAACTTTTTCGAACCCCGCCTGTTCAGCACCCT
>CAYTFM010000303.1:1818-11185 GCA_964436735.1 uncultured Victivallales bacterium | reverse complement strand
GGAGGATCTGCGTCCGCTCCACCCACGGGATCTCAATCCATGACGCTGTCCCGCTGGCAGCCCGCTCCATCCACTCGCTGCTGAAAACGTACTCGCGGCGGACGTCCACGATCTCGACGGGCTTCAATGAGAACTCGCCGATCTTCCCCGCCCTGCCGTGAGCGAAAAAGGCGAAGGCCAAGCCACAGAGGAGAAGCCCCGCAAGACAACTCTTCCTCCACCTGACACGCCGGGACAACAACACATAGACGACTGACATCAAGGGTATCCACGCCAACGAGGCACGATGCATGAAATACGCGAGACCAAGAGCCGCCGCCAGCAGGCATCCATTCCGTACCGTCTCCTTTTCAATAAACGCCACGAATGCGACTATCGCCAGCAGGATGAAGAAAATTCTGATCGGATCAAGTGAGTTACCGACACACTGGAGCCAAAAGCACGGCGCGGCGAGCAAGAGAAGCACCCCGCCGCCGGCCCACGCCACCGAGTCGGTCCTCTTTTTCAGCAGCACGAATAGAAACGCAAGAATGAAGATTCCGTACAGGGGGGCCACCGTGCGCTGCGCCACGTCCGACGCCGCCCCATCGCACACCATGCGGAACCATACGTACAGTCCAACAAGACCTGGTGGATGGTTGACCTCCGTGATGGCAATCCCAGTCTCGGCGTCAGGATCGTTCATCGGATAGTTCGCCAGACTTTTCTCCTTGCAAATGTATTTGCCAACGAATGCATAGGCGAGGGCGTCGTGCCCATGAATCGGCAGCGCCACCGCTTGATGGCAGATCCTCGCCACAAACACCGCGGCAAGCAGAAAAGCGAACAAGGCGGCAAGGGAGATCGGCAGAACCGCGGCGAGGGATTTCGAAAGCGATTTGTAGAGAGCCATCAGACCTCTGCCCCCCACAATGCCGACGAGGGCGAAGAGCCCCGCCATCACTGCGCAATAGAGTGAAGTGGCGTGATGAGGAAAGAAGCGCAGCAGAACACAGAGAATCAACGAGATCAACGCGGGTGCGGTTCCGAATCCAATGAGCAGCGGCAGCCATGGATCAGACCGTCCCTCGTCCTCATTCCCCCTTGGCAGGATAAAACTGCGCAAGAATCCCGACAATGCCACCCCAGAGACGACATAGGTAGCCACCAGCATCGCGACAACAAGAAGCATCTCCTCATCACCCCATATGTATGAACTCGATCCCGCGGCGTTTCGAGCTTTTCCGCATCACTGGACTCGTGCCGCATCTGCGCGCATGGCGCCCCCCGCAGGTCAGCGTCGGGAGTAGTTCTTGTCCATCCAGTTTTTGTATTCGCCGGTGCGGATCTTGTCGACCCACGGCATATTATGCAGATACCATTGGACGGTGGAGCGCAGCCCCGCCTCGAAGTCGACCGACTGCCTCCAGCCGAGTTCCTGCTTGATCTTATCGCAGTTGATGGCGTAGCGCAGATCGTGCCCGGGGCGGTCCGTGACGAACGAGATGAGGTCACGGTGGCTCTTGACCATGCCTGACGGGGGAGTCGGTGCGAGTTCGTCCATGAGGTCGCAAATACAATGCACCACCTGGAGGTTCTGGCGTTCACACTCTCCGCCGATGTTATATGTCTCGCCGACGCGTCCATACCGCATGATGGCCCAGACCGCGGAGCAGTGGTCCTCGACATACAGCCAGTCGCGGACATTCTCCCCTTTCCCATAGACCGGCAAGGGTTTCTTCTCCAAGGCGTTGAGAATCATTACAGGAATCATCTTCTCCGGGAATTGGTAGGGGCCGTAATTGTTCGAGCAATTCGAGATGCTGATCGGCAGATGATAAGTATGGTGGTATGCCCTGACGATGTGGTCCGACGACGCCTTGGAGGCGGAGTACGGACTGCGCGGATCGTAGGGGGTGGTCTCGTAAAACACCCCCTCCGCCCCCAGAGAACCGTAGACTTCGTCGGTGCTGACATGATGAAAGCGGCAGTCGTGCCGCCCTTTCCATGCCTTCCGCGCGGCCTCGAGAAGGGCGAAGGTGCCGACGATATTGGTCTCGATGAAGTCCTTGGGGCCGCAGATGGAGCGGTCGACGTGCGACTCGGCGGCGAAATGGCAGACGGCGTCGATCTCGTACTGGGCGAACACGTTGTCCAGGGCGGCGAAGTCGCGGATGTCGGCCTTGACGAAAGCGTACCGCCCTCCGTGCGCGCCATGCGCGGCGGCGACGTCCTCGAGGTTGGTGGGGTTGCCCGCATAGGAGAGGGAGTCGAGGTTGACGACCCGACCAATGAAGTCGCTCTTCTCGAAAAGATGCCGGATGAAGTTCGAGCCGATGAAACCGGCCCCGCCAGTGACTAGAAGATTCTTATATGCCATACCGCGTCTCCAAGCTTTTCCGCTCTGGGGTGATTGTGTGCAGCCATCTCTTAAAACAATACACCGCCACCCCCTCCTCGACCAGCGCGGGGATCGTCAACATCACCCCGCGTCATGCGCTCTGCGCCGGATGACATCGTTTTGGACTTCCGGGGGAAGGTTCACGAAGAACGCGGAGAAGCCGCTGACCCTGACAACGAGATCTCTGTACCGCTCGGGATGCGCCACGGCGTCCGCGAGAGTTTCGGTTCCGGTGAAATTGAATTGCAGCTCATGGATGCGCCGTTTGATGAACACCTTCAAAAAGGAGACGAATCGCCGCACCCCTTCGTCTCCGGCGAAGTGCTCGGGGGCAAAGCGCATGTTGACGACGGTGCCGCCTACCGAGGAGGTATAGTCGGGGACGGCGACGGAGCCGAGGAAAGCGGTCGGCCCACGCAGATCGCGTCCGAAACTTGGCGAGGCCGAGTCGGACAGCGGTTCGAAGGCGCGTCGGCCATCGGTGGTCGCCTTAAGCTCCCTCCCCGCCGAAATGTTCTGTATGTTTGAACCGAGCAGAGGAATGAAGCGTCCGCCACCACGCATCCGCTCGCCAAGACATGCGGCGGTGAAGCCATCCACCACACGGGCGGCGAGGGCGTCCACCTCTGGAATGTCGTTCCCGTATTTAGGCTCGTTCAAAAGGGCGCGGCGGATATGCTCACAACCCTCGAAGTCCGCATCGACCGCATCCATAACCTCGTCGAAGGTGAACAGCTTTTTGATGAAAACAGCTTCTCGCACAGCAGAGAGAGAATCGGTGATGGTGCCAAGCCCCATGCGGGCAAAGCCATGGTACCGTCCGAAACGCGCCCCGCCGTCATGCAGGTCTCGAGCCCGCGCCACGCAGTCCCTCGTAAGAGCTGAGAGAAGCGGATCGGAGAACGCCTCGGCGGGATACCGCGCGACATGAGCGTCGACCTGCGTGGTGTGCTCCCGCAGTCGGCTCGCCACGTTCGACTCGAACGCGTCCCACACATCATTGAACGTAAGCACCACCCGCCCTCGGAGTTCATCGAGGGCGGCCGAGAGGCACAGCGGCAGATTGAAGCGGCTATCGGACCAGGGGGGCTGGCGGCCGGCCAACATCGTCTCGACGCATCCGACCATGCAATAATCCCGAGCGTCCGAGGCGGGAACCCCGAGGGACTCAAGACCGGCGACGGTCACATGATCGTTGAAGATGGCGGGAAAGCCGATGCCGGTGCGAATGACCTTGGCGCAGGCCACATGAAAGTCGTCGGGGGTGCCGTCATGGAAGCGTGCGGAAAGATTGGTCGAAGGCGACCGCACTAAACGGGTCGCCTCAAGGCACAGGTAGCTCAACTCGTTGGTGGCATCGGTTCCGTCGGACGCCATTCCTCCGACGCAGATGTTCGTCACCTGCCCCATGGCGTCGATTTTCACCCAGAGGTGGCAGAAAAGATCCTGCGCCTCCCGGCGTGTCAGTATCCCCTCCTCCACATCCCGCCGATAGCACGGTAGCAGGTACTGATCCGCTCTTCCAAGGGCCATGGCGCCCCGTCCCTCCGAGGTCAAGACAAGATGCGTGAACCACACCAGGCGCATGGCGTCGAGGAGGCCACGCGGCGGCGAGTTGGTGATGCGGCGAAGACTGAGAGCCATCTCCCCGTCGCCTGCTCTTTCCGCGGCGTCCGCATGCCGGCCGATGAACAGGGAGAGCGCGTCAAGAGCGACCATGACCGCGCCAAGAAAAGTGCGCTCCCGGTCGGTCCGTCCCAGGGCCATTTCCGCCTGCTCCGCCTTTCTTCTGACGCCACCGATTCCATCAGCGAGCAGCATCGGATAGTCGGGAAGGGTGTGGTCAATCCCTCCCCAGAAACTGCGCGTTCCTTTTCGGGCTTCGGCATCGATGCCCTCCTGGTATCGCTCCTGTGGCAGCCATGGGGGTAGGGATGAAAGCCGGAAGCTGTCGAGGCTGCCACAGAACGGCTCGCCTTCAAGGAGATGCGTATCGACCCGCTCGAGGGTCTTCTTCAAAGCGAGCGCCCTTTCCATCGGGTCAGGCATCCCCGGATTTTCATCGTATGAGATGCCGCGCCAATACCGCGCCAAATCGAAAGGCCTGAGCGCCGGCGAGAGGACTCCGCGCCAATCTATCAATCGGCGATCGGACAAAATCTCCGCATGCTGCCGGGCTCTTTGCTCCTCAAGAAGCGTTTCCCATTCCTTCCTCATCGTCCTCATCCTCCCGGAGAATACATCCTCAGTTCCCCACCAGCACCGCCTTGACCGCCGCGCCGGAAGCCGCAGCGGCAACCGCGTCCGCCGCCCGCTCCACGGTGAAGCGATGAGTGACGCATCGGGAGAATATCGCCTGACAGCCGGGGTTGGCTTTCAGGAATTCAAGATACGTCCCCACATCGGAGAGCATATACTGTCCACTACCGATGATCCTCATGGCCTTGAATGTGATGAGTTCTGGCTGGATCTCGACTTTCCCGCTGAGCGAGTACTGCCCCGGAACAAGGTACCTGCCCCTGGTCCGGACGAGGCGCATTCCCTCGGGAACCGCCCGGGGCGATCCGGTGGCCTCGACGACCACGTCGGCGCCGTCGCCGCGGCCGAGTTTCTTCGCCCGCTCCTTAACGATCTTGAACCTCTCCTCCTCGGAGACGCCTCTGAAGTTCAGCGTCTGCTCCGCGCCAAGCTCGCCAGCGAGCGCAAGACGCGCCGGGTTCGCTTCGGAGCCGATCGCGATGACTCGGCATCCCTTGCTGACAGCCCACGCGATGGCGAAAAGCCCCAAGGAGCCTGTTCCCTGCACGACGACCAGTTCCCCTTTTTCGAGTCCCCCGCCGTATTCGAACGCCCTGATGATGGTGGGCCCTCCGCACGGGAACGCCGCGACGGCGTCGATATCGACCCCGTCGGGGATTCTCACAAGATTGACGGCGGGCGAGTGAAGATACTCGGCGTAGCCACCATGAAAGTGCGGGACTTGCGCAGGATCCTTTAGATACGTGACGCCGAAGCTCAGACAGCTTGCCGTCCCGCCGCGATGGCAGTTGAAGCAGAACCCGCAGGGAACCGCCACGCAGGCGACGACTCTGTCGCCGCAGCGAATCGGGGCACCGAGCCCATCATGCGTGACTTCCGCTTCACAGTCGGCGACTTCGCCAATCAATTCATGTCCGATGATCAACTCACGTCGTCCCAGCGGTAGACGTCCGTCACAGATATGAGCGTCCGTCCCGCAGACGCCGCTCCTGAGCATCCGGATCAGCACCTCGCTCTTCATTGGCGCAATCACAGGATACTCGCGGATATCAAAACGCTTCTCGCCTTCCAAAAAGACCGCGGCCTTCCCCGTCTTCACCATGTCCGACATTCGAAACCTCCTATTTCACTCATCGCTGCATTAATCACCACACCTGTAGATTATAGCATCCTTGACATTATTGTCGCATGGCTTGAATCGCATACTACATGTATATTCTCGCAATTCACCAGTGAGGATTCCGTGACACACCAGCCTGCGCTTATTGGACACTATTTCGACGAGGCTCGCCACACGGCATTGCCCTGCGCACTCCTCGCCGTCTACGAGCACACCCGGATGAGCATGGCGCGAAGCGGCAAGATCCAGCATCGTTTTTGGGTTCTCGACTATTCGGTGACGACCGGGGGTGCGTGCAAAGCGGGACGTGGGAGGTGGATCGACCGCGGCCACGGGGTCGCCCACCTCTATCCCCCGCATCTACCGTACTGGGAGGACACGACCGGCACCAAGCCGCCACTTCAAAGCATGTATTTCCTGTTCTCCGGCGGCGAACTTCTCGACCTGCAGCGCTTCATGAAAAACAAGATCGGCTATGCGCGTTTCCTCGACCCCGAGGGGATACTTGAGGCCGAGTTGGCCCAGACCGTGGCAGACTGCCATGCGAGGAGGGAAGAAGGTTTTCTGTCAGCGCAAAGCCATCTGTTCAGGATCGCTGACCTGCTGGGACAGGCAACACCCTGCCAAGATGAGCAACCCGGGATGTTCTCTCTCGCCCGTTCCAGCATACGTTCCGACGGCAAAGGAACTCTCGCCAAGGATGTCGCAGATCATCTGCGGAACAATCTTGACAAGCCGTTGGCGCTGTCCGGCATCGCCCGTCGCATGGGAGTAAGCGTTTCGACGCTGTCGCACAAATACCGGGCGGAGGCGGGAGAGAGTCCTTTGCGCACGCTGGCGAAGCTGCGGATCAATCTGGCCAAAGGACTTGTGGCCAAAGGCGAGAGTCTGAAGTCCATCGCCGAGCGGACCGGCTTCTACGACGAGTTCCACCTTTCAAAGACCTTCAAGCGGATTACCGGCCTTTCCCCTCGGGCGTTTCTCCGACGAAAAGGGTGACGGCCTGCCAGCGGGAGCGGTCGGCGGCGTGGAGAAACTGCGTGAACTCCTCCGCAATGAACTCCGACGGGAACACGGACAGCGGTGACGCGTTTCGGTCGATGGCAGATAGCGGAACCGCCTCCTGCGAGATCCTGGTTCCAGGAATAAAGAAGGGAGCTTCATCCGGATGCTTCCACACAGGTCCCTGAATATTCAGGGTCAGCACGCCAAGCGCCCGCGCCAGATGGAGCACCATCGAGTCGATCGTGAGCACCGCCGCGCTCGAGCGGATGATCCACGCCAGCCGCGAGATGCTCTGACACGGCGGATCATCATAGTTCCACACGTCGAATTCCTGCCGCAAAATATCCAGCAACCGCTCTCGGTGCGGATAGCTGCGCGCCGGCCAGTTGGAAAGACAATGCACGCCAATCCTTGCCTTCTCGTTTTTGGGCTGGGCAGCAGGCTTCTCGCTCTCCAACGGATGCATCATCATTTCTGATCGGGGAAGAGACTCGACACCAAAGAGGCGGCATAAATCCTGCACATCATGATAGTACTCCGGCGTATCAAACCACGTGTTCGAGGGAGGAAGACCACTCGCCGACGCCCCTGCCCTCCCCCAGCACGGAATCCCCGCGCGCCGAACGCACCCCTCAACAGCGGCGTCGAACACACTGCTGCCAAGGATGACGACGCCCCCCGCCTCCCGCCGCCACGGCTCAAAATAGGCGGCGGCGGCGGCCTCGGCTCCCGAGAAACTTTTAAAAACGAAGTCGTCGTCAGCTCCGGCGACCGCCGCAAGCAGTGGCTGACGTCCAATGCATTCGGCGAGTCCCGCCCTTGTGTGCAGATAGCATCTTTTCCCCGCATGGCCGAGGGCGAGCGCCAGGGGAAACGCATAGCGGATGGCGTCGCCTAGTCCATGATAGCAGACGACATGCAGGTCGTTGAAAGGTAGTCCGCTGTTTGAGGGTAAGGCCGCCATGGTTGTAAGTGGGGGTTATTCCTCCACCGTTTCCTCCTCGTCCGCCGAATTATCGCTATGGTCTCCTTCAAACGATCGTTTGAATTCAGTAGTCTCACCGACGAACCAGTCGGTTTTGTAGCTGTCGGGAAGAATGCGACGAATCCGGAAAAACATCTTCTCCAGCTTGCATATGTTCTTAAACGTGTTGATTGGAATCTTTAAATTGAATCCATCATCCCGTCCTTCCCCTGTTTCCGCTGTGTCGAAATCTTTTGTGTAGAGGATATCCTTGAACTCGTTATCGGAAGCGAATTCAATCTGCAGCCCCCATTTGAAAGGGTCACGGTAGGAAAAATCGAACCCAATATTGATATCGGCAACCCTTTTTTCGCTCAATGGCTCTCCTATGGTTGTCCACACATGCGCCTTCTTGATTGGATCGATTGGCTGGATCAGGCCGATATGATAAGGGTTGCCAAGGACTTCACTGTAATTTCTGAGTTGTGTCGAGTTGTATATCCGCTTGAAACCAATGTTCATTGGGTAGTAATTGATCTTATCAGCGTCAGGGCCGAGACGCTCTTTTTTCATCTCCCTAAACTCCTCCTCGGGAAAGAAAAGCTCAAAACCCTCATCCATACTTCGATACAGGGTTAGCCCCTGCACATTCCGATTGGCTTTCTTAAAAAGAGGATATTCGCTAACTATATCGCTCTCATCCCAAAACCCACCCCAATGAAGATACTCGATAGGCTGCTCCTTGTCGTCCAGCAGTGCTAATTCGTTTTTGTAAATAGGACTCCCGTAGCGGATGCAGACTAATATGTCTTTATACTTTTCGGGGATGCCGTTTTTCAAACAATACTCCTTCGCCAACGGCTCATACCTGGTGTAAAGAAGGGGGTCTATTAATTTCAATATTATTTGGTCATATCCCGAAAATGGGAACGGTTTAGCGCTTTTGTCTGCGGACTTAAAATACTCGTCAAATTCCTTAACTCCTTTATCGTAATCTTTCATGGCTTCTTGTTTTATGGTATACTTCTCCGTCTTTGGGAGGGTACTCATTTCGATAAATGTTTTGTTGTTGAACACATTCACCACATTCACCGTTTTCGGAATGGATTCGAGAAATTCCGCCGATATTTTATCGCCCTTGTAGAAGCAGACGAGGACGAATTCGTTCTTTTTAACAGGGAAATCTGATGCGAATTTGTAAATCGTCCCATCATGGTCAGCGAACGAGTATCCTTTGAGACTCGTCACTTTGTCCGTTCTAATCCAAAGCTCACACCACGAAGGGTACTCCGCCTTGGACGGCTCGATGCATAACGCGTAGACCAGGACATCGTCTTTCGCCCCATCAGGACCGATATCATACGGGTCATCATTAGATAGCAACGTGAGGGACAGCACAAGCAGTGCCGACAGAGTAAAGGCGACAAGACGTCGATCATACATAAGATGTGTCTCTCGTACAGTTATGGAGCGCGTTGTCGAGAGGCAATAAGCATTCCTTGGCGAGAACGTGGAATCTGCTTATTGCCATTCCATAGCCGCTTCCCTTCTCCGATCCTTGATTAACTCGTCAACCAGCTTCCGCTCAGGAACTGCGAAATGCTTTTGGAGACGAATGACGGCTTGTCGCACATCCCGC
>CAYTFM010000303.1:0-1778 GCA_964436735.1 uncultured Victivallales bacterium | reverse complement strand
AGGAAAATAACAAGCAATCGTGATGCTTTGATGTGCTTCGGGGGATTCTTGATCAACACTTTTCCCGACCGATATTCCGCTTCATAGGTAGGCAGCATATTCATCACCTCAGGCTTGATGTGCAACGTAAACGTATGTGGCAGATGATTGAAATCAAGGCGCAGAGTCGTCAAAGAGGATTGTGCGCATGCTCAGCATCGCACTACGATCTAACCTGTGCGCCGCCAACGAGGTATTCGGCTATTTGGAAATCCAGTTCGTCGTCGATGTCCAATGACCGCTCAAAGGGCATGACATACGCGAGGGCGGTTTCACCATGAATGCGCTTCCCTTCAAGCAACACATCCCGACGCGTCAGATATAGCGCGCCGTTCAACGCATAGGCTTTGGGGAGATTCTGTCGTCGTAAATCGAGCCCCGTAGGAGGCGTGATGAAGGGGCTCAGTTCTCCATGGGAACCAATAGTTTTACAGAGGTAAGGATGCGACAGGGCCTCGGACACGCTTGCGACGCTTTCCGCATTTTTCTCATAGGCGAGACGGATCGCCGAGTCGATATCCTCGGCGCTCCTCAGCGGCGACGTCGGCTGGAGCAGAAGGATATAGTCAAAGACCTCCGCCTCGTTATCCTCAAGCCAGGTGACGGCATGGATGATGACGGGCAGATGAGGCGTGTCGTCGCGGGCGAGTTCAGGCGGGCGCATAAAAGGGACGTCGGCTCCCCATTGGCGAGCGACATCTGCAATCGGTTGGTCGTCCGTCGAGACCACGACCCGCCGGGTAAAACGGCTGACTTTGGCGGCCTCAATGCTCCAGGCGATGAGGGGCTTTCCCGCAAGCGGTCGGAGGTTCTTGCCGGGGAGTCCTTTCGAACCGCCGCGCGCCGTCACCAGCGCGAGAACATTGGGGGAGAACTGAGACATGGTTCAGGGTTCAGGGTTCAGGGTTCAAAATAGAGCGGAGCGAAAATCCGCGGTGGCGGATTCGGGAATCTATAGTTAAAACGAAAGTTTTTTGTCATTTAACGAAAGGAACTTGCACGTCTCGGTGATCGCAAGCAGCTTCTTCGCCCGTTCCTGCCACGTGTGGGCCGCAAGAACTTTGGCATGTCCATTCTGCGCCAACTCACGGAGTTTTCGGCCATTGGCGAGGAGCGTATGAAGAGCCTCGGGAAGAACGCCCGAGTTCCGATGCGAGAAAAGCAGGAGGTCACGTCCATCCACGAATTCTTCCTCAAGGAATCTGCTGCGGTCGGATACGCAGGCGGCACCGCCGAGCATCGCCGAGAATATACGCTCATGGGCGCCATCAATGTAACCGGGCAGCACATTGATAACCACCTTGGCGCGTTTGTAGAGCGCGATGGTCTCCGCCATGTCGATGGCAGGCTTGATCGTGAACTTCTTCGTCGACGCCAGCTTCGCCTCAGTCCAGTTGCCGTAGCACTCCATGCGCAATCCCGAGCGGGAGAGGATCTCAAGGCATTGGTGGCGACGATACCCGCGGACGAAGCGGTCGACCAGATGCAAATGCGTGAAGAAGCGGTAGAACTCGCGGTTGCACGGATAGAAACCGAGTCCCTCAAGCACATGTCGAGCCGCCTCCTCAAGGCTGCGCGTCTCATCCGCCAGCATGCAGTCAAGAATCCCCTCGAACACGGCAACGATCGACCGAGGGAACGTCAACCACTCCTCGCGGGCCTTCTGATAGTCGATGAACGTGCCGACGAAAAGCACGTCGATATCACGCTCCTTGGCGTCGGCGGGCGTCGACGGCGCG